>NZ_CP076668.1:995000-1326666 GCF_018968705.1 Pseudomonas lijiangensis
CACACGAACAACGTCAGCGCCGCGCCCTGCAGAAAACCGTTGGGTGACAGGCTCAGGCCGACCAGATTCGGCAGTTTGTCGAGAATGATCGAGAACTTCAGGTCGAAGCTCAGGAAGAACCCGGCAAACAGGGCGAACATCGCCGCCCAGGTCAGATAGAGCCTTGTACGGAAACCGAAGACACGCTTGAGCAGGCTCTGGGCCTGCTCGGGTGGGCGTTGAGGCTGGAAGGAAGTCATTTGCTGATGTCAGCGCCGATCCACTTCTGCGACAGCTTGGTCAGAGTGCCGTCCTGTTTGAGTTCGGCAAAGACCTGACGAACCTTGGCGTCCCATTCGGCATCGCCTTTCTCGATGGCGACGAAGTTGGGCTCTTCGTACAGCGAGGCACCAGCCAGCTTGAAGCGCTTGTCCTGATCCAGGCGTGGCTGGGCCGTGACCAGATTGGTGAGGATGGCATCCAGGCGCACACCGGCACCCAGGCCCAGATCCTGGAACGCAACGTTATCGTTGTCGTAAGGGGCAATCTGAACGTTCTCGAACGGGTATTCCAGCGGCTTGTCTTCAGCGCCTTCGATCACCAGGTTCTTGTTCAGGTAGCTTTCATAGCTGGACGCGCTGGTGAGGCCGACCTTCTTGTTGCTCAGGTCCTTGGCCGAATGGATGCGATCATCCTTGGCGTTGACCACGATCACCGCAGGCGAGGCGTAGTACTCGACAGGGAAGTTGAAGACTTCAGCGCGGGATTTGCTCGGGGTCATGGAGCAGACGCAGATGTCGTAGCGACCACTCCAGCGGCCAGCGGCGATCACGTCCCATGAAGGCGTTTCAAGACGCAGCTTGACGCCCAGCTTGTCTGCGACAGCTTTGGCGACGTCGACATCGAAGCCGTCCAGCTGGTTTTTATCATTCAGGAAAGAGAAGGGCGGGTAACTTTCCATCAGGACGTTTACCAGTTCCTTGTTCTTCTGTACGCGGTCCAGTGTGGCACCGGCGAAGGTCTGAGTCGATGCAGCCAGAGTGACCAGGCCAATGCCCAGCAGAGCGCTAAGTTTCAAAGCTATCCCCTGAAAAAATGATTGTAGTTTGGATAAAGCGCTGTATTAAATACGTTATACCAAGCTCATTCCTAATGAGTTTTTTTCATAAAGATATAAGTAGATGGCATATGACTCAGCGCTCGACTGTAATTCTTGACGGCGGCATGGGCCGCGAGCTTCAGCGCCGAGGCGCTCCCTTCCGCCAGCCCGAGTGGTCGGCCCTCGCCCTGAGCGAGGCACCCGAAGCGGTGCGTGCCGTGCATACCGCCTATATCGACAGTGGCGCCCAGGTGATCACCAGCAACAGCTACGCCGTCGTGCCTTTTCATATTGGCGAGGAACGCTTTGCTCGCGAAGGCCAGGCACTGGCTGATCTTGCCGGTCGACTGGCTCGCGAGTCGGCGGATGCCTCGGGCGGACGTGCCAAGGTAGCTGGCTCCCTGCCGCCGCTGTTCGGTTCCTACCGTCCGGACCTCTACAAGCCGGAACTGGCTGCTGAAGTCCTGAAGCCGCTGGTGGCCGGTCTGGCCCCGCATGTGGATCTGTGGCTGGCCGAAACTCAAAGCTGCATCATCGAAGCCCGGACCATCCGTGCCGGTCTGCCTGCCGATGGCAAACCGTTCTGGCTGTCCTTCACGCTTCAGGACGAAGACACTGACGAAGTGGCGCGTCTGCGTTCCGGTGAGCCGGTGGCCGATGCGGCCCGTGCCGCTGCCGAACTGGGTGCTGCTGCGCTGCTGTTCAACTGCAGCCAGCCTGAGGTGATCGGTGCAGCCATCGATGCCGCTCGCGAAGTGTTCAAGTCATTGAACGTCGAGATCGCCATCGGTGCTTACGCCAATGCCTTCCCGCCGCAACCCAAGGATGCCAAGGCCAACGATGGTCTGGATGAGCTGCGCGCAGACCTTGATCCTCAAGGCTATCAGCAGTGGGCGGCGGACTGGGTCAAGCGTGGCGCTACGCATATCGGTGGTTGCTGTGGCATTGGCCCGGAGCACATTGCGGTTCTGGCCAAGAGCCTTTAAATACTGAGCTGTTCTTACAAAGAAAAAACCCGTGGCTGCAAGGCTCACGGGTTTTTTTATGCCTCAGGCAATCAGGCGATGCTGCTTTGTTCCTGATTGGTCTGCTCGACCAGTTCCAGGCTCTCGTCGCTCTGGCGGCTGACGCGCTGGTACAGCTGCGCATCGGTTTCCAGTGCTTTTTCCCGGGCCGGAAATATTTCGTTGAGCTTGGCGGCCCACTCGTTGCGAGCCTTGTCCGGGAAGCAGCGCTCGATCAATTCCAGCATGATCGAAACCGTGACCGACGCGCCCGGAGAAGCACCGAGCAAGGCGGCCAGAGAACCGTCCTTTGCAGACACCAGTTCGGTACCGAACTGCAGAATGCCGCCTTTCTTGGCGTCTTTCTTGATGATCTGCACTCGCTGACCGGCAACTTCCAGACGCCAGTCTTCGGCCCTGGCTTGAGGGTAGAAGCGGCGCAGGGATTCCAGGCGCTGCTCCATCGACTGCATCACTTCACTGACCAGATACTTGGTCAGATCCATGTTGTCGCGAGCGACGGCCAGCATCGGTTTGATGTTGGCCAGTCGTACCGACAGCGGCAGGTCAAGGAACGAGCCGTGCTTGAGGAACTTGGTGGTGAAGCCGGCGTAAGGTCCGAACAGCAGGGATTTCTTGCCATCGACCACGCGGGTATCCAGGTGAGGAACCGACATGGGCGGCGAACCCACGGCGGCCTGGCTGTAAACCTTGGCCTGATGCTGCTTGACCACTTCGGGGTTGTCGCAACGCAGCCACTGGCCACTGACCGGGAAGCCGCCGAAGCCCTTGCTCTCTTCGATGCCCGACATCTGCAGCAGCGGCAAGGCCGCGCCACCCGCGCCGAGGAATACGAATTTTGCGTCGATCTGGCGAGTGCTGCCGCTGTTCACGTCCTTGATGGTGACGGTCCAGCCGCTGCCGTTACGGGTCAGGTCGGTAACGCGCTTGCAGTATTTGACCTGAGCGTCGGGAGCACTGCCCAGGTGAGTGAGCAACTGGTTGGTCAGCGCGCCGAAGTTGACGTCCGTACCGTTCATTACCCGAGTGGCGGCGATAGGTTCGTCAGCCGGACGACCTGGCATCATCAGTGGCATCCACTCGGCCAGCTTTGCCTTGTCTTCGGTGTATTCCATCGAAGAGAAGGCGTGATGCTTGTGCATCGCTTCAAAACGGGTCTTGAGGAAGGAAATCCCGCTCTCGCCCTGAACGAAGCTCAGGTGCGGAACCGAGTTGATGAAGGATTTCGACGAGCCGAAGGTGCCTTTGCGAGCCAGGTAAGCCCAGAACTGCTTCGATACCTCGAACTGTGCATTGATGTGCACAGCTTTCTTGATATCGATGGAGCCATCGGCCGCGGGCGGCGTGTAGTTCAGCTCGCAGAGACCGGCATGACCGGTCCCCGCGTTGTTCCAGGGGTTGGAACTCTCCGCAGCGCCGGAATCCATGAGCTCAACGACTTCCAGCTTGAGGCCGGGGTCGAGCTCCTTGAGCAGCACGGCCAGGGTGGCACTCATGATGCCCGCTCCGACCAATACTACGTCGACTGCTTCGTTATGCGCCATTAACGCGTCTCCAAAATCTGCAGCACCAAATTGACGGCATACGTTCCTGAGGCTAGATGCCAAGGGTACAGGGCGTCGATAAAAGTTGTGCCCCATGTGTCCTGGCCAGGATCGCCTGTCCGATTCTTCGCAATTTTTCGCATCTAAAGCGCAGGTCCCGGTCAGGCTGAACAAGAGTCTTCATCAAGGATGCATGAACTCATTTTTCAACCCGTTCGGCCATTCGACCATCGTCAAGGCATCGCATGCCCGGACGACAGGCCTCAGGCTCCGGTGATGGAGGCGCAGTCGCGGTCAGTCCTGTTCAAAGGGGCCGGTTCAGACGCTGATGGTGCATTTACAAACGCGTACCTATTCATTTTGCTCGCCACACTCTTGTGAAGTAGTGAAACCCGTTTTTTCACGCTCTTTTGGAAACGTGAACCAAACCTCAAAAAGGGCTGCGATGGCAGCTCTGGCAGATCAGGTGCATACAGATTGAGGCGTTGTCGGGGGCAAAAGGTTCGATATCAATCGAGCGATTGCTCACCGTTCATCGAGCACAACTGTGTGCAAATGACCTGTGTGGGCGGCTCTCTGTGGGCATTACGGAGGAGCTAATCCGGGGATTAGCGATGCTGCGAGGCCCGATCAGGAGACGTCCTTATAATCGGGGGGAGATTATAGCGATGAAACGAAAGGAATTGATCGGGTTTATGTGACTTTTATCAGGTATTCGTCATGCCGTGATCAACTGACGTGGCATTGAACCTGCGCAGTGCTGCGTAACCTGTGCGCTGGAGGGCAATTGCTGGTTCAGCCAGTTGGCACGTTGTTCGTTGACTTCGACCCAGTCGCTGCTCAATGGACGCTCGGTGCAATGCTTGAGTGCGCGGCAAATGCCGTTCTTGTCCACGAGTGCGTAGTGGCGCAATGGGCGACGCAGGTTGAACAGCGATTGGAAAAGACCCATGACGTAGCTCCTGTCGAGTTGATGGGGGCTATCCTGACTTCCCGGCGTTACACCCCGATTACATTCCTGTGGCTGAACCATTGCGATGGTTCAGCGGTCCCATTTTTCGCTGGCATCGCTATACTGCGGCACATTTAGTGTCTGGCCTCTGGAGAGATGAGCATGTTGCGTCGCCTTTTGTTCGGTTTGCTTGCTGTAAGCAGTTTGACGCTGGTCGGGTGTGCCCACAGCCCGCAGCAACTGAGTCCTCAACCCAAGCTCAACGCGCAGTTCGCGCCGGTGGGTCAGGGGCAGCAGGTTGTCGTGCGTGTCGTGGATGGTCGTTCCAGCCCTACATTGGGAACCCGTGGCGGTCTGTACCCTGAAACCAGCGCAATCAGCGTAAATGGTGCCGATCTGTTGCCAAAGCTGCAGGCACAGGCTGAAGCGGCCGTTCGCCTGCTGGGCTTTACCCCGGTTTCGGGTGGCGGTAATGGTGCACAACTGACCCTGACCCTGGCCGACCTGAAATATCAGTCGCCCAAGGAAGGCCTGTACGTGACCGAGGCAACCATCAGTTCCACGTTCCGTGCGGACGTGCGCAACAATGGCCGCAACTACGGTGGCCGTTATTCTGCTTCGCTGGATCAGCGTTTCGGTATGGCGCCCAATCAGGAAACCAACACCAAGCTGGTGAGCGACGTGCTGAGCGATGCGCTGACTCGCGTGTTCCAGGACCCGACGATCGGTGGCACCCTGGCGCAATAAGCCTTGCCCCAATGAAAAGCCCGGCCCTTTTTGCAAGGGGCCGGGCTTTTTTGTATTCGGGTGCGGGGTTCAAGCGGCTTGCTGATAGAGATTCAGAAAGCTCAGGCCTGTTTCCAGATCCATGTCCGGAAGATCATGATGCTGATGCCCGCCCAAGGCGCAGTAGACCAGCCAGTGGCGGTCCTGGACGTTGAAGGCCAGTGCGTCCACCAGCTCTTGTTGTTCATCGCTCTGGGCGATCAGATACAGGCGATCCTGGTTGTGTGCGTGCAACATGAACAGCTCCAAAAAAGGGTCGGTCATTCCTTGAGGAGCCATACAGTGCACGAGCTGTGTGACGTTCAGGTGACACCATCAAAAACGGCGTCCCATGGACGCCGTTTCTGTGAAGTCGTATCAGAGAGGCAAGCCTGCCTTGACCCGATACTGATTGCGCACCGGCGTCGCATATTGCTGGATCAGGTAAGGGCGATGTTCGGCAGGTGCCTCGGCCAGCCTGCTTTCCCATTCTTCCCTGGCACGCGCCAGTTCGTCGGCCGGGAACACGTCTGCCGCCAGCGGCACATCAAGTGCCGGATCGGCATCTGCCCATTGTGCATAAGCCAGGTAATGCACCGGGAACAGCCGGTAACCGCCGAGAATCTGCCGGTCCATTTCGGCGGCCAGCAGCTTGGTGTCCTCGAAGGATTCGGTGATCGGTGGTGCGAAGTTCACGTGCACACGGCCTTTATAGCCCGTGATACCCAGCGCAATGCTGACATCGTCCTCGCCCGGTGTCTTGGTGTAGCTGCCGGTGGTGGCGCGGATGTACAACTCCCGTGCCTTGGCGTGGTCACAAGGATCGTATTCGTAGCTGATCGACACCGGAATGAGGTTCAGCGAACGGATCACTTCGCTGAAAGGCTCGTCCTTGCGGCTCATGTGGAACATCTTGAGGATGGCCGACTCGGTACGGTCATCCCCGTCCTTGGCGCGACCTTCGGCCTGGGCGATCCAGATCGACTGGCCGTCGTGGGTAATCGAATGATTGATGTACGCCGAAAGCAGTTGATACGCCGCCATCTTCTCGCGCCGCCCGATAATCGAGCGATGCACGATGAAGCTCTTGTTCAGGCGCATCAGGTCGCTGACGAAAGGCTTCTGCAGCAGGTTGTCGCCAATGGCAATACGCGGCGTAGGCAGGCCTGCGTGATAAACGGCGTAGTTGACGAAGGCCGGGTCCATCACGATATCGCGGTGGTTGGCCAGGAACAGATAAGCCGTGCCGGACTTGAGCAATTCCACGCCGGTGTAGGTCACACCGTCTGTAGCCCGCTCGATGGTGTGGTCGACGTAATACTCGACCTTGTCCTGCAGGGTAGCGACCGAGTCGATTCCGGCGAATTCACGACGCAGTTTGCGGGCGAGGGTCGGTTGCAGGAACCACCCGAACGCACCCGCCAGACGCGGAAAGCGGAATTTGGTCAGGATCGCGAGAAAGGCTTTATCGCTCAGCAGACGTGCCAGTACGGCTGGGACTTCTGCATCGTTGTAAGGTCGGATGGCATCGAATTCGCCCATCATGCTCTCTTGTTGGAAACGGATAGGGTAAAAAGAAGGCAGTTTGATCTGGCAGCCTTCAAAAGAATGGGGCAATTATACGCATAACTGACAGCGGAGGCCGCGATGCAGGAATTACAGAGTTACGACTGTCCGTACTGCGGGGAGCCCGTGGAGGCCGTACTGGACCTGTCCGGCGGCGATCAGCAGTACATTGAGGACTGCCCGGTCTGTTGTCGGCCGATCATATTCGACCTGAGGACCGATGGTGAAGACTGGAGTCTGGACGTTCGCAGTGAGAACGAATGATGCAGAGAATCTACGAGCCTGAAAACCTGATGGAAGGCGAGTTGCTGCAAGGCATGCTTGCCAGTGAAGGGGTCGAAGCGCATCTGGTCGGGCGCGACTTGCTGGGTGGTATGGGCGAGTTGCCGGGACTGGGCTTGCTGGGCCTCTCGGTGGATGACGATCAGGTCGAGCGCGCGCGGGCCTTGATCACTGCGTACAATGCTGCCCTGCCGTTGTCCGGTGACGAGCCGGACAGTTTTCCCGATGTGCTGGTGTGTTGAACACCTTCGAATAGAGTTGCCTTAGCCTCATGTGTGGACGTTATGCCCTGTTTCGCTGGAACCCTGCCTTTGCGGCCTTGCCCGGTTTTCCGGCAGACCAGCAGCCGCAATGGAATATCTCTCCGGCCGACACCGTGCTGATCATGCGTGCGGCCGAGGCTGAAGGCGATCTGGAACTGGCACGTGCCCGCTGGGGGCTGACACCTGCGTGGCTGACCGATCTTTCCCGCACGCCTGCCCATGCGCGTGCCGAAACCCTGGCCGAGCAGCCGATGTTCCGGGAAGCCTTTCGCCAGCGTCGCTGCCTGCTGCCGGCCAACGGTTTCTACGAATGGCGCGGCACCGCTCGCAAGCGTCCATTCTGGCTGACACCGGGCGAGGGCTCGGCCTTGTTCTTTGCTGCGGTCTGGGAAGCCTATCCGGTGCAGGGGCATACCTATCTGAGCGTGGCGGTGGTCACCCAGGCTGCGTCCAGCCAGCGCCGCCCGCTGATTCTCGATGCCCAGGGCCAGAAAGACTGGCTGGCAGCCGACACCCCGCTGCACACCTTGCAGGCACTGCTTGCCTCCGTACAGATGCCGCTACGCGAGAGACCGCTGGCCAATCTGGTGAACGATCCAAAGCTCAATGCCCCGGAATGCCTGACGCCGTTGTGACGATGTCTGATGCTGCCCTGAACTTGTGGGAGGCAGCTTGCTGGCGACAGCGGCCTGAAAAACGACAGATATTCTGCGTCTGTACGTGAAGTCGCCAGCAAGCTGCCTCCCACAGAATGATTCATTGGCCTTGCAGCAAACCGGGTAGCGAATTCCAGTCGCACACATTTATATCCGTGCCGGAACCAACCTGTTACAACGCTGACAAACATGGCTGTTTGCCGCTATCTGGTGCCGAGCCTCTTGTCCGCCTAGGATGACCGTCTCGCTAATAAGGAGAAACATCATGCGTCAGTCATTGGCCCTGTGTGTGTTGGGGGGCGGTTTATTGCTTGGCGGCTGTCAGGCTGTAAACACAACCACCGGTGATTCGGTGGGGGTCGAGCGCAAGCAGTACATGTTCAGCATGCTCTCGACAGATGAAGTCAACAAAATGTACGCCCAGTCCTACAAGGAAACCGTAGGAGAGGCGAGTGGCAAAGGGATATTGGATACCACCAGCACCAACGCCAAGCGGGTCAATGCGATTG
Source organism: Pseudomonas lijiangensis (assembly GCF_018968705.1). Lineage (NCBI taxonomy): Bacteria > Pseudomonadati > Pseudomonadota > Gammaproteobacteria > Pseudomonadales > Pseudomonadaceae > Pseudomonas > Pseudomonas lijiangensis. Next base: position 1,003,641 of record NZ_CP076668.1, read on the forward strand.
CCGACCGCTTGATTGCTCAGGCGCCGAAGCTGCGTCCTGACGCGGCCCAGTGGCAGTGGGAAGTGAATCTCATCAAGAGCGATGAGCTCAATGCCAACTGCGGACCGGGCGGCAAGATCATTTTCTATACCGGCCTGATCGAAAAACTGAAGCTGACCGACGATGAAATCGCCGCGGTAATGGGTCATGAAATCGCCCATGCCTTGCGTGAGCACGGGCGCGAAGCGATGTCCAAGGCTTACGGTGTGGCCATTGCCAAGCAGGGCGCGGGTGCCTTGCTGGGTATGGGGGAAACCGGCATGGCGCTGACCGATACGGTTGTGAACTACAGCCTCACGCTGCCCAACAGCCGCAGCAACGAAAACGAGGCTGATCTGATTGGGCTGGAGCTGGCGGCGCGAGCGGGTTACAACCCCAACGCCGCCGTGACCCTGTGGCAGAAGATGACCCAGAACGCCGGTGGTTCGCAGCCGGAGTTCATGAGTACTCACCCGGCCTCGGCCAATCGCATTGCTTCTCTGGAAGCTGCGATTCCCAAGGTGATGCCGCTGTACCAGCAAGCCAGCAAATCCTGAGCGGCTGATGGCACCAGAGCGCTGTGGCTTTCGTTGCAGCGCTCTTTTCATTTCGCTCAGACCCAGCCGCTGACTTGCATGGCCTTGTAGACCGCGACCAGAGCCAGTACGAAAAAGGCGCTGGCGGCCAGACGGCGGATCAGGGTCAGAGGCAGCTTTTCGGCGGCAAAGTTGCCTGCCAGTACCACTGGAACGTTGGCGATCAGCATGCCCACGGTGGTGCCGATGATGACCAGCCACAGGTAGGAATACTGCGCAGCCAGCATCACGGTCGCTATCTGCGTCTTGTCGCCGATTTCCGCGATGAAGAAGGTGATCAGGGTCGTCATGAACGGGCCGAACTTGCGTGCCGTGCTCGCTTCGTCGTCGTCCATCTTGTCGGGAACCAGTGTCCACAGGGCCGTGGCCGTGAAGCTGGCGGCGAGAATCCAGTGCAGGACCGCGTCGGAGAAGAAGCTGCTGAACCATGCGCCGACTGCACCCGCTGCTGCGTGGTTGGCCAGGGTCGCGGCAACGATGCCGGCGATGATGGGCCAGGGCTTGCGGAAGCGTGCAGCAAGAATGAGTGCGAGCAATTGCGTTTTGTCGCCGATCTCGGCAAGCGCAACGACTGCGGTAGGGATTAACAGGGATTCCAGCATCAGGGTTCCTAAGGGGCGGGTCGACACGGCTATGACACGTACAGCCTTCCCGCCCCGGGTAAGGTGTTCGTGTCATAGGTCTTGTCAAACCACCGATCCGTCTGAGCGGATTCTGGGTCGCACGCACCATGGTCTGAGGACCAAGTATGTTGATGCGTGCCGGACGAGCATGTTGCTCGTGGGAGACTACTCCCCTAGGACGGAGCGGATTCTGCCTTCGCAAAATCCATTCGGCAAGCTCTTATTTTCAAGAACGTTTCGCGCTGTAGATCCGGAAGCCATTTCCCTGGGCCCGGATTTCACAGGCCCCGACATGCTCTTCGATCAGCGGCTGATAGCGCAGGAAACTATTGGCAACCAGGCGCAGTTCGCCACCTGATTTCAGATGTTGGCGTGCTTTTCTCAGCAGGGTTTCAGTGGCCAGATAGTCGGTATGCACCCCGACATGGAAGGGCGGATTGCTCAGAATCGTGTTCAGGCCCATGGGGGCGGCATCGATGCCATCGCCGGTCAGAATCTTTGCTTCAAGGCCGTTGGCTGCCAGGGTCAGAGCGGCACTGGCCGTGGCGAATGCATCCACATCGAGCATCACGACGTCGTTGTGCGGGTAGCGACGTTTTACCGCAGCACCCAGCACGCCCGCGCCGCATCCGAAGTCCAGCAAATGACCGCTGGGGAGTTTGTCGAGGTTTTCCAGCAGCAGGGCCGAGCCGCGATCCAGACGGCCATGGCTGAATACGCCCGGCAGGCTGATGACCGTGAGCGGACCGTCTTCGAGTTCGATCTGGTAAGGCTTGGCCAGGCTTTGCAGCTCGACCGCCTGTGGTGCGTTTTCCACCGTGACTTGCCAGAGCTGGCAATGGCGTGCGCTGTCGAGCTTGCGGGCCCGGCCCAATGGGCTCAGCTGTTTGGCAGCGGCTTCGATGCCGCCACGTTTTTCACCCACCAGAAACAGCTCGCGTCCTGCCAGCCGGGAGGAAAGGGCATTGAGCATGTACTCGGTCAGGTCGCGAGCCTTGGGCAGAAACAGCACGGCGGCCTCGAAAGGCTCCTGTGGTGCGTCTACGCCAAAATGCGTGCGCCCGGCGAAACGGGCGTCCAGTGCCGCCTGGTCGCCCGCATGCCAGCACCATCCGCGAGCGTTCGGCAGCTTCCCCAGCAAGTCGTCGGCTGGCAAACCGGCCAGCAGCAACGAGCCTTGAAAGAGTTCAGCCTGGCGAAGTAACACTTCACTGCGCGGGTCCATGTTTTCGCTCCTGAAAAAGGGGCGAATTCTAGCTGACTACCCGCTTCGGCGCCCCTGCAAAAAACGCCTGGGCGTTCTCGATGAGCTGGCTGACGATGCGCTGGCGAGCTTCCCGGGCGCCCCAGGCGCTGTGCGGAGTGATGATCAGGCGTGGAATGTCGTCGGCCAGCAGCGGGTTGCCCGCGACGGGTGGTTCCACGCTCAGCACGTCCGACGCTGCGCCGCCCAGATGTCCACTGCGCAAGGCATCGGCCAGAGCCTGTTCATCGATCAGACCGCCGCGAGCGGTGTTGACCACCAAGGCTTGTGGCTTGAGCAACTGGAGTTCCCGGGCGCCGATCATGTTGCGGGTGTGCTCGTTGAGCGGGCAATGCAGGGTCAGGGCGTCGATTTGCGGCAGCAGCTCTTCAAGAGGCAAGCGGTCCGCACGGGCAGGGCGACCGGGAATCTGTCCCAGCAGGACGCGCATGCCGAAAGCCTCTGCCAGCCTGGCCACCGCACTGCCCAGTTCGCCATGGCCCAGCAGGCCGAGGGTCTTGCCTTCAAGCTCTACAATCGGGAAATCCAGAAGGCAGAACTGGGAAGACTTTTGCCACAGACCCTGTTGCACGGCCTTCTGGTAATCGGGCAGGCGCGTGGCGAGTGCCAGCAGCAACAGCAAAGTGTGTTGCGCCACTGACGGCGTTCCATAGCCCTGGCAGTTGCAGACGGTTACACCGTGTTCGCGGGCTGCGGCCAGGTCCACATTGTTGGTGCCGGTCGCAGTGACCAGCACCAGTTTCAAGTCAGGGCATGCAGCGAACGTGTTGGCATCCAGCACGATCTTGTTGCTGATCGCCACCTGCGCGCCCTTGAGGCGGTCGATGACCTGATCCGGGGAAGTACTGTCGTGCAGCACCAGTTCGCCGAAGTTTTCACGCAACGCGCCGAGATCCAGATCCCCCAGATCCAGGGATGTGTGATCGAGGAAAACTGCTCTGCCCGGATTGCTCATTAGCTGTACCTTTTTTGTAATAAATTGAAAGAGTAGTGTTGCGAGCCTATCAGCAAACGCTCATCAATATTTTTGGAGGCCCCATGTACTGGGCAGAATTTCTCACTGTAGCCTTGATCCATCTGCTGGCGGTCGCCAGTCCCGGTCCCGATTTTGCGGTCGTGGTTCGTGAAAGCGTCACCCACGGTCGCAAGGCGGGCATCTGGTCGGCGCTGGGTGTGGGGTCGGCGATTTTCGTCCATGTGGGGTATTCGCTGCTGGGTATCGGCATCATCGTTTCCCAGTCCATCGTGCTGTTCAATGCCCTCAAATGGGCGGCAGCCGCTTACCTCTTGTACATCGGTATCAAGGCCCTGCGCGCCAAGCCTGCGGCTATTGGCGACGATCCGGTCAAGTCGCCTGTCGGTGAGAGAACGGCCCGTGGTGCCTATGTCAGCGGCTTTGTGACCAATGGCCTGAACCCCAAGGCGACGCTGTTTTTTCTGTCGCTGTTCACGGTGGTCATCAACCCTCACACGCCTCTGCTGGTGCAGGGCGGCTATGGCGTTTATCTGGCGGTTGCGACCGCTGCCTGGTTTTGTATGGTTGCCTGCCTGTTCAGCCAGGCTCGGGTGCGCGCCGGCTTTGCCCGCATGGGGCACTGGTTCGATCGGGTCATGGGTGGCGTGCTTGTGGCGCTGGGCCTGAAACTGGCATTGACCGAGGTTCGTTGAGTGCTTGCGACACGCTGGCTTGTCGGCAAATCGCCCCTTTGGCTGATTTGGCTGGCGGACTAGAGCGCTAGAGTCCATATTTCAAGCTTCGCCTGTGAACTTTGAAAAGGGACTCATATGTTACAGACTCGCGTTCTTCCGCCAGCCGATGGCGCTTACCAGTACCCTCTGTTGATAAAGGGGCTGCTGTTGTCCGGCAGCCGCTACGAAAAAACGCGTGAAATCGTTTACCGCGATACTGTTCGCTTCACCTATCCCACCCTAAACGAACGCGTTCGCCGCCTGGCCAATGTGCTGACAGCGGCAGGCGTGAAGGCGGGCGATACAGTGGCTGTCATGGATTGGGACAGCCATCGTTATCTGGAATGCATGTTTGCGATCCCCATGATCGGTGCGGTGGTGCACACCATCAACGTGCGGCTTTCGCCCGAGCAGATCGTCTACACCATGAACCACGCCGAAGACCGGCTGGTGCTGGTCAACAGTGATTTCGTCGGGCTGTATCAGGGCATTGCCGGGCATCTGACCACGGTGGACAAGACCCTGCTGCTCACTGATCTGCCGGAAAAGACCGCCGATCTGCCGAATCTGGTCGGGGAGTACGAAGAGCTGCTGGCAGCGGCGAGTCCTGATTACGACTTCGAGGACTTCGACGAAAACTCGGTCGCCACGACTTTCTACACCACCGGCACAACGGGCAATCCCAAGGGTGTATATTTCACCCATCGCCAACTGGTGCTGCACACCATGGGTGTGGCGACGATCATGGGCAGTGTCGAACATGAGCGCCTGCTGGGTTCAAGCGATGTGTACATGCCGATCACCCCCATGTTTCACGTGCATGCCTGGGGTATGCCTTATGCGGCAACCATGCTGGGCTTGAAACAGGTTTATCCCGGCCGTTATGACCCGGAGTTTCTGGTGGAACTGTGGCGCAAGGAGAAGGTGACGTTCTCCCATTGCGTACCGACCATCATGCAGATGTTGCTGCACTCCAAGGCGGCCAAAGATGTGGATTTCGGCGGCTGGAAAATCATCATTGGCGGCAGCTCGCTGACCCGCAGCCTGTATCTGGCCGCCAAGGCCAAGGGCATTCAGCTTACCGCCGCCTATGGCATGTCCGAAACCGGGCCGCTGATTTCCGTTGCCCACATGAACGAAGAGTTGAGAGAAGGGCCTGAGGACGATCGCATCACCTACCGCATCAAAGCGGGTGTGCCGGGCATGCTGGTAGACGCGGCCATCGTCGACGAAAACGGAAACTTCCTGCCTGCCGATGGCGAAACCCAGGGCGAACTGGTGCTGCGCGCACCCTGGCTGACCGAGAGCTATTTCCGCGAGCCGCAAAAAGGGGCCGAGTTGTGGGCGGGTGGCTGGCTGCATACCGGCGATGTGGCGACTCTGGACGACATGGGGTTCATCGATATCCGCGACCGCATCAAGGACGTGATCAAGACGGGCGGCGAGTGGATATCGTCGCTGGAACTCGAAGACCTGTGCAGTCGACATGCCGCCGTGCGCGAAGTCGCGGTGGTAGGGGTCGCCGACCCGCAATGGGGTGAGCGGCCTTTTGCACTGCTGGTGGTCCACGAAGGACAGAAAATCGATGCCCGGATATTGAAGGAACACCTCAATCCGTTTGTCGAGCAGGGCCATATCAACAAGTGGGCCATACCCAGTCAGATCGCGGTTGTTACTGAAATTCCCAAGACCAGCGTCGGCAAACTCGATAAAAAACGCATGCGCCTGGACATCGTCGAATGGCAAAGCAGTAACAGTGCCCTTCTGTCGACGCTTTAAACCTGCGGGATAACTCCTATCCAGCCTGACCGCATGCTGTGCTCATCGAGCACGGCATGCGTCTGCGTCGGCCATAAAATGAAATTTGCCAAATGATCGAATTGCTCCATCCTGCGCCGGTCTGTTACTCAACCTTGTCGTAACAGGCATTCCAGAGGCTCTGATACGTGCAAATCACACTTTAGAGGGATCAAGCAGCAGGGCGCGCTGGATATAGTCGGGACAGGGGACTTGGCAAGAGCGTAAAGATGCATTTTGCATGGCGGCCCTCAGGGGGGCCGGTGAGTGTTGACAGCCAATCCATGGCTGATTCGTTTCTGGAAGTTCCCACTGCCATAAAAATAAAAGCACATGGAGTCGCATCGATGACAACAGCAATCCCTTTCTGGCGCCGGGCGAAACTTCCTCTGGCAGTCAGTCTCGCTTCCTCGCTCGCCAGTCCCGCGTTCGGCGTCACTTTCAATGTCGGTGAAATCGAAGGCAGCTTCGACTCATCCCTCTCGGTGGGTGCCAGCTGGTCTACCGCAAGCCCCAACAAGAACCTCATCGGCGCCAACAACGGCGGACGTGGTCTTTCCCAGACCTCAGATGACGGCCACTTGAACTTCAAGAAGGGCGAAACCTTCTCCAAGATCTTCAAGGGTATTCATGACCTTGAACTGAAGTACGGCGACACCGGTGTATTCGTGCGTGGCAAGTACTGGTATGACTTCGAACTCAAGGATGAAAGCCGCGAGTTCAAGGACATCAGCGACTCCAACCGCAAGGAAGGCGCCAAGTCTTCCGGAGCGCAATTGCTCGATGCATTCGTCTATCACAATTACGCCATTGGCGATCAGCCAGGCACCGTGCGTCTCGGCAAACAGGTTATCAGCTGGGGTGAAAGTACCTTCATCCAGGGCGGGATCAACAGCGTCAACCCGGTCGATGTCTCGGCGTTTCGTCGTCCCGGGGCCGAGATCAAGGAAGGCCTGATTCCGGTCAACATGTTCTACCTGTCGCAAAGCCTGACCGACAACCTGTCCGCGCAAGGTTTCTACCAGCTTGAGTGGGACCAGACGGTTGTGGATAACTGCGGCACCTTCTTCTCGCAGCCAGACGTGATCGCCGATGGCTGCGACAGCAACCTGGCCGTATTGCGCAGCCGCAGCGGGCTCAATACTTCCCTGGCTGCAGCAGGTCTGCCAGCCGGCGCACGGGGTGCGATTTTCAACTCCCTGGCGCAGCAGGGCGTCAACTTCGGCTCTCCCGATGAGGGCGCGATCGTGCGTCGCGGTCCGGACCGGGATGCCCGTGACGGCGGCCAGTTCGGCTTTGCCGTGCATTACAACTTCGAGCCTCTGGACACCGAGTTCGGCGCCTACATGATGAACTACCACAGCCGTCTGCCGATCTTCAGTGGTCGCGGCGGGTCAGCGGCTTCGTTCAGTGGCGCCGGGTTGGTCGGTTCGCTTGTGGGCAACGGCATTCCGCTGGGTACGGCGACTGCGTTGGCGCCGACCTTGCTGCCACTGGTGGTGGCAGGCAACTCCAGCTACTACGTTGAATACCCTGAAGATATTCGCCTGTACGGGTTGAGCTTCTCCACCACGCTGCCTACCGGCACGGCGTGGAGCGGTGAAATCAGCTACCGCCCGAATGCCCCGGTTCAGATCAACACCACCGACATTCTCTATTCGGGCATTTCGCCGTTGAACCCGAACGTGTCGCTGCTCAGTGGCCGTCCCAATACCGATCAGCCGGGTTATCGCCGCAAGGAAATCACCCAGTTGCAAACCTCCCTCGTCCAGTTCTTCGATCAGGTGATGGGCGCCGAGCGTCTGACCCTGGTGGGTGAAGTGGGCTGGACCCACGTCGGCGGCCTGGAAAGCACTTCGAAAATCCGCTACGGCCGTGACCCGGTCTACGGCCCAGGCCCGTTGCCGGGTGGCCAGTGTGCAACCTTGAACGCCGGCACCCTGACCGGAGCCGATCAGAACAACCTCACCCGTTACTGCGAAGACGACGGTTTCACCACCGCCAACTCCTGGGGTTATCGCGCACGTGCCATCTGGGATTACAACAACGTATTTGCCGGTGTGAACCTCAAGCCAAGCGTGGCCTGGTCCCACGACGTCAAGGGTTACTCCCCGGGCCCTGGCGCCAACTTCGAGGAAGGTCGCAAGGCCGTCAGCCTCGGACTGGATGCCGAATACCAGAACACCTACACCGCCAACCTTTCCTACACCAACTTCTTCGACGGGAAGTACACCACGGTCGATGACCGGGATTTCGTGGCACTCAGCTTTGGCATGAACTTCTAAGAATACGGTTTGGGATAACTATGAAAATGAAAATAACAAAGGGTCTGTTGCAAGCGGGTGCGCTGGGATTGTCCTTGATGGCGTCCGGCGTCATGGCTGCGGTGTCTGAATCCGAGGCGGCGAAACTGGGGACCAGCCTGACCCCGATGGGTGCCGAGAAGGCCGGTAACGCCGCTAACACTATTCCGGCCTGGAGCCCCATGCCCAAGAATGCCGGTGCCGTGGACAGCAAAGGCTTCCTGGCCAATCCGTATGCCAGTGAAAAACCCCTGTTCACCATCACGGCGCAGAACGTTGAGCAGTACAAGGACAAACTGGCCCCGGGCCAATACGCGATGTTCAAGCGTTACCCGGAAAGCTACAAGATTCCGGTTTATCCGACCCATCGCGGCGCCACCGTGCCTGATGACGTGTTTGCCGCCATCAAGAGAAACGCCACCAACACCAAGCTGGTGGGTGGCGGCAATGGCCTGGAGAACTTTGAAACCGCGATTCCTTTCCCGATTCCGTCCAGCGGTGTCGAGGTGATCTGGAACCATATCACCCGTTATCGCGGCGGCAGCGTGAAGCGCTTTGTGACCCAGGCCACGCCGCAGCCCAATGGCTCCTACAGCCTCGTGTACTTCTCTGACCAGTTCGTGTTCCGCGACAAGATGAAGGACTTCGATCCGAAGAATCCGGGCAATATCCTGTTCTACTTCAAGCAGGAAGTGACCGCTCCGGCGCGTCTGGCCGGTGGCGTGCTGCTGGTCCACGAAACCCTCGATCAGGTCAAGGAGCCTCGCTCGGCCTGGCTCTACAACGCCGGTCAGCGTCGTGTGCGCCGTGCTCCGCAAGTGTCCTATGACGGCCCGGGTACTGCGTCGGACGGTCTGCGTACTTCCGACAACCTGGATATGTACAACGGCGCGCCGGATCGCTATGACTGGAAACTGATCGGCAAGCAGGAAATGTACATTGCGTCCAACAGCCACAAGCTCGACGACACGTCCCTCAAATACGCTGACATCATCAAGGCTGGCCATATCAATCAGGACCTGACCCGTTACGAACTGCGCCGCGTCTGGCATGTGACGGCAACCCTGAAGGAAGGTCAGCGCCACATCTACGCCAAGCGTGACTTCTTCATCGACGAAGACACCTGGCAGGCTGCGGTCATCGACCATTACGACGGTCGTGGCCAGTTGTGGCGCGTTGCCGAGGCTCACTCCGAGAACTACTACGACAAACAGGTTCCGTGGTACGCCATTGAGACCCTGTACGACCTGCAATCGGGCCGTTACGTGGCACTGGGCATGAAAAACGAAGAGAAGAGTGCCTATGTCTTCGGTTTCACCGCCGGCACCAGCGACTTCACGCCCAACGCCTTGCGTCAGGAAGGGGTACGTTGATCACACAAACCGGATGAGTTGTCACAACATTCAGGCAGCGTGTTTTTGAGTCTGCCTGTATGTAAACGGACCGGTAAAAGTGCCAACAACCGATAAGTTTCAATGAGTTATCACCAAAGCCCCTTTATAGGGGCTTTTTTATGTGTAGGTATTCGTCTCACAAATTGTAGGAATTTTGTTACGGGCTTTTCAGTAGTTGCCTTCAAAAGGACGGTTTTACCCGCTAGTCTCCGGAGAGCTGCTATGGCTAAACAATATTCCTGAAGAACTGGCCATGACTGATCTGTCACGTATGCAAGGCATCTCAGGTAGCGCAACCGCCGCGCTGGAAGGGCGATTCTTTCGGCCTCCCTTGCCCGATGGTTACCTGCCTCGCTCCCGCTTGTGCGAACGCCTGACCGAAGGGTTGTCCGGGCGTCTGCTGCTGATCTGCGCACCTGCCGGGTTCGGCAAGAGTTCGCTGGCCGTGGAGTTTTGTCAGAACCTGCCAGCCCAATGGCAGAGCATATGGCTGGGCCTGAACCCTCGCGAAAGCGATCCGGGCCGTTTCCTTGAGCGGTTACTGGCAGGGTTGCAACAGTTCTTTCCGCAATTGGGCGCCCAGGCCATGGGCTTGCTGAAGATGCGCCAACGCAACCAGCCCTTTGCCTTCGAGGAATGGCTCGATGGCCTGCTGGATGAGCTGGCCATGCACCTCATGCTGAGCAAACCCTTGCTGCTGGTGCTGGACGACTACCATCTGGTGCAGGGTTCGGTGCTGGATCGTTGCGTACAGTTCTTCCTCAATCACTTGCCGACCGGTCTGGTGGTCATGGTCACCAGTCGGCAGCGTCCGAACTGGCATCTGGCGCGTCTGCGCCTGTCCCGGCAATTGCTCGAACTCAACGAAAGTGACTTGCGGCTGACTGATGCCGAATCCCTTGCAGTGCTTGATCGACACAGGTGCTCACTGGACAGCGATGCCCAGCGAAGTCTGATCCGGCGCAGCGAGGGCTGGGTTGCAGGTTTGCGCTTCTGGCTGATGGCCGCTTCCGAAGCTGGCGACGGTCCTGCCTTGTCGCAAGCCCTGCGCGACGGTGAGGTCTTGATCGGCGAGTATCTGCTCGAAGAGGTCATCGACTGTCTTCCGGCCGATGTTCAGGCCTTTCTTTATGAAACCGCCTGCCTTGAACGCTTTTGCAGCGAATTGTGCGATGCCTCCCGGGAAACCCATGACAGCGCCGAAATGCTCCGCTATTTGCAGGCGCATCAGGTGTTCCTGGTCCCGCTGGACGAGCAGGGGCGCTGGTTTCGTTATCACCATCTGTTTTCCGATCTTTTGCGAGCCCGCCAAGGGGCAGGTCCTCAACAGAATCGCCTGCACCTGAATGCCTGCCGCTGGTTCAACGAACAAGGCCTGCTGGACGAAGCCATCGAGCAGGCATTACGTGCGGGGCATCTGGATGTCGCCGCCAACCTGGTGCAGAACCTTTCCGAAGAGCAACTGCTGGCCGAGCAGAATGTCGGCATGCTGCTGCGCTGGAGAATGGACTTGCCGGACAGCTTGTTGACCAGCACGCCGCGCCTGATTGTGCTCTATGCCTGGGCGCTGGCGCTGGCCTGTCAACTGGATGCAGCTGAAGAGCTGGCCGAAAATCTCAGTCGTTTTCTGCCAGCGCCGTCTGCCACTGCGCAAAAGTCCATGCTCGCCCAGTGGCTGGCGCTTAGCGGCATCATTGCCCGTGGTCGCGGTGACAGCGAAAAGACCGAGCGTTATTGCAACGAAGCACTGCACAGCCTGCCGGAAAAACGTTATGGCCAGCGGCTGTTGTGTCTGTCCACCCTGGCCAACCTGGCAATCGCCAACAGCGACCTGCTGCGCGCCCGGGCCTTGAACCGCGATGCCCTCGAACTGGCGCAGCGGGTGGCGAATCCTTTATTCGAGGCGCTGGCGCATTACGACCGAGCCAGGGTGTTGCAGGCCCGTGGCGAGATACTGCGTGCTCTGGACGAAGTCCATCAGGGGCAGCAGCGCCTCAAGGATTTACCCACATCGCGCCTGTATGCCGTGCGGGCGCGCCTGACGATTTACGAAGGCTATCTGCTGACCCTCCGGATGCAGGCCGATGCCGGACGTGCGAAATTGCTCGCCGGTCTGGTCGAGGCGCGAGCCTGCCGGGATATCAGCGTGTTGATCGGGCATTGCGTGATTGCCGGTCTGGAAGGGCGTGAAGGGCGCTTTGCCGAAGCCTTCGCCGAGCTTGGCGAAGCCGAGCGTCTGATGCACATCTGGGATGTGCCGCCGATCTACTATCTGGCGATGATCACCCTGGTCAAATGCGAGCTGTGGCTGGTGCAAGGGCGCATCGACCTGGCCGAAGCCTGGTTGCTGCGCCTGACCCAGACTTACAGCGGCGGGCTGGCGACAGCGGCTCCGGAGTGTTATCCACAACTGCCGCAACAGGTCGAATTGTTGCGCGCAACCCTGGAACGGATTCGCGGTGACGCCTGTGCCTCTGCGCAGCGTTTGCAGGAGCTGGATCAGCATGCCCAGAGCATGGGCGCGCAATTGCTGAGTCTCAATGCAATCAATCAGCATATTCGCCTGCTGCTGGACAATGCCCGGCAGCATGAGGCGTGCGAGTTGTTGGGCCGCAGTCGGCGTGCGGCGCAAGGCGGTGCGCTGCTGCCTTTCCATGAGCTGATCGACGGCCACCCGCTGTGGCTGCGGGAACAACTGCTGATACGACCTTCGTGCTCTGTGCGCGATGCGCTGCTGGAAAAACTCCCGTCATGCCTCGCGCCGCCCGCCGCCGAGCTGTCTCATGGCAGCGACAGCCTGAGCGTACGTGAACTGGGCGTGCTGCAACTCATCGCCCAGGGCTGCTCGAATCAGGAAATCAGCGAGCAGTTATTCATTTCCCTGCATACCGTCAAAACCCACGCCAGCCATATCAACAGCAAGCTCGGCGTCGAGCGCCGCACTCAGGCAGTGGCGAGGGCGAAAGTTCTTGGGTTGTTGGGCTGATCGGTATTCAAGTGTCGGTTCTCAAGGCTTGAGTGATCTCGTCATGCGGTACAGGCAGAAGAGTCCCTCTGGCCGGAAACGGTTCAGGTGGCGTTAAGGAATTTTTGACGGATGTCATGCTCTAATCCGGTCATTAGCGTTCGTTAAATCAGGAGTTTCATCAATGTCTAGCTCGCGCCATTTGATTCTTGCTGCTCTTGCCGTGGCCATGCTTTCCGGATGTGCGTCGCCCAACCCTTACGACAGCAATCAAGGGCAGGCACAAAGCTCGGGCGGCATGAACAAGACCGCCAAGTACGGTGGCCTTGGAGCATTGGCCGGTGCCTTGGCGGGTGCGGCAATCGATCACAACAATCGTGGCAAGGGCGCATTGATCGGCGCAGCAGTGGTCGGTGCCGCTTCGGCTGGCTACGGTTATTACGCCGACAAGCAGGAAGCTGCTCTGCGGGCGAGTATGGCCAATACCGGTGTGGAAGTGCAGCGTCAGGGTGACCAGATCAAGCTGATCATGCCGGGCAACATCACCTTCGCCACCGACTCTTCTTCCATCGCCAGCAGTTTCTACTCGCCGCTCAATAACCTGGCGGGTTCGCTCAAGCAGTACAGCCAGAGCAACATCGAGATCGTGGGCTACACCGACAGCACCGGCAGCCGCCAGCACAACATGGACCTGTCGTTGCAACGTGCCCAGAGTGTCAGCACTTACCTGACTTCCCAGGGTGTGGATGCTGCTCGTCTGTCAGTGCGAGGCGCAGGTCCTGACCAGCCAATTGCCAGCAACGCCGATGTCAACGGCCGCGCCCAGAACCGTCGTGTCGAGGTCAACCTCAAGCCTATTCCGGGGCAGCAGTACGAGCAGTATCAGCAGTAATCCATTGTTCGCGAATGAATTCGCTCCCACACACGTAGGAACGAATTCATTCGCGATGACCCTTGAGCCTATCCAGCAAACGATCCTTCTCTTCCCACAACCCGTTGATCCACTGCTGGAACTCCTGGCGGTAGGCTTGATCCTGATCGTAGTTCTTGCCGATGAATTGCGGCGGGATCGCTATCTCTTCAAAGTGCGCCACAACCTCTTTCACGTTGCCACACAGCAGGTCCCAATAGCCTGGTTGCCCGCCTGGGTAATGAATGGTGACGTTGACGATCGACTCAAGCTGTTCGCCCATGGCATCCAGCACGAATGCCAGCCCGCCGGCCTTGGGCTTGAGCAGGTTGCGAAACGGTGAGTTCTGTTCGGCGTGCTTGGCTTTGGTAAAGCGTGTGCCTTCGGCAAAGTTGAAAATGCCTACCGGGTTATGACGGAATTTGGCGCAGGTGCGGCGAGTGGTTTCCAGGTCTTTGCCTTTCTTTTCCGGGTGCTTGGCCAGATAGGCCTTGGAATAGCGCTTCATGAACGGAAAGCCCAGTGCCCACCAGGCTAGGCCAATCAGCGGCACCCAGATCAGCTCCTGCTTGAGAAAGAACTTCAGGGGGCGGATACGTCGATTGAGTACGTACTGCAGGACCATGATGTCGACCCAGCTCTGATGATTGCTGGTGATCAGGTACGAGTGCTCGTAATCCAGCCCTTCAAGACCGCTCAACTGCCAGCGTGTACGGCCCAGCAGCCTGATCCAGGCATTGTTGCAACTGATCCAGGTTTCCTGGATGTGAATCATCAGCCAGTCGGTCAGGCGCTGGGCAGGCTTGAAGGGCAGGCAGATCTTGAAGACGGTGACCACGAACAGCACTGCGCAGCAGGCAATGGTGTTGAGCGCCAACAAAAGCGAGGCGATAACGCCGCGCAATGGGGCAGGCAGGGAATCCATGACGGATAGTGACTCCAGATGATAATGGGGTGCGGTGCAGACTGCACAACGGCAGTCTGCACAGATGGCATCGTGATGTGTATCAGGAAAGTGTGTCTGCTTGAATCGCGGTCAGGGCGATGGTGTAGACGATGTCGTCGACCTGTGCACCGCGTGGCAAGTCGTTCACCGGCTTGCGCAGCCCTTGCAGCATCGGCCCGAGACTCACGCAGTCGGCGCTGCGCTGCACCGCCTTGTAGGTGGTGTTACCGGTATTCAGGTCCGGGAACACGAATACCGTTGCGCGTCCGGCCACCGGGCTGTCCGGTGCCAACTGGCGAGCCACGTTTTCGTTGGCGGCGGCATCATACTGCAACGGGCCGTCGATCAGCAGGCTGCGCTGGGTTTCACGAGCCAGTTGGGTGGCCTCGCGCACCTTTTCCACTTCCTCGCCACTGGCAGAATTGCCACTGGAATAACTGATCATCGCGACCCGTGGGGCAATGCCGAATGCCACGGCGGAGTTGGCACTCTGCAGGGCGATTTCTGCCAGTTCGCCAGCACTTGGATGCGGGTTCATGATGCAGTCGCCATACACTAGCACCTGCTCGGGGAACAGCATGAAGAATACCGATGAAACCAGTGTGCAGCCGGGTGCGGTCTTGATCAGTTGCAGGGCCGGGCGAATGGTATTGGCGGTGGAGTGAACGACGCCCGACACCAGGCCGTCCACTTCATCCAGCGCCAGCATCACGGTGCCGATCACCACCGGATCCTCCAGTTGCTGCTCGGCCATGGGAGCATTGAGGCTTTTGTTCTTGCGCAGTTCGACCATCGGCGCGACATAACGCTCGCGAATCAGGTCCGGGTCCAGAATCTCCAGTCCCGGCGGCAATTCGATGCCATGCGCCTGGGCAACCGCCTGGACTTCTTCAGGCTTGGCCAGCAGGACACAGCGGGCAATTCCGCGCGCCTGGCAGATCGCTGCTGCCTGAATGGTCAGTGGCTCGTTGCCTTCAGGCAGCACGATGCGCTTGTTGGCGGCCTGGGCGCGCTGGATCAACTGATAGCGGAACACCGCAGGCGAAAGGCGCAACTCCCGCGGCGTACCGCAGCGTTGATGCAGCCAGGTGGCATCCAGATGGCTGGCAACGAAGTCGGTGATTATTTCCGCGCGCTCGCGGTCATCGATGGGGATTTCCTTGTTCAACTGGTTCAGGCGCGTGGCGGTGTCGTAAGAGCCGCTGCTCACCGAAAGCACCGGCAGACCGGCCTGCAATGCGCCCCGGCACAGCTCCATGATGCGCGGGTCGGGAATGGTGTCGCTGGTCAGCAACAGACCGGCCAGCGGCACGCCATTCATGGCTGCCAGACTGACCGCCAGGATGATGTCGTCGCGGTCGCCCGGCGTGACCACCAGAACGCCGGGTTTGAGCAATGGCACGGTATTGAGCACGGTTCGGGCGCAGATGATGATTTTCGACATGCGCCGTTGTTCGTAGTCCCCGGCGTTGAGCACCTGGGCACCCAGCAATTCCGCCACGTCACGGGTGCGCGGGGCATTGAGTTCGGCCTGGAACGGAATACAGCCCAGCAGCCGGAAATCGCCACTGCGCAGCAGAGGAGAGTGCTCTTTCAGACGCGCCGCGAAGACTTCCATGCTCTCTTCGGTACGCACCTTGTTGAGGATCACGCCCAGCACTTTCGGGTCCTTCGGACCGCCGAACAGTTGGGCCTGCAATTCGACCCGGCCCGAAAGTTCGGTGAGCACTTCATTTTCCGGTGCGGACACCAGAATCACTTCGGCATCCAGGCTCTTGGCCAGGTGCAGGTTGACCCGTGCTGCATAACTGGCGCTGCGGGTGGGCACCATGCCCTCGACAATCAGCACATCCTTGCCGATGGCTGCCTGCTGATAAAGGCTGATGATTTCTTCCAGCAACTCATCCAGCTGGCCATCGCCCAGCATCCGTTCCACATGCGCCAGCCCCAGAGGCTTGGGTGGCTTGAGGCCGTGGGTGCGGGCCACCAGTTCGGTGGAGCGTTCAGGGCCGAGATCGCCCGGATGGGGTTGTGCGATCGGCTTGAAAAAACCGACTTTCAGGCCTGCACGTTCAAGGGTGCGAACCAGGCCAAGGCTGATGGAGGTCAAACCCACGCCAAAATCCGTGGGGGAGATGAAAAAAGTCTGCATACCGGCTTCTCGATTGAGCAGTGCAATGGTCGCGGCGAAATGAACAACCCTTCGACCAGAAAAAAATCAGGAAGTCGTCTGGCGCGACTCCTCGGCGCCAAGACTATCGTTATCTGACGACTTCGCACACCAGCCACAGCGAAAGCCCTGACCTATTTTTTGCTGGCGCTGTTGCGGGTCAAGTACCCAGGCACGGGATTGCCATGGGGGCTGATGGCGAAGGTGTTGGGTGTGCCCGCAGGACAGCACCACGATCCAGTGATCGTCTTCATCCTGCCGAAAATCGATAACCGTTGAGTTTTCCAATCGGGGCCGTCTGTCAGAGTTGCGTTCGCTTTCGAGCGATGGCTTGGTTAAACTTGCGCGTTCTTCAATCTTAAGCAAAAGGTCCTGCCCCATGCCGATCGCCGCCAACAAGGCTGTCTCTATTGACTATACCCTGACCAACGACGCTGGTGAGGTCATCGACAGTTCTGCCGGCGGTGCTCCGCTGGTTTACCTGCATGGCGCCGGCAACATCATCCCGGGCCTGGAAAAGGCACTGGTCGGCAAAGACGTCGGTGACGAGCTGAAAGTCGCCATCGAGCCTGAAGATGCCTACGGCGAATACTCCGCCGAGCTGGTCAGCACCCTGAACCGCAGCATGTTCGAAGGCGTCGACGAACTGGAAGTCGGCATGCAGTTCCACGCTTCCGGCCCGGACGGCAGCATGCAGATCGTGACCATTCGCGACCTGGATGGCGACGATGTCACCGTTGACGGCAACCACCCTCTGGCGGGTCAGCGCCTGAACTTCGAAGTCAAGATCGTGAACATTCGCGATGCCAGCCAAGAAGAAATGGCTCATGGCCACATTCATGGTGAAGGCGGTCATCAGCACTGATTTGTGCTGCTAAGCTCAGGTAGCTGACAAAGGCGCTCTGGCTGTTCTGCGATGACGACTTTCGTTACGCAGGTCTGCCACGGCGCCTTTTTGGTTCGCTCGGGCTTCAAGGGGGAGAGGATTTCATGAGTGCTTTTCACGACATCACATTGAAGGCGCTGAACGGGCAGGAACTGCCTCTGGCGCCTTTGAAGAACACAGTGGTCCTGGTCGTCAACGTGGCCTCCAAATGCGGGCTCACGCCACAATATGCAGCGCTTGAAAGCCTTTACCAGCAGTACAAGGACAAGGGCTTCAGCGTTCTGGGTCTGCCGTGCAATCAGTTTGCCGGACAGGAACCTGGTTCCGAGCAGGAAATCCAGGAGTTTTGCAAACTCAATTATGGCGTGACCTTCGCACTGGGCGAAAAGCTCGAGGTCAACGGGGCGCAACGCCATCCGTTGTATCGTCTGCTGGCCGGAGAGGGCGCCGAGTTTCCCGGTGATATCACCTGGAACTTCGAGAAGTTTCTGGTCGGTCGCAACGGTGCCGTGATTGCCCGATTCTCGCCACGCATGGCGCCGGATGATCCTGTGGTTATCCAGGCCATCGAAAAGGCCCTGGCCTGACGCCATCTGCCGGGTGGCCTTGCGCTTGCCCGGCAATCAGCCTGAAACGGGTTTGACGCTCCGTTCCCTGGCCTCGCTGTCGTTGACGCTCAACAGCTGCTGCTCGAACTGATCGATAATCGTCGTCCAGCCCTGACGACTGGCATGCTTGCGGGCATTGAGCCTTACCCTGCGCAGGGCTTCACTGTCTTCCACCAGCCAGCGTGCAGCATCAATGAATGCCTCTTCGTCACCGGGCATGGCCAGCGCGCCATTGTGACCGTGACGAATATGCTGCCCGGCAGCCGCTTCATCATAGGCCACTACGCCAAGCCCTGAGGCTAGTGCCTCAAGGACGACATTACCGAACGTCTCGGTCAGGCTCGGAAATAGAAACAGATCGCCGGATGCGTAATGCGCTGCGAGCGACTCGCCGCGTTGCGTGCCGCAGAAAACTGCATCGGGTATCTGCTGTTCTAAAGCAGCACGTTGCGGCCCGTCTCCCACCACAATCAGTTTCAGGTCGCGTCGTGGGTGGCTCTCCTTCAACGCCTCGAAGCAGGTTTTGAGCAGGCCCAGATTTTTTTCCGGTGCCAGCCTGCCTACATGCAGAAGAGCGGTATCACCCACCTGCAATCCCCAGCTTTCGCGCAGTGCCTGGGAGCGTCTGGACGGATTGAACAATTGGCTGTCCACGCCGCGAGACAACAACTCGATCCGTTCGAAACCACGCCGCTCCAGCTCAACCTTCTGGCTGATACTGGGCACCAGCGTCATGCGCGAGCGATTGTGGAACCAGCGCAGGTAGTGGGTCAGCAAGCGAGTAATGAATCCCATGCCGTATTGCTGGGTGTACTGCGGGAAGTTGGTATGGAACCCACTGACCACCGCAATCCCCAGACGCCGGGCCGCCCGCAATGCAGAAAGGCCCAGCGGCCCTTCAGTCGCGATATACAACACATCCGGACGCCGCCGCTGCCAACGACGCAACAGCTTGTGCATCGAAGACTGACCCCATTGCAGCCCCGGATAACCCGGTATTGGCCATCCCCGACACAGCATCAAGTCGTCGGCTGCAGCAAAACCGGCTTCCTCCCCCTGACGCGGCCGAATCAGCTCGACCCGATGCCCGCGCAAACGCAACCCGTCACAAAGTCTCCCCAACGTATTGGCGACGCCATTGATCTCGGGAGTGAAGGTTTCAGTAATAAGAGTGACATGCAGAATTTTGCTCATGGGAGCAGTCTCGGCCTGTTGCATGTCGGTTATGTGGCTGTTGGGTGATGGATTTGTGACGGGTCCCATAAAGCTGGATCTGCACGTAGGACCGGATTTATCCGGGAAGAGGCCTGCCCATTCATTACATCTTTCTTGGTAGATATAACGCCTTCCCGGATAAATCCGGTCCTCCATACCCAGAACAATGTCGCCCCGACCGCTTTCGCTTTATAAGTACTACATGGTGGTTGGGTTTTGATCTGGCAAATAAGTAGGTCTTTTCTGTAAGTGTTCAATGTATTTGATTGCGTGTTGAGGTCCAGTGCTTTCTGAATAACGTCAGGCTATCGAGTTTCAGTTCGATAGGCGAAGGCAGTAAGCCGGTCAGACCGGCATGGCCTTCTTGATGTGAAAAAAACAAGGAAGCATGAAATGAAATTTGACTATAAAAAGTCGAAGTGGATTCGCTCGGCCTCGGGAATTGTGCTGGCCCTTTCAGGGTATTCAGAAATGGCCATGGCTGGTAGCTATCAGTCCTCGGTCAACTTGCCAACGGTTCATTCACGAGGTTATCTCTATACCGCCAATATTCCATTGCGCGGAGCTCCGCCAGAAGGTGCGTGGATCAAGAATGTCAGTTGGAACTGGAATGTGACGGGATGGCCTCGAGGGTTGGAGGTTTATCTATGCCAAGGAGTCAATAACTGCTTGGATATTTCTCGGCAACGAACAGGCTCAAGCAGCTTTTTTACAGGGAAGCTCGCCAAAAAAGAATTTTACTATGCGATCAGGATAGGGGCTTCGGGAATCGTTCCTGTGGCCAGCCAGTATGGGCGCATAACCGTGAGTTGGTAGGTTAATTAGTACCCTCCTTACTCACAATGAGTAAGGAGGAGTTGATAGGTTACCAATTCGCCATGTCGCGAAATTTTTTGGGCAATGAATCATTGAAGTCCAGAACTTTTTCCAGAATTTTCGCCGGAGGACTGCCTTTGATTAGCTCTGATTCATATAAAAGTGATCGTTCCTTTTGCATCCACGCCATGGTTTTTCCAAAGTAGGCCGTCGTTTCACGGGTTACAACTTCTCCAGTCGCACAGTAGCGAATAACGGGGTAGTCAGTAAGGTCAACTCCTTCACCGTTTAGTGAGTTGTAAGCATAGTTACGGGCCAGCGTTGCCGCTTCAGTTGAGTCATCATTGGCTTTCTCAAGAAGCCATTGCCTGAGTGATGAGCCATTGGACGGTCTGTTTTCCTTTACCTGACTGGCAATCGAACCCTCGCTCTGAGCTGCATTCAATACTTGCTTGAATGACATCCCTTCTTCAGTTTGCGCAGTCGCCATTGCTTTTGATCGCGGACCCAGGCTTGTGACATTGATAAATGGTGAATCGGTATGAGTGTGCATTTTTCGACTCCATTCAGACTAAACAGCATCGTGCTTGAGTTGACGGCTCTGCTGGCTAGCCTCTTTCCAGCGCTGCTGGCCTGGGCTCGAAGTCTTTGTCGTTGACGGCGGACTTCCTTTGTTCCGGGGTCATGCTTTGCAGGAAGAAGGTGGATCGTGGCTGTACCAGACGGGTCAGCGTTGCGGCTGCCGGGATGATTGCGGTGCCGGGGCCTGATGCCGCTTTTTTAGCGTTACTGAAAATTTGGGCAAAACGGCTGGAGCGCGGTTCAGGAATTCTTTCCAGTGCGGCAGGTTTGTAAGCGGTTTGTGCAGCGGCAGTTTTTGTTTTGACTTCCATGGTGTTGCCTCCTGTGGGTTTATTGCAGGAGAGCAAAGAGGGTGCCAGTTTTTATAATTTGTTTTTAACGGAAGGTGATGCTTAGTGTTTAAGGGGTTTTAACAAGTGTCCTACATAAAGATCCTACAGCTTGTTTTGTTTTGATATCACGGCAAGGTTTTGCCCGTGCCGGT
Organism: Pseudomonas lijiangensis; assembly: GCF_018968705.1. Classification (NCBI taxonomy): domain Bacteria; kingdom Pseudomonadati; phylum Pseudomonadota; class Gammaproteobacteria; order Pseudomonadales; family Pseudomonadaceae; genus Pseudomonas; species Pseudomonas lijiangensis. Next base: position 1,024,907 of record NZ_CP076668.1, read on the forward strand.
AATGTATTGCCAGTGTTTTTAAGTTGTTTATAGAGGCGTAAAAGAGTGTTCTTTTTGTTGCGTGGGATGTTTCTTTTTATAAGTTTCAGGAGCGCCTCCATGCGCTCCTGTAAAAATCACCGTTCCCTCACCCAGAATAACGTTGCCCCGGCCACTGCCGCTGGCATCATCAGGATATTGAGCATCGGCACCAGCAACGCCAGATAAACGATGCCGCCGAAGCTCAGGCTTTGCCAGCGTTTGCTTTTCAGCCAGTCGAGCATTTCGTTCCAGCCCAGCTTGTGGTTGTCCGCCGGGTAGTCGATGTACTGGATAGCCATCATCCAGATCCCGAACAGCAGCCAGAGCGGAGCGGCGATCAGGTTGACCACCGGGATAAAGGACAGAATGAAAAGTCCGAGCATGCGCGGCAGCATGTAACCCAGTTTGCGGGCTTCACGTGCCAGGGTGCGGGGGATCATGGCAGCCAGTTCGGACCAGCTGAAGTCGGGCGACTCATCCTTGCCCCGAATCACGGCTTCGACTTTCTCGGACAGGAAGCCATTGAAGGGCGCGGCAATGATGTTGGCCAGCATGGTGAAGGTGAAAAACACCATCAGCAGCACCAGCGTCACGAACAGTGGCCAGAGAATGTAGTTCAGAAAGCTCAGCCAGTGCGGCAAGGTCGGCATGAAGGCATCGACCCAGATACCGAACTGATGCAGGGCCAGATAGATCAGGCCACCGAACAGCACCAGGTTGATGCTCAGCGGCAGCAGGACGAACAGGCGCAGGCCGGGACTGAGGATCAGTTTCAGGCCTTCTTTCAGGTATTGCGGGCCTGTCAGGGCAGGGGCGGGCATGGCAGCCTCCGAAAAATGGAAAACGCCCGACCTTACCGACTTTGCCGGGCGCTTGAAAGAGCTGTCATCGGCTCATGATGAGGGGCGTTGTGCATAGAAGTGGCCTATTAGGTGGATTGTGAATCGATATTTCCTTACCCTTCTTCACCCCGATAGGCTTTGCACCAATTTCATGACCTATCCTTTTCAACTTTCGATGGAGTCATCAATGAGTGTACTGGTAAAAAGGCATGACGGCTGACGCCTTGAGCGTGTAATGCATTGTTGCGGCACGGGTCGCAGCTCCAGAACTTTCAGGATTGTCGAGTTACAAAGCACTTCCCCAAGTGTTTCGGCAGTCCTTTTTTATCCAGCCGTTCCGACCGCGGCAAACCGGTCGGTCGATAGGAGTGTGTCATGTCCGACGTACGTCATTCCCGAGTGATTATTCTCGGCTCCGGCCCTGCCGGTTACAGCGCTGCGGTGTATGCCGCACGCGCCAACCTCAAGCCTTTGCTGATCACCGGCATGCAGGCTGGCGGTCAATTGACCACCACTACCGAAGTCGATAACTGGCCGGGCGACCCCCATGGCCTGACCGGTCCTGCGCTGATGGAGCGTATGCGCGAGCATGCCGAGCGTTTCGAAACCGAAATCGTGTTCGACCACATCAACTCCGTGGATCTGGCCGGCAAGCCATTCAGCCTCACCGGCGACAGCGCCGTTTACACCTGTGATGCCCTGATCATTGCCACGGGTGCCAGCGCTCGCTACCTGGGTCTGCCTTCTGAAGAAGCGTTCATGGGCAAGGGCGTTTCCGCTTGTGCCACCTGCGATGGTTTCTTCTACCGCAACCGTGAAGTGGCTGTGGTCGGTGGTGGCAACACCGCTGTGGAAGAGGCGCTGTATCTGGCCAATATCGCCAGCAAGGTGACTCTGGTTCACCGCCGCGAGACGTTCCGCGCCGAGAAAATCCTGATCGACAAGCTTCACGCACGTGTGGCCGAAGGCAAGATCGAGCTCAAGCTGAACGCGACCCTGGATGAAGTGCTGGGCGACGACATGGGTGTAACCGGTGCTCGTCTGAAGAACAACGACGGCACCAGTGACGAACTGAAAGTCGACGGCGTGTTCATCGCGATCGGCCATACCCCGAACACTTCGCTGTTCGATGGCCAGTTGGCATTGAAAGACGGTTACATGGTCGTGCAGGGTGGTCGTGAAGGCAACGCCACTGCTACCAGCGTGGAAGGTGTGTTCGCAGCGGGCGACGTGGCTGACCACGTTTACCGTCAGGCCATCACCTCTGCCGGTGCGGGTTGCATGGCTGCACTGGATGTCGAGCGTTACCTGGACGGTCTGGCGAACGCTTCGTTCTGACCTGACAAAACCTGTGGGAGCGACTTCAGTCGCGAAGAGGCCAGTGGTTTTTACACGCCCCATTCGCGACTGAAGTCGCTCCCACAGCGCGTTTAGCCTTTGCGTTTCAAGGGCTCGCCTTCAAACTTCACACCGGCCAGGCCATGGGCGATCAGTGCCCGGATGTTGCCGTGGTCCGTACCTTCTGGCGTGGCTTGTACCGAGCGGTAATGCTCGCCGAAAGCCAGCAGGGTTTCTTCGTCGCTCAAACCTTCCAGCAACGCCAGGCCCAGCGTCTTGCACGAGCCTTCGTTCTGGCCGGCAGCGTTTTCCACGCCGCCATTGTTGAACGCCTGAGGCTGATAGTCATAGCCCGCAGCAATGAATGCCAGGGTATCGGCAAAGACGTGCTCGCCGCTCTTGAGGCTGGTACGCAGGGTATTCAGATCAGTCATGCTTGGTTTCCTTGGCGAACGCCGCTTTCTGTTCGGCGCTGGCTTCTTTCTGGTATTGGGCTTTCCACTCGTTGTACGGCATGCCGTAAACCACTTCGCGTGCCTCGTCGAGGCTGACATCGATCTGTCTTTCGTCTGCGGCGGCCTTGTACCACTTGGACAGGCAGTTGCGGCAGAAACCGGAGAGGTTCATCAGGTCGATGTTCTGGACGTCCTTGCGGCTGTCCAGGTGCGCGACCAGACGGCGGAAGGCGGCGGCTTCAAGTTCGAGGCGTTGTTGCTCGGTCATGATGGGCTCTGTTGGCTAGGGATTGAGGGGAGGCAATGAGTCATTCACCGGATCTCCCTTTCTTCAGGTGTCGGCCACCATTGATGACGACACTGCTTCCTGTGGTGTATCGGGCTTCCAGCAAATAGAAGACGGCTTCGATCAAGGGCTCTGCGCCAGGCTCAAATTGCAGCAGCGCCTTTTTCAGCGTCTGGCGGCGATAGTCTTCGTCGCTGTCCGGCTTGAGGATCAGCAGCCCCGGCAGGATCGCGTTCACGCGAATGTCGGGTGCGTATTTCTCGGCGAACGACAGCACCATGTTCTGCAGGGCGGCCTTGGTGGCGGCATAGGCAATATGGCTTTTACTGCCGCGAGACGAGGTGTCGTCGCAGATATGGATGATGTCGGTTTTTTCCGGCCCGGCCAGCAGCTCACCCAGTGCCAGGTTCAAATGGTAAGGCGCTTCGACGTGGAGCCTGAACATGATGTTCAGGTTTTCCAGGCTGTCGTCCAGCCACAACGAGGCATTGTGGATGATTGCGCGCAGGCCATCGTAGTTGGAGGAGATGTGGTCGATCAGCGCCAGGCGATCCTGCTCCACGCCCAGATCAGCCTGAAATTGCACGATATTGGGGTGAGGCGAATGCTCTAGCAGGGTGCGGCTGACACTGATGACGTTATAGCCTGCCTGTGCCAACTGGATGGCCAGTTCCAGGCCGACTCGCTGGCTGGCGCCGGTTACAAGGATTGTCTTATTCATTCGGTGCAGTTGGCTTCAAGGTTTTTCGAGCATGAGACCTGCCCGACTCAAAGGCTCCAGCATAACTGAAGTTGTGCCGGGAGTGCGGGCAAGCTCTTGAAACCGCTGTTTTACATCAATTGCCGCCAACCGATTTACCTGCCGCTTCAGGCTCGCAAGGCAACTTGTTCAACCAGTCGGCCAGCAGGTGTGTGGACAGCGGAATGAACCAGTAGACCATCAGCGGCGTGAGAATCAGGGTGCTGATCATGATGCGCGGGGCCAGTTCAAGATGACCGAGCAGCGGCCCCAGCAGGAAATTGAAGATCAACGAGACAGGAAAGAACGCCAGCCAGATGGCCACCGCCTGTTTCCAGCGGGGTGGACGTTGATTGGCGGCTCCAAACCAGCCATCGATGCCGCTGACCCGGCGCTCCTGTGGCTGGGCAAAAAGTCCGCTGCCGCGCACCAACCATGAGCGTCGAGAGGCCGAATGCTCCCAGGCGTGCATGGTTTCAGAATCGGCGAAGCGAAAAATGATCTGGAATTCATCGTCTCCCGGCGGAGGCGCCAGGACACCGGAGCCCAGATATCCGGGAAAATCGGTAGCAAGTTGTTCGCCTTCGTGCAGCCAGGTCATGAGTTCCTGGTAACGCCCATGGGCAACGCGGCGTGCAACCATCAAGGTGACGGGTGGGGTAGACATTGTGTATCTCCGATAGACGAGTGAGATTCCCGGATAGGGAAGTCACATGACACGGCTCCGGGGTGGTGGGGCTGTGTCAGCTTCGATTTGAAACAAGCAAGGATTGTTCCTGAAAACGCGGCGAGAAGCTATCGGTGCAGTGGGAGGTATTAACGGTGCATGGTGGGGTGCAGGCGTTGATGCTGTTTGTGCAGGTAGCGCAGCAAGCGTTCGGAGTCTTCCTTGTTGTCCTGATTCAATCGATAAGCGCCAAAGCCATTGGTGGTCATACGAACCAGAGTTCCCATCAGGGGAATCGGGGCGTCGCCAGACGGGCTGAACCAGGCGCTGAACTGCCTGGGCGGCTTTTTCGGTTTGCGGTATTCGAGTAGGACACCCTTGGACGAAATCTCATGAACCCAGAGTGAGGTCAGTGCGCCTTTTTCGGTCTCCAGGGCAATGGGCTCAGGCAGGGTCAGGCGCCAGGGTCGAACCTGCGGGCCTTCTTCAAAAATGGTCGGCGTGCCCAGCTCCAGATGCAGGGCATGGAATTCATCCTCGACCAGATGCAGAGGGAAATTCATCTGCTGATCTTCGAACTGGGCGTGGAGCGTCACTTGTTCATGGGCTGCCAGGCGAGTCAGCAGGTTCTGTATCTGCACGCCACCATTCACAATCAGACTGCGCGTGCTGTCACGCACGTTGAGCCTGGGGTTGTGCTGCATGCTCTGGATGAAATCCAGTTCAGCCTGGGTGAGGATGGAGTCGGGTTGCATGGCGAACTCGAACGGAACAGTGGACGATAAGGAAAAAGACCGTAAATTCCTTTTTCTGTTCTGACCATTCGTCAGTCTTTTCAAAATCTTTTCCCGAAAATTTTGCAGGAGGTCTGGGGATAGACTACCGCTGCAAAATGCAAAGTCAGTCGCAGGACCGATAAGGCATAATGTCCGACTCTTTTACTCTGCCACAGGATTTGTCATGAGAGTCGCTATCATTTCCGGCTCGGTCTATGGATCGGCCGAAGAGGTTGCCCGTCATGCAGGCGCGATTCTGCGCAATGCGGGCCACGAACCCTTGTATAACTCGCGCATCACACTGGCCGAGTTGCAGGCTTTCGAGCCTCAGGCCCTGCTGGCCGTGACCTCGACCACAGGAATGGGCGAACTGCCTGACAACATCCTGCCTCTTTATTCACAACTGCGCGATGTCCTGCCGGCCTTTCTGAGAGGTTTGCCTGCCGGTGTGATTGCCCTGGGCGATGCCAGTTATGGCGATACTTTCTGTGGTGGCGGTGAGCAGATCCGCGAGTTGTTCGCCGAACTGGGTGCCGTCGAAGTACAGGAAATGCTGCGTCTGGATGCGAGCGAAAGCGTCACGCCGGAAAGCGATGCCGAGCCTTGGCTGGCGGAATTCATCAAGCATCTGGGTTAAAGGATGAGGCACTGCAATATTCATGTATTCCAGTGCCTTTTCTTTTTGAGCTGTAAGGCATTTGTATTCAATAAGTAGGACGCGGCTGGATTTTTATCCCGCTATTCATTGATTCCCACCAGCTCCGATATTCAAAGAGTGTCCACTCAATGAATAAGGAGTTTCAAATGCCAAGGCCTGTCGTTGGTAACTTGCCCCAACTGGTTGTAAAAACACCTCCCATTCAAAACACCGCCAAGAGCCAAAAGCACGAAATCAGCAAGATCCTGAACGAGGTCACCGGCACGAATCTTGGTGCTATCAGTCTGCTGACGATGGAAAAGAGAAAGATGAAGCCGCTGTTCAAGGGCTTCAATCCCGAGCAGATCACGCCCAGGGAACTGAGCAAAGCGGGCATGCGGCTGTTTAACGGTGGCCTCATCGATAATCACACGGCAGAACTCTTGAGCCGGGCAGGAGACGAGTTCGACAAGAAGGGCGAAGTTGTAAACCCGGACAAGGAAATCAATGCGCTGGAGTTCTTCGCCGAGCGAATTGCCGAGATGAAAAGCAAGGCCTTGATGGGCGATCCTTATTCACAGATTCTGCTGCCCGATTACGTCAAGGCTATCCATGTCCTCCAGAACCTCTACACCTTCGCAAGTACCGGAGAGAGCATGGAAATGCGGAAACTCCGGGAGGCAGAGAAAGACAGCAGACCGCCCTTGATTCGTGAGTGACACATCAGGCTCCGATCAATGAAACGCGCTGCTGGGTGGTAACTGATTCAGCCTTTCCACTACTTTGAGGCGTTGCACAGGATCGTTACTCAGCAGCAGTGCATGCTCCAGATCGAAGCGTTCGGCCTGCGGACATTCCAGTGCCTGATACAGGCCGGCGCGGGCCAGATGATCGTGGCTGGTGGCCTGGCCCAGTTCGACGATCCGGTCGGCATCCTTGAGCGATGCCATGAAGTCGTCATTGACCAGATGCAGATGCCGCAGGTTGCGTGACATACGCTGCAACATACCCAGCGGCGTGGCCTGTGCCATGTGTTCGACCCGCAATTGCATGTCCGGCCCGAACTGACGCGTCAGCAGTTCGCGGCAATCCTTGGGGTATAGCCGGCGTCCACTGCAAGGGTCCAGCAGATGATCGGCGCCCGGTACGCGCAGCAGGAAATGTCCGGGGAAATTGATGCCTTCAAGGGTGATGCCCAGGCGTCTGGCCAGCTCCATGGCGATCAATGCAATGCCCAGCGGCTGACCCTGGCGACGTTGCAGGATCCTGTGCAGCAAGGCCGATTCCGGTTTGGGAGGGTTCCAGTCGTCCTGTTGGAAACCCAGGCTGTTGAGTTGACGCAGCAATGGCTGAGCCAGCTCATTGGCAGGCAAGACCGGCAGCGCAGCATTGAGTTGGCGCTGCAACTGATCGACCTCTTCTGCCACCAGATGAGGCTGAAACTGCGATTCATGTTCGGCCGAAATCCATAACGCGGCCTCGAACACCGAGGGCGGTGTACGCTGCAGGCACGCCAGGCAGTTCTGTCGTGGAGTCATTGGCCACTCCGTGTGGGCTCGTTCGTCTGAAACACTCACAACCATGCTTCTTTTAAACCTGGCCGCAGGTTTCGTCCAGCGTCGCTTGCATATGCCTGAATGGTCGGTCGCTTTCCTGGCCAGCGCCTATACTCGCTTTACAAACAAGAACCGGGGAGCACCATTAAAATGTTTGCTCTCATGCAGCGGTCGCGTACCGAAGCACTTCATCTGGTCAGTGACCCGCAAACAGGTCTCAAGGCCGTCATCGCGATTCATAACAGCCGTATGGGGCCGGCTCTGGGAGGTTGTCGTTATCTGACCTATCCAGATGAAGAGAGCGCCATTGAAGATGCTATTCAATTGGCAAGGAGCATGAGCTACAAGGCGGTTCTTGCCGGTTTGCCGCTGGGTGGTGGCAAGGCGGTGATCATGCGGCCTTCGCAAATTTACAGCCGCGCAGCCATCTTTGAATCCTTTGGCCGTTTCATTGAAACCCTGGACGGTCGTTACATCACGGCTGTGGACAGCGGCACTTCCAGCGAAGACATGGATTGCGTGGCCATGCACACCCGGCATGTCACCAGCACCAGCGAATCGGGAGATCCGTCACCTTATACCGCCATGGGCGTTTTCGCCGGTATCCGGGCCACAGCCATGGCGCGTCTGGGCAGCGACAATCTCGAAGGCCTGCGCGTGGCGATCCAGGGCCTGGGCCACGTGGGCTACGCGCTGGCTGAAATGCTGCATGCGGCAGGTGCCGATCTGCTGGTCAGTGATATGGACAGCGGCAAGGTGCAACTGGCGATGGAACAGTTCGGTGCCCATCCCATTGCGTGCGAAGCCTTGATGAGCACACCTTGCGACATCCTGGCGCCCTGCGCCCTGGGCAACGCCCTCAATTGCCAGAGTGTGCCGCAACTGCGCTGCGCGGCAGTGGCCGGTGCTGCCAACAACCAATTGAGCAGCCTGCAGGTCGCCGAGCAACTGGAAGCTCGCGGCATTCTTTATGCGCCGGACTATGTCATCAACTCCGGCGGCCTCATTTATGTGGCCCTTAAACATAAAGGAGAAAATCAGAACGCTATCACCGCGCATCTTTTACGAATCGGACTACGATTGACGGAGGTGTATGCCCATTCACAGGCCGAAAAACGCTCACCCGCGTGTATCGCCGATGCGTTGGCAGAACGCCTGCTGAATGTCGAATGATGGCCCACCATCCCGGAGCCGTTCGACCTGATCTTCGCCGCCAAAAGCAGCGATTCATGATCACCACGCATACCCCGCGTGACTGGAGTAGCGAATGTCTAACAAGATCAAGCTTGCGTATACCCGTTACCTGGCCCCCGACGGTCGCTTGACCGGAGAGCTTCCTCCTTGGGCCGATGACTTCAATCTGCTGACACGCCTTTATCGGCAAATGGTCCTCACCCGGCTGTTCGACCAGAAAGCCGTCGCCCTGCAGCGCACCGGCCGTATCGGCACCTATGCGCCGACCCTTGGCCAGGAAGCCATCGGTGTCGCCATCGGCAGCCTGATGCATCCCGAAGACGTACTGGTTCCCTATTACCGCGACACCGCCGTGCAATTGATGCGGGGCGTGCGCATGGAAGAAATCCTTCTTTACTGGGGCGGAGACGAGCGAGGCAGTGCCTATGCCGAACCTGCCGTGGCCCAGGACTTTCCCCTGTGCGTGCCGATTGCGACCCAGGCCCTGCATGCCTGCGGTGTGGCCAGTGCGTTCAAGATCAGGGGCGAGCATCGCGTGGCCGTCACCACCTGTGGCGATGGCGCGACCAGCAAGGGCGACTTTCTCGAAGCCCTCAATGTGGCGGGCGCCTGGCAATTGCCGGTGGTCTTCGTCGTCAACAACAACCAATGGGCGATTTCCGTTCCCCGGCGCATCCAGTGCGGCGCGCCGACCCTGGCTCAGAAAGCCATCGGAGCGGGCTTCCATGGCGAACAGGTCGACGGAAACGACATCGTCGCTGTCTACGACCGCATGCAGATTGCCCTCGAACGGGCACGCAAAGGCAAAGGGCCGGTGTTGCTCGAATGCCTGAGTTACCGACTGGGCGACCACACCACCGCCGACGACGCGACCCGCTATCGCTCCGGCGAAGAGGTCAAGCAGGCCTGGCTGGAAGAGCCGGTCAAACGCCTGCAGTCCTACATGGTCAGCCAGGGCGTGTGGGATGAAGGACGCGAGCAGACCCTGATCAGCGAGTGTCAGGGCCTGGTGCAAATCGCGGTGGACGTGTTTGAAAGCACCGGCACCCAGTCTCCCGAGTCCGTCATGCAACACGTCTACGCCAAATGGCCGGACGCGCTGGCGGAACAGCATGAGTGGTTCATGGAACGTGCTGCACGGCGTGTCGGAGGTGATCATCATGGCCAATGAAAAAGTCAGCCTGCTGGAAGCCGTGAACCTGGCGATGCACCGGGCCATGGCCGAAGACGAAAACGTCGTGGTGCTGGGTGAAGACGTCGGCGTCAATGGCGGTGTATTCCGCGCTACTCAAGGTTTGCGTGACAGCTTCGGCTTCAAGCGAGTGATCGATTCGCCCCTGGCGGAAACCATGCTCGGCGGCCTGGTGGTCGGCATGGCGGCGCAGGGTTTGAAACCGGTGGTTGAAATCCAGTTCATGGGTTTCATCTATGCCGCCATGGAACACCTGGTTTCCCACGCCAGCCGCATCCGCAATCGCACCCGCGGGCGTCTTTCCTGCCCGATGGTGCTGCGTACGCCCATGGGCGCGGGGATTCGTGCTCCCGAACATCACAGCGAAAGCACCGAGGCCATGTTCGCGCATGTGCCAGGCCTGCGAGTCGTCATTCCGTCGTCACCTGCCCGCGCCTACGGATTGTTGCTGGCGGCCATCGACGATCCCGATCCGGTAATCTTCCTGGAGCCGACCCGGCTCTATCGCATGAACCCGCAACCCCTTGTCGATGACGGCAAGCGCCTGCCGCTGGACAGCTGTTTCACCTTGCGTGAAGGCAGCGACATCACCCTGATCAGTTGGGGCGCCAGCGTTCATGAAACCTTGCAGGCGGCCAGTGCGCTGGCCGAGCGAGGCGTCTCGGCAGAAGTCATCGATGTGGCCTGCGTCAAACCTCTGGACCTCGACACCCTTGAAGCCTCGGTGCGCAAGACCGGTCGCTGCGTGATCATCCACGAAGCGCCGCGTTCATGTGCCGTCGGTTCTGAAATCGCCGCCAGCCTTTATGAGCGGGCCTTCATGGATCTGCAGGCACCCATCCAGCGTGTCACTGCCCCGGATATTCCACCGCCGTTGTACCGGCTGGAACAGCTCTATATCCCGGCAGTGGAAGACATTCTGCATGCCTGCGACACCGTGCTCGATTTCGCCTGACGCCCAAGGAGGCTTGCGATGAAATATTTCAAACTGCCCGATCTGGGCGAAGGTCTGCAAGAAGCGGAAGTGGTCCAGTGGCACATCAAGGAAGGTGACACCGTGCGTGCCGATCAACTGGTGGTTTCGGTGGAAACCGCCAAGGCCATCGTCGATATTCCCGCGCCTTATGACGGCGTGGTCGCCAAACTGTTTGGCGGTGATGGCGATGTCCTGCATGTGGGTGAACCCCTGATGGCCTTTGAAGGCGAGGGCGATGCCGGCACTGTCGTCGGGCGTCTTGAAGGCGGCGGCAGCCAGGACGATCAGTTCTGTGTCGGCGCTGCGCCTTCGACCCGTGAACACCTGTCTGTAAAAGCCACGCCTGCCGTTCGCCAACTGGCCCGGCAACTGGGTATCGAACTCAATGCTCTGACGGGCTCAGGCAATAACGGCCTGATCACCCGCGCCGATGTCGAGCGTGCAGCACAGGTCGAACGCGATCGTTTTGGTGGTCAGCGTCTGCGCGGTGTGCGGCGCAGTATGGCGCTGAACATGGCCAAGTCCCATGCCGAAGTGGTGCCGGTGACGATCTTTGGTGACGCTGACCTGCATCGCTGGGCGCAGGCCCGTGACCCATTGATCCGCCTGGGCAAGGCCATGGCCGAAGCCTGCAAGGTGGAGCCGGTGCTCAATAGCTGGTTCGACGGCAAATCCCTGTCGATCAAACAGCATGAAACCCTCAACCTGGGCATCGCCGTCGACACACCCGATGGCTTGTTCGTACCGGTGCTTCGCGATGTCGGCAACCGCAGTGCGGCTGACCTGAAAGAGGGCATGAGTCGCTTGCGCGCCGATGTGAAAGCCCGCTCAATCCCGCCACAGGAAATGATGGGCGCAACCATCACCCTGTCCAACTTCGGCACCCTGTTCGGGCGCTACGCCAACCCGATCGTCGTACCGCCGCAAGTGGCAATCATTGGTGCAGGAGGGATTCGTGAAGAGCCGGTGGCCATGAACGGGGAGGTTGTAATCCACCCGATCCTGCCGCTGTCACTGACCTTCGATCATCGGGCCGTGACGGGAGGTGAAGCCGCACGGTTCTTTAAAGCGCTGGTGGATGAACTGGAGAAACCGGAATGATGGAGGTGTAGTTTTTCGCGAATGAATTGGCTCCCACTAAAAACCTGTGGAAGCGAATTCATTCGCGAACCCCCGATTTCACTCGGTTTCAGCTTCGGTTTCGCTCAGCAATTCATTCAGCGCATCCGGCTGGCTCTTGAAGGCGCGGGCGAAGATATCGCGGTTTTTCGCCATGTAGATCCCGGCCTCTTCAACCTGGGCTTCCGTCAGCGACGGCACGGCCTTGTTCAACACTGTTGCCAGCAACTCGGCGAGTTCAAGCATCTTGTCATGACGATCAGCTTCGGCTTTATCCATGAACAAGCGCTCCAGATCTCGGCTGCTGCGGTATACCACTTCGACGGCCATTAACCACCTCACATGCCTTTGCGATAAATTTAGCGATTACTGTATTTTTGTACAGTATTTAGCATAAGCCAATCCGCTTCCCTTGAATAGTGGTCTTAAAACACATTTTTGTTGGCCCGGTGTGCCTTGCGACAACCCGTCGCGCTCTCAACGATAGCCTATGGCCCTGTTCATGCTTTAAAAAGCATCGGCGCAGAGTGTCATCTGCATGCAGCATCATCCGGTTGGTAAAAATTCAGGTTCAGAGGTAGAGCGTCATGGGAAACAAATGGGCAGAAAAGATGCGGCAAAAAGTGCATTCGCAGGCCGAATCGCTGGGGAATCTCTGTGTGGAGAGCTTCCACTTCCTGGCACTGTTCGCCATCGGCGCCATCACTGCCTGGGCATCGGTCGTCGCCTTTCTGGGGATGGTCGAAAAAGGCAACATCACGGTCGATGACATCCTGCTGCTGTTCATCTACCTCGAGCTGGGTGCGATGACGGGGATTTACTTCAAGACCAACCACATGCCCGTCCGCTTCCTGATCTATGTCGCCATCACGGCACTGACCCGGTTGCTGATCTCGGACGTCTCCCACCACAACCCGCCAAGTATCGGCATCATCTACCTGTGCGGCGGTATTCTGCTGCTGGCGATCTCGATTCTGGTGGTGCGTTATGCGTCGTACAAATACCCGTCGGCGAAGATTCCGGATCCGTTCAGTAATGTGAAAGGGGCAGTGACGGAGGAGAAGGGCGAGGTTTGATTTAAACGGCATTTGGTAGGAGCGAATTCATTCGCGAGAGGCCCGTACATTCGAAGAAGATTTATCGCCTTCAATGACGTCATCGCGGATGAATTCCCACAAATGACAGGTACTCCTACGTACTAATGTCGATCAGTTAAGGCACAAACAACACTTGTGGGAGGCAGCTTGCTGGCGAAAAAGGCCTGAAACTGGCAGATATTTGCGTCGAACGCTGAAGTCGCCAGCAAGCTGCCTCCCACAAAGTGATTCATTGACCTTAACTGATCGGCATTACTACTGCGTAGAGGTTTACCGCACCTCCACCCGCTCCAACGACCGATCCAGCTCACTCCTGGCCATCCCGATCAGATGAACAACAGAAAAAGCCAAATCACGTTTCGGGCCATTGAGGCTGTCGCCGGATTCGTAGGCGGTGGCCGCTGCGCATCGCAGCAGTTCGGAGATGTGCAGCAGGGATTCTTCGAGCGATGGGGCAGGTGGATCGGGTGTTAAATTTTTCATAACCAGTTTCCTTATGGGGCCACCGTACAATCGCTGCTAAACGATTGAGGGTGGCGACTTTGACGCGGGTTAGCAGACCGGGAAACTAGCCAAAACCGGCGCACCCGAAGGTGCCCCACGCAAAGCCGCCATAAGGGCATGTTTTGCGTGGCTAGTCATCGTCGGGCTGCTAAACCCGATCACTGATGAGCAGTGACCGGCACAGCCTAGAGAGCCAAAAAGGGCCACGCAAGGGGATAGGATTTTCTAGGAAACTTCGCGCAGATGATAGAGACAGGTCCGTAAGAAACGGCCTGCAAACGAGGCATTTCGTTAGCTTAAGTTACATCGCACCCCTCATCTTGCGTAGACAGGGACTACCTGTCGCTCTCAGAAGTTGGTCGCGGGCAAGCGCTCATTAACCCTAATATTTGAAGCGAATTCATTCGCGAGAGGCCCGTACATTCGAAGAAAACCTATCGTCTTCAATGACGTATCGCGGATGAATCCGCTCCCACAAGTGGCAGGCCTAGCGTGCTTCCACACGCTCCAGCGAGCGATCAAGCTCGGTTTGGGCCATGCCGATCAGGTGTACAACCGAGAAGGCCAGGTCGCGTTTCGGTCCGTTGAGGCAGTCGCCGGATTCGTAGGCGGTGGCCGCTGCGCATCGCAGCAGTTCGGAGATATGTTGCAGGGATTCTTCGAGAGAAGGTATGGAGGGGTCAGGTGTTATTTTTTTCATAACCAGTTTCCTCATGGTGCCACCGTACAATCGCTGCGAAACGATTGAAGGTGGCGACTTTGACGCGGGTTAGCAAACCGGCAAACCAGTCAAAACCGGTGCACCCGAAGGCACCCCACGCAGTCGCCATCAGGGCATGTTTGCGTGGCTGGTCATCCTCGGGCTACTGAACTAGATCACTGATAAGCTGTGATCCAGCTTAGTTCAGAGAGCCAAAAAGGGCACACAAGGGGATATGACTTTCCATGAAGCCACACGCAGATGAAAAGAGAGGTCCGCAATAAATGCCCTGCATTCAGGGCATTTTCGTCAGGTTAAGTAATACCGACGCTCGCTTCAGAGGCCCGCCGTCTGCTCATGTCGGTCTGGCCGCCAGTGACCTCCTGTAAGAATCGGCAACTGGCTGAGTGTGACGCCATCGGTCATGGCGGTGAGGATTTTCAGTGCGCTGTCGCCACGCTCGATAGCGATGCCGAATTGCACGCTTTCTATGAGGCGACGCAGGCGCTCGGGGTCGTTGCGCTGGGCGGCGCTGATCAGGCGCTTGGCGACGATGCCCTTTTCGTTCGACAGTGTCAGCATGATGCTGCCATCCAGTCCCTGGATGCTCAGATTCACCCGGTAATCGGGATGAAAGGTATCGGTGATCATCTGAAAAGGATTATCCATATCTTCTACCTGTCTATGTGAACTGCATAAATTGACCGGGTATTAGTCCCTTTAGTTCTCAGTTGCTGACCATCGGCAAGATTTTCTGGTGCTTGCTGATGGCAGGTTTTGCTGTCATCTTTCGCGTTAATGATAATTTTTCGTGTTTGAGAAGCATTGACGCATGCGCGACTTTTCCGCAGCTGATGACGACCTTGTCCGTGATCGTCGGCAGCAAATGACCGAGCTCTACAGCGACCACCATCTGTGGCTGCAAAACTGGCTGCGAAAAAAGATTGGGTGCTCGCAACGTGCTGCGGATCTGGCCCAGGATGCTTTCGTGCGTATCCTGATGCTGGCTGAACCGCTCAATCTCAAGGAGCCTCGGGCGTTTCTCGCCACCACTGCGACGCGCTTGCTGATTGATGGTGCACGGCGTCGCAAGATCGAGCGCGCCTACCTGGAGGCGCTGGCTCTGCATGCCGATGAAGTTTGCACGCCGGATCCCGAAGCCATCCATGTCGCGTTGCAGATGCTGGAGCGAATCGCACAGATGCTTGACGGCTTGCCTCCCAGGCCGCGTCAGGCATTTTTGCTTCACCGCCTTGAGGGGATGACTTACAGCGAAATAGCCATTCAATTGGGTGTGTCCTCCAGCATGGTCAAACAATACATGGCCAGCGTGATGGTGCATTGCTACAAGACACTGCATGGTTCGGGCCAGCTCTCATGAGCGATGCACAAGAACCCTGCGAGCGGATGATCAGCGAAGCGGCTTCCTGGCTTGCATTGATGAATGACGATGCGGTGAGCGCAACTGATCGCGAGGCCTTTGACAGGTGGCGCGAGGCGGACCCGCGACACGCTCTGGCGCTGTCACGCATGCAGTCCTTGTGGGGCAGTTTTGATGAATTACCGGGCAAGCCGGCTCGGGTTGCATTGCGTCAGACATTCCCGCATTCGGGGGTAAAACCCTCTTATCGAGGGTTGCAGGTTCTCTCGCTGTTGGGCGTTTTGATCGGCGGCTGGATGAGCGTCGAGAACCTGCCGATCTGGATGGCCGATCAGCACACGGCCATCGGTGAGCGTCGCGAATTTCTGCTTTCCGATGGTAGCGAAGTTCAGCTCAACAGCAATTCGGCGCTGGATATAAAATTCGACGGACGGCAACGCGAGGTGGAATTGTTGCGCGGCGAATTGTGGGTTCAGGTTGCAAAGGATGCACAGCGCCCATTTGTGGTGCGCACCGATCAGGGCACCATCACTGCATTGGGGACGCGCTTTGTGGTGCGCCGTGGTCCGCAAGGGACAACGGTCAGCGTGCTGGAGTCAGCCATTGCGGCCAGGGCCGATAGCGCGGATGTGGTGAAAGTCTCCACCGGCCAGCAGGCCTTGCTCAAGGACGGCAGGGTACAGGCGCCGCGCTCCATAGGCAGTGGCGACCCGTCAGCGTGGACCCGTGGCGTGCTGAAGGTTGATGATCGGCCTCTGGGCGAAGTGCTGCAAACACTGGCCGAATATCGACATGGCTTGTTGCGTTTCGATGCCAGGGCTCTGGATGGGATACGGGTTTCTGGGCTGTTCCGCCTTGATGATACCGATGCTGCGCTTGCAGCCCTGAGCGATAACCTGCCCATCCGCATCGAGCGCTTTACTGACCTGCTGATCGTGGTCAAACCGCTGCCCTGAAAACAGAAAGGGCGGCTCTTTTCAGGGCCGCCCTCGGTTACGCGATCAATGTGTCAGAGAGTGGAAATCAGCCCAGTCGAGCGACTTCCTTTTCCAGTTCTTTCTCAAGAAATTCTTCCTCCAGCAGGGCGTCCGGACTGACCGAATCTTCATCCTGATCCTGGGGCAGTGGTGCGCCGCCACGTTTGCTGCGCAGTTTGCCCAACAGGTGCTCAAGGGCGTGATCGAGTTTTGCGGCTGCACCATCAACGGCCTGATCGATGGTATCGGCCTTCTGGGTAACGGAAATCGGTTGGTGGCCTTTTGGACGGGCCTCTATCTGGCAGCGGATGTCATGTGGACCTGGCTTTTCGCCGTTTTCATCGCTGATGTGAACTTCGACTCGGGTTATATATTCGTCGTAGCGTTCGAGCGTGCTTTCAATGGTGGTACGAACCCACTCCTCCAGTCGGATACTGCTTTCGATGTGATTATCGCTATTGACCTGGATTTGCATAGTTAATCCTTATTAGGGCTTGCTCGTGTGAGGCTCATTGATCGATTTCTTGCGGAGCTCGATTTCGTTTGCGCTCAAGCACAGTGTTGGCGCCAATGAGCCAACAATTCAACCCCCAAATGGAAGAAATATTTCGCAGCAAAAATATTGTCATATTCAGGTTTGAATGAAAGCATTTCTCATCCACCTGGTTTCATCTGTGCATGCTGTCGCGGCCAAGGCCCCTCCCACTTTCAATCGTGGGAGGGGCCTTGGCCGCGACAATTCTTAAAACGCGACGGACGTCTGCAGGTACACGGTGCGCGGTTCACCCACGTACTTGCCGCGGTTGTTGTCATCGAACGAGCGGGTGAAGTATTCGCGGTTGAAGATGTTCTTCACGCCTACCGCCACGTTCAGGTCAGACATTTTCGGGCCGAAGTCATAGGCGGCGCGGGTGCTGAACAGCATGTAGCCGGGAATCCTGCCGGTGCTGCCGCTGGCGTTTTCTGCCTCGGTATTGGCGTTGTCGGCGAACTGATCGCTCTGGAACGAACTGTCCAGATTCAGCTTCCATGGGCCTTCGGTGTACCTCACGCCCAGGGTGCCTTTGTGTCTGGACGAGAAGGGCACGCGATTGCCTTTGTTCGGGCCGTCTTCGCGGATGGTTGCGTCCACATACGCATAGCTGGCGTAGACCTCATAGGCATCCAGCGCCGGGCTCAGGTCGCTCAAGGCGTAGTTGATGCTGCTCTCGATACCCTGATGACGGGTTTCGCCGCGAGCGATGATGCGGTTGTCGGTCTGGTTGGTGTCGTACTGGTTGTCGAAGTTGATCAGGAAGGCGCCGATCTCTGCGCGCAGTACGCCGTTGTCATAGCGGGTGCCCAGTTCCCAGGTGCGCGCCTTTTCCGGTTGGACTTCGCCGCCGTTGACGCGATTGGGCATCTGGCTGTACTGCACGCTGCCGAACGAGCCTTCGGTGTTGGCGTACAGGTTCCAGGTGTCCGTGAGGTGATAGAGCACGTTCAAGGCCGGCAGGGCCGTGTTGTAGTCGCCCTGGTATTTGACGTTGGTCTGGTTGTTGGATTGCGCCGTGTCGATCATCTCGTAGCGAATGCCCGGCGTGATGGTCCACTTGCCGATATCGATGCGGTCATCGATGTAGAACGCTTTGGCATCGGTGTAGCCACGGGTATCGCGGTCTTGCGTGCTCGACGTGCTGGGCATGATTTGCGAAGCGGTGGTTTCGTTGTAGCGCACTTCGTGGCCGGATTCGTTGATGTAGCGATAGCCGATGCCCACTTCATGCCAGCTCTCGCCCAGTGCGAAACCTTGGGAGAAGCGGGTTTCAAAACCGCGTACCCAGTATTCGCGCGGTGACAGGGTGACGATATTGCCCTGTTCCAGATAACCGCTGCGCAGGGTCTTGGTGAAGAAGGTGTTGGCGGTGAAAACCCGGGCGTCCTGCTCGTAGCGATAGCCGAAGTTGGCCAGGGTGCGACGGCCCCAGAACTTGTCTTTCAGGCGCGTCGATTGATACGGATCGGCATCGTAATCCGCAACACTCAGGCCGCCGGGCATCTCGGCTTCGCCTTCGTAATACTGCGCCATGGCGTTGAGGCTATTGGCATCGTCGATCTGGTATTTGCCCTTGAGAATCAGGTCGTCGATCTGGGTATCACTGTGTTCGCGCCAGTCGCTGCCGCGCACGCCGGAATACAGAATCGCGCCGCCCAGGCCATTTTCCGCCGTGCCGCCCAGCAGCAGGTTGCCGGTTTTCTTGAAGCCATCTTGGGTGGAAGACGGGCTGATCTCGGTCTGCACGGAGCCCTTCATGGTGGGCTCGTCCGGGATGGCGCGGGTCACGAAGTTGACGATCCCGCCGACGTTCTGCGGGCCGTAACGCACGGCACCGCCGCCACGCACCACGTCCACGGCATCCATGTTGCCCAGGCTGATCGGCGCAAGAGACAACTGAGGCTGGCCATAAGGTGCGAATGGCACCGGAATGCCATCCATCAGGACCGTGGAGCGCGAAGCCAGGCGCGGGTTGAGGCCGCGAATGCCGAAGTTCAGCGCCATGTCGTGGCTGCCGGTGCCGTTGTTTTCCGGTGCGTTGACGCCCGGGATACGGTTGAGCACTTCGCGGGCATTGGTGGAGCCGTTACGCTCGAACTCTTCACGACGAATCACGTCACGGGCACCGGGATGTTCGAAGACGTTGGTCTGCTGAGCTTCACCCAGCCAGTCACCGACAATGGTCGATGCGCCGAGCTCCACAGGGCCGCTACCTGCCGCACTCACCGGTTGCAGGGAGAAGCCTTGATTGCCGTCGGCCACAGCCTGCAGCCCTGTGCCTTCCAGCAAGGCGGCCAAGCCTTGCTCTGGCGTGTATTGACCTTCCAGCCCGCGGCTTTTCAGGCCGCTGGTGACTTGCGAGCCATAGGAAATCATCACGCCCGCTTCCCGGCCAAACTGGTTCAGCGCGGTTTCGAGTTCGCTTGGGGCAATGTGATAGGCCTTGGCATCGGCAGCATGCGCCAGCGAAAGACCGCCCAACGACAGGCTCGCGCCGAAAATGATATGCCGCAGGGTGCGAACCAGAGGTGACAATTGGGGCGATCGGGTCGACATGCAGGAGTCCTTTGATCTGGAGGATTAAGAGGTGCTTTCCCTGTCTGTCACGCGAGCGCTTGAAAACGGCTCACCGGATTTGAAAAAAGTTTTGTGATAACTCACTTTGTGGGAGGCAGCTTGCTGGCGACTTCACGTACAGACGCAGAATATCTGTCGGCTTCGAGCCTTTTTCGCCAGCAAGCTGCCTCCCACAAGTGTTGTTCACACCCGAGCCTGAACACTCACCCAATACCGGGTAAAGCGCTGCACCCGGACGGGCAGGGTGACTTCCAGCATGTCGAGGATGCGTTCGCTGTCGGCCAGCGGGTAACTGCCGGAAATCAGCAGGTTGGCGACCTTGGCATCGCAGTTGAGTCGCCCGCGACGGTAGCGGCCCAGTTCGGCCAGGAAATCCGTCAGCTTCATGTGCGAGGCGACCAGCATGCCTTCGGCCCAGGCTCCGGTGCTGGCGTCTGTCGGGCGTACCGGGTCCCAGGCGTCGCGGCTGAAGGTCACTTGCTGTCTGGCCTGCAACCGCAATGACGGACCGACATGGGCGTCGGGGCTGATTTCGAGTGAGCCGTCCAGCACGGCCAGTTGCGTGCGGCCGTCCAGTTGCCGCAGGTTGAAACGACTGGCCGCGGTCGAGGCGTGTACGGTGCCTTGGGCGGTCAGCAGGTTCAGTGGGCGTGAGTCGGCAACTGCCGTCATCAGGATTTCGCCTTGCAGCAACTTGATAAACCGCTGCCCGGCATCGAAGCGCACATCCAGGGCGCTGGCGGTATTGAGTTGCACCTGTGTGCCGTCGCTCAGTGTTTCCTTGCGTTGTTCGCCCACGCCGCTGCGCAGGTCGGCCAGCAAGGGTTGCAAGGCGATCTGATCACGTAATCCCCAGCCTGCCGCTGAACCCGCGCCCAGCAGAAGCAAAAGCTTCAGGGCCTGGCGGCGACCGCTGGAGGACGGAGCATTGAGCGCCGCATGGGCCAGGGGCGAAGACAATCCGCTCAAGCGTTGGTTGACCCGCTGGATGTGCGCCCAGGCACGCTGGTGTTCGCTATTGCCATTGAGCCACTGCTGCCAGGCATGCTGGCGACGGGAATCCAGACCGCCTTCCTGCATTTCGATCATCCAGCTCACTGCCTGCCTGGCCACGGCGGGGGAAATGTCTGACTTGTTCAGGGATTCGGCATTCAGGTTCATAGGGCGAAGTAGCAGCGCAGCGCGGCCTTGTTCAGATGACGCTTGACCGTCGCGATGGAGATGCCCAGTTGCGAGGCGATTTCGCCATGGCTCAGGCCATCGACCTGAGAAAGCAGGAAGGCACGTTTGACCGCAGTCGGCAGGCCGTCCAGCAACTGGTCCAGTTCCACCAGAGTTTGCAGGATGATCGCCCGGTCTTCCTCGGAAGGTGCCACGCATTCCGGCAGCTCGGCCAGGGCCTGGTAATAGGCGCGCTCCAGATCCTGGCGTCTGTAGTGATTACACAGCACCCGCTTGGCGATGGTGGTCAGAAAGGCCCGAGGCTCAATGATCTGGGCCGTATCGCGGGCCAGTATCACTTTGACGAAGGTGTCCTGAGCCAGATCCGCCGCACTGTGCGGGCAGCCGATCCTGCGCCGCAGCCAGGTCGTTAGCCAGGAATGGTGATCCTGGTACAGACCTTCGACGGTATGACTGAGAGCGGGCTGGGCGGTGTGCATCACGTAGAAAAATCCACGGGGACTCATTGAGGGCGTCGATTCTGTCAGACTCTTTTGCATATGAGAATATTTATCATTAATATTGCGCTTTATTCTTGTGCCTGGGTGCGAACTTTCTGCCCGGCGGTCTGGTGACAGGGTCCTTGTCATGCCAGCTCACGCTTTTTCATTGCCTTTCAAGATCGGGTAAAGGTTCTCGGATGCACGGTTCAGCCCTCAATAGCCCAGCGGTCAATAAACGTCCTGCGAAAAATACCGGTGTCTCGGTTTCCTACCGGCTGGCGGTGGCTTCCCGCGCGCTGGCGGCGATCTTTGCAGGTTATCTGCTGGCTTCCGTGACCAGCATCTGTGTCGCCCAGTGGTTGCCGGTCCCTCGGGCCGAAGCCGTTATCACGGGCATGATGCTTTCGTTTCTGGTGTATCTGGTGGCCGTGCTCTGGTGCTTTGCCTGCCGCACGGCCGTGCAGGCGTGGGTGGGCGTGTTATTGCCCAGCGCAATCCTGGGCGTTGCCTATGCCTGTGGCCGGTGGTTGTCATGAAGGAGGGTTTTCGTCAGGCCATGGCCTGGCTGCACACGTGGGTCGGGCTGGTGTTCGGCTGGCTGCTGTTCGCGATTTTCCTGACCGGGACGCTTTCCTACTTCAAGGATGAGATCACCCAATGGATGCAGCCCGAGATTGCTGCCCGTCCTGTGAATACCGAGGCCAATATCCGGCTGGCGCAAAGCTACCTGCAACAACACGCGGCGGGTGCCACGCGCTGGTTCATCAATATGCCGGACGAGCGCTCGCCGGGCCTGATGGTGGGCTGGCTGCCGGAAGGCAAGCCCGGTCAGCGCAACAACTTTGTCCGCAAGGTTCTGGACACTCAGACCGGCGCTCCGGTGCAGGCGCGGGAAACACGGGGCGGCGACTTCTTCTATCGCTTCCATTACCAGTTGCAGATGCCGCACCCCTGGGGCCGCTGGCTGGCGACCATTGCGGCGATGGTGATGTTCGTGACGCTGGTGACCGGCATCATCGTGCACAAGAAGATATTCAAGGAGTTCTTCACCTTCCGGCCACGCAAGGGCCAGCGTTCCTGGCTGGATGGCCATAACGCCCTGGGCGTGCTGGTGCTGCCGTTTCATCTGATGATTACCTACAGCAGTCTGGTGATCTTCATGTCGATGGTCATGCCCGCCAGTATCCTGACCAGCTACGGCACTGTGCAGGCCTTCTACAACGAAGTATTCCCCGGTTCGAACATGCCAGGGCCTGACGGCAAACCTGCCGAGTTGCTGCCCCTTGCTCCGCTTCTGGCCTCGGCCAGCGAGCGCTGGAATGGCGATCAGGTGGGGCGCGTGGTGGTCAACAATCCTGGCGACAGCAATGCTTCGGTGCTGCTGACCCGTGACGACAAAGGCAGCATCACGCCGGATCGCGGTGGCGCGCTGACCTTCAATGGCGTGAGCGGTGCCCTGCAGAACGAAACCCCTTCGCGGCCCGTGCCTATGCTGATTTCCAGCGGCATGTATGGCCTGCATGTCGGTCACTTTGCCGGGCCGACCCTGCGCTGGCTGTACTTCATTTTCGGCGTGGCCGGGACCGCGATGATCGGCACCGGGCTGGTCATGTGGCTGGGCAAGCGCCGCCTCAAGCATGCCAAGACCGGCGTGCTGCCTTTCGAGTTGCGTCTGGTCGAGGTGCTGAACATCGCCAGCATGTCGGGCCTGATGCTCGCGGTGGCGGCGTTCTTCTGGGCCAATCGGGTTCTGCCGGTCGGGTTGGCCGGGCGCGCAGGCTGGGAAGTGAATGTGTTCTTCATCATCTGGGGCCTGTCGGTGCTGCATGCCGTGCTGCGCAGCGGCCACAGCGCCTGGCGCGAGCAGTTGGGACTGGGTGCGCTGTTATTCATCGGCTTGCCGGTGCTCGATCTGCTGACCGATGGCCATTACCTGATCGCCGCGTTGCAACAGGGAAGCTGGGTGCTGCCGGCCTTTGACCTGACGGCGCTGGGTACCGGCCTGTTCCTCGGCTGGGCGGCACTGAAGTTCAGGGCTGAGCGTGCCGATAAACCGGTGCGCAAGGGCGCTGGCGCTTCGGCCATTGCAGTCAGCCGTCAGGAGGCCAGTTGATGCTGCTGGCGGCGTTGTTCTGTTACATCGGTTTCACGGCCTTGTGCCTGTCCATGTCCCGGCATTACGGCGAGTTGCTGAGCGGTCCATTGACCTCACGGCGCAGTCGGTTGCTCACGCTCGCGGGCTGGTTGTTTCTGGCGGTTTCCTCAGTCGTTGCAGTCAATGATGCCGGTTGGGGTATAGGCTTGGCGCAGTGGTTTGCGGTATTGATGGGCAGTGCGGTGCTGCTGGTTTTTCTGATGCCTTTCAAACCTCGCTGGATATTGAAGCTGGCCGGTTTCGGACTGGTACTTTGCCCCTTTGCTGTTTTTGACCTGTTGCCCGTTTAAGTGATCGTGATGATGCCCCCTGAACCAGACCTGCCCGATACAGGCCCTGACGCCGAGCCCTTGGCGGCGAAGGGTGGTCGTGCGCATTTTCTGCAGGTGTTTTTGTCCCAGCGTCCCCAGATGGAAGCGCTGGTCAGCCGCCGTGTGGGCTGTCGGGCAACGGCTGCGGATCTGGTGCAGGACCTGTTCGTGCGTTTCTGGCGGCGTCCTCTGGTGCAGGTCGAAGAGCTGAGCACTTATCTGCTGCGCTGTGCGGGCAATATCGCCATCGACCATTTGCGCAGCGAAGGTGTGCGCAGCCGCATCAGCGAAAGCCTTGAAACCGGGCATGACGAAAGCAGTAACGATCCACGCGCCGCGCTGGAGGCGAACAACGATTTGCGCCACGTCGAGGCGGCCTTGCGCGGCTTGCCCGAGCGGACTCGACAGATTTTCCTGCTCAACCGCATTCACGGTCGCAAGTACGCAGAGATCGCCAAAGCCATGGCGCTTTCCCAAAGCGCTGTGGAAAAACATATGATGCGCGCTTTGCAAGCCTGCAAGGCGAGCCTGGAACAGGACTCGGCAGGCACCGCCCGAACGAAGCCTGGAGACGCTCGTCGATGAAAGCGCCGCCCGCCGTGCAGAATGCCACGACCCCGGAAGAAGCCGCACTGGCCTGGTTGAGCGTCCTGCATGACCAACCCGATTACGCCGACCAACTGGCGTTCAGCCAATGGCTGCAAGCCGACCCGGCCCATGTGCAAGCCTATGGCAAGGCCCAGGTGTTGTGGGAGTTGAGCGAAGCGCCGGCGGCCCGGCTTGCCAGTGAAGACGCCGTTGCGCTGTACGCCTTGTTGCGGGCGATGGATGCGCCGCCGCCACGTCGTAACCTGCAACGCTGGTCGGTGGGTCTGGCGATGGCCGCTTGCCTGATGTTGATGATTGCCATGGGCGCAGGCTGGCAGCCGCAGCGCTGGGCCGATGATTTCGGCGCGGATTACGTGTCGGCTCCCGGCCAGGTCCGCACCGTGACGCTGGCCGATAATTCCCAGGTCACGCTGGATGCCGACAGTGCCATTGCCGTGAATTTCAGCCGTGGCGAACGTCATGTGCAGCTACGACGCGGCGCTGCCTTTTTCAAAGTGACCCACACCGGCGAACCGTTCGTGGTCGATGCCCATACCGGCGAAACCCGCGTGCTGGGCACCCAGTTCGAAGTCCGGCTGGAACCGGAGGGCGCGCAGGTGACGGTGTTGTCCGGGCGTGTCGGAGTCAAGGCGGCAGGTGGGCTTGAGCAACGGATTCTGGAAGCGGGTCAGCAAGTGGCCTACGACCAGACGACCACCTCGGTCCCCAAGGGCATCGACAGTGAAAACCTGCTGGCGTGGCGACAAGGCTGGCTGAATTACTACCGGACACCTCTGGCCGAGGTCATCGACGACCTGAGCCGTTATTACCCTGGCCGCATTGTGCTGCTCAACGATCAACTGGCCGCCAAACGCATCAGCGGCAGCTTCCCCAGCAAGGACCCCCAGGCTGTCCTGAGCGCCTTGCAGTCGGTGGTGGGGTTCGAGACTTACAGCATGCTGGACCGGGTCATTGTTCTGCGCTGAGTCGATGGCAGACAGGCGATCCTCCATGGCGCGGATTTCATGGCGGCGAGGCGCAAGGCAATGAGCGGCTGGCTGGGTAGAACGCTGTTCGTGGTGGTAGGCGTCTGTGTTCAAAGCGCAGTCTGTGCCGCGCAACAGACTTTCGATTTCTCTATCCCGGCCAGGCCCTTGCCGCAGGCCTTGAGCGAGTTCAGTCGCGTCACCGGCCTGAGCGTGATCTACACCCAGGATGCGCCTTACCGCATCGACGCCCCGACACTCAACGGACGCTTCAGCGCCGAACAGGCATTGAGCACGTTGTTGCGAGATTCCGGCCTGGCCTGGCGCCGTGCCAGCGAGCAGGCGTTTACTCTGGAAACCCTGAAGCCCGAAGCCGGCACCCTCAGTCTGGCAGCCACTCACATCGATTCCCGGCTTGCGGAGCGCGGCCCGTATCAACCACCTTCGAGTACCTCGGTGTTGCGCTCGTCTGCCTCTGTGCTGGAAACACCTCAGAGCATCAACATCGTCCCGCCGCAGGTGCTGCGTGATCAGGCGCCGCGTAACCTGGATGATGCCTTGAGCACCATCAGCGGCGTCACTCAAGGCAACACACTGGGCAGCACTCAGGACACGCTGATGAAGCGCGGTTTTGGTGACAACCGCGACGGCTCGATCATGCGCAACAGCATGCCGGTGGTGCAGGGCCGCAACCTGAACGCCACTGCTGAACGTGTCGAAATTCTCAAGGGGCCGGCGAGCCTGCTCTACGGAATCCAGGACCCCGGCGGCGTCATCAACGTGGTCAGCAAGCAGCCTCAATTACAGGCGGCCAATAGCCTGACAGCTCGTGGCTCCAGCTATGGCTCGGGCAAAAACGGCAGTGGCGTGACGCTGGACAGTACCGGTCCCGTGGGTGATTCGGCACTGGCCTGGCGGATGATTGTCGATCATCAGGACGAAGATTACTGGCGCAATTTCGGCACCCATCGCGAGTCGCTGATCGCGCCGTCACTGGCCTGGTACGGCGAAGACACCCAATGGGTGGCGGCTTATGAACACCGGGAATTTCTCTATCCCTTCGATCGCGGCACTGCCATCGATCCGGTGACCAATCACCCTCTGGACATTCCGGCCACACGCCGCCTCGATGAGCCGTTCAACAACATGGAAGGGCGCTCGGATCTTTATCGTTTCGAGGCCGATCATGATTTCAATGAGCGCTGGAAAGGGCATCTGGGTTACAGCTACAACCGCGAAACCTACGATGCCAGTCAGGTGCGGGTCACGGCAGTGAATGCAGCCAATGGCACTCTGACTCGCTCCATGGACGGCACCTCCGGCGCACTGGCCACCGACCGCTATACCGTCCTGACTCTTGCGGGCGATGTGCAGTGGGCGGGCCTGCGCCATGAACTGCTCATGGGCATGGATGACGAGTACCGCAAGGTCTATCGCTCGGACCTGATCCGCCAGCGCAGCCTGACCACTTTCAGTTACCTGAACCCGGCTTACGGGCAGGAAGTGGAGGGCACGACGGTCAGTGAACCGGACAGTGCCCAGAGCGATATTCTGCGCAGCAATTCGCTGTTCCTTCAGGACTCGATTCACCTGAACGAGCAATGGATTGTAGTGGCTGGCGCACGCTTCATGACCTTCGATCAGGTGGCGGGCAGAGGCCGACCTTTCAGCGTCAACACCGACACCAACGGCAGCCAGTGGATACCTCGCGCCGGTCTGGTCTATCGCTACACCGATCAGTTGTCGTTTTATGGCAGCTACAGCGAATCCTTCAAACCCAACTCCAGCATCGCGCCGCTGACCGGTGGCTACGTGCTGGATTCCGGGACCTTGCCTGAGCAGGCCAAAGCCTGGGAGCTGGGTGCCAAATGGGATGTGCCGGGTGCCTTCAGCGCAACCGTGGCGCTTTACGACATCCATAAGCGCAATGTGTTGGTGGCCAACTACGACGCGGCAACCGCCAGCACCGTCTACAGCTCGGCGGGTGAAGTTCGCTCGCGAGGGCTGGAACTGGACCTGAGCGGTCAGTTGAGTGAACGCTGGAGCCTGATCGGCGGGTATGCCTTTACCGATGCCCGCGTGCAGGAAGACCCGTTGCTCAAGGGTAAACACCTGCAGAATGTCGCCCGCCACAGCGGCTCGTTGTCGGCGGTTTATGACCTGGGCAGCGTGCTGGGCGGCGACCGCTTGCGGCTGGGTGCCGGTGCGCATTATGTTGGGGAAAGGGCAGGTAACCCGCTCAACGACTTCAACCTGCCGGCCTACACCGTCGCCGATGCCTTCGCGACTTACGACACCCGGCTGGACGGGCAGAAAGTCCGGTTCCAGCTCAACGTCAAAAACCTCTTCGACCGCACTTACTACACCTCAAGCGTGAACCGCTATTTCGTCTCGATGGGGGATTCGCGGCAGGTGCAGATATCTACGACGCTGGAGTTTTAAGCTCTTTTTGTGGCTGTTTTTTCGCGAATGAATTCGCTTGTATGGTAGAGCTTGAAGGGGTGGTGGGACGAACAATTCGCATCTGACTGCAGCCACAGTACAGACCGTGGGAGACCTCGCCTCACCCCTTCCACCAAAAGCGCCGATAAAGAATGCTTCGTTCAAGCGACGATAGAAACAAGCCTGCGCCTCTGGGTGAACCCCCTCAAGCCGTAAAACCTTAGCGTGGAGAAGTGCCCATGGCAATGCGCGTTTCGCAGTCAATCGTGGGCGTGGATGTTGCCAAGATTGAACTCGTTACCTATCAGGCAGACCTGGATCTGCTCACCTCGATAGCCAATGAAAAGCCCGCCATAAAGCGCTGGCTCAAAACGTTGCCGAGGCCCACCGCCATTGCTGTTGAGGCGACCAATATTTATCACGTCGATCTGGTCGAGCTGGCTTACGAGTCTGGTTTTGACGTCTACATCATCGACGGTTTTCAACTGAGCAATTACCGTAAAGGCATTGGTGGTCGTAGCAAAACGGACGCTTCCGATGCTCGGCTTCTGGCCCGTTTTCTGAAAAACGAAGGCGAAGATCTACGCCCCTGGACCCCGCCTCCAGCCGTCTATGGCAAGCTGCAAAGCCTTCTGCGCCGCAGGGCTTCGCTGGTTCAGGCCAAAACCAGCCTGACCCAGAGCTGGGCCAATGACGCCAGTTTGAAAGCCGCCTTCGCAGCTTTCCTCAAGTCCATCGAGCGGCTGGACCTGTTGATCCAGAAGAAGCTCAAGGAGGTCTTGCGCGAAGCCGGCCTGCTGGAGCAAGTCGCCCGATGCCAAGCTGTCGAAGGCATCGGTTTTCTGACCGCGACCGCTCTGGTCATGGCTTACAGCCGAGGCGACTTCACGAGTAGCGATTCATACATCGCCTTTTTGGGCATGGACCTGAGGGTGACTGACTCAGGCCAAAAAAATGGCCGCCGATCCCTGACCAAGCGAGGTTGCTCGGAGATCCGCCGATTGCTGCACAACGCCGCCATGTCCGCGAGCCGATCAAGTGCCTGGAAAGAGTTTTACGACCATCATCGCAGCCATGGAAAGCGACCACACAAGTGCTCGTCATGCTCGCTCGTAAACTCGCTCGGGTGGCATTCGCCCTGATGAAGAATCAGAGCGAATATCAAACCAAAGGGTGGGTTATGGCTTGATCACAACCATAGAATCTCCCACACATACACTCATACACACCCCAGTGGGAGCGAATTCATTCGCGAAAGCCGGTAAAAGCCTGCCGATATTCCCCAGGTGTTGCCCCGATGGCCTGACGAAAACGATTGCTGAAATGACTGGCGCTGGCAAAACCGCAGGCCAGGGCCACGTCGCTCAGTGGCTGGGCGGTATGGCGCAGGAGGTGACAGGCATGGGACAAGCGGCGGGCCAGCAGGTATTGATGTGGCGGCAGGCCAAAGCTTTCGCGGAACATGCGGGCGAAATGGTATTCGGAGAGCGCACAGAGCCCGGCCAGTTGCCCGAGGCTGAGCGGGTCGGCCAGATGCATCTCTATGAAGTCCACCAACTGACGACGCAGGTGCGGGGCCAGTCCGCCTTTGAGACGCAACCCCTCACGCAACCCCACCTGACCGAGCAGTGCATGGCTGAGCATTTCATGGGCCAGGCTGCTGGTGATCAGTCGCTCGGCAGGCTCTGCCCAGTTCATCTGTATCAGCCTCTGAAAACGTCCTGCCTGTACGGCATCCTCGGCAAAGGTGTTTTCCTGTAACTGCATCTCCCGGGGTTCGCGATCCAGCAACGTCACACAGCCCAGCGCGAACTGTTCCTGGGTGATATACAAATGCGCCAGACGGATTTCGCCATTGATGACCCAGGCCGACTCATGGCCGGCTGGTAACGTGCAGAGTTTGCCGGGCGAGCCTTTCTGATCGGGTTTGTCACGGCGGAAAGTGCCGGTGCCGTCGGCGATATAGCACGACAGCGTGTGGTGCGTCGGTGCTTGATATTCCTGTGAGTCATGCCGGTTGTGCCATAACGCAGCCATCAAACCATCGCCCAGGGGCGCGCACTGCTCCAGGCGGGCATGGGGTGAGTTGTTCAAGGCCTGAAAGACCTGGATGGATTCAATGGGCGGCATGGCGATTCCTCTAAGCCTGCATCCTACCCGCGAGAAAAGCGGCTGCCATCACCTTGACGATCAAATGCGCAAGATTATGCAAGCGAGGCTCAGGGCGCGGCAGCAGACTCAAGGCTCATTGAGGAGCTGTGCCATGAACATCTCGCTGTATCTGCTGACTGTCTTGATCTGGGGAACGACCTGGATTGCCCTGAAACTGCAACTTGGCGATGTCGCGATCCCGGTGTCGATTCTCTATCGCTTCGCACTGGCGGCCCTGATCCTGTTCGCGCTGCTCCTGCTCAGCGGGAAGCTGCAACCGGTCAACCGTCGCGGGCAGTTGATCTGTCTGGCACAGGGCTTGTGCCTGTTCTGTGTCAACTTCATGTGTTTCTACACGGCCAGCCAGTGGAACCCCAGCGGCCTGATCGCCGTGGTGTTCTCGACCGCGACCTTATGGAATGCGCTGAATGCGCGGATCTTCTTCAAGCAGAAAGTGGCACGCAACGTACTGGCTGGCGGTGCAATGGGTTTGACGGGGCTTGCGTGCCTGTTCTGGCCTGAGTTGTC
The DNA here is from genome assembly GCF_018968705.1 of Pseudomonas lijiangensis. Taxonomy (NCBI): domain Bacteria; kingdom Pseudomonadati; phylum Pseudomonadota; class Gammaproteobacteria; order Pseudomonadales; family Pseudomonadaceae; genus Pseudomonas; species Pseudomonas lijiangensis. The sequence continues at coordinate 1,055,301 of NZ_CP076668.1, forward strand.
GAACCACGATGCCAGTCGCGAAACCTTCATCGGTCTTGGCCTGGCACTGCTGGGAACCCTGTGCTTTTCGGCGGGCAACATGCTGTCGAGCCTGCAACAGAAAGCCGGGCTGCGGCCCTTGACCACCAACGCCTGGGGGATGCTCTACGGGGCGACGATACTGGGCGTGTATTGCCTGTTCATCGGTGCGCCGCTGGCCTTTGAGTGGAACGCGCGCTACATCGGCTCGCTGCTGTATCTGGTCATACCCGGTTCGGTCATCGGTTTCACGGCCTACCTGACACTGGTCGGGCGTATGGGGCCAGAGCGTGCGGCGTATTGCACGGTGCTGTTCCCGGTGGTGGCGTTGAATATCTCGGCGTGGGTCGAAGGCTACCAATGGACCTTGCCCGCGTTGTTCGGGCTGGTGTTGGTGATGCTGGGGAATGTGCTGGTGTTCAGAAAGCCGAAGGCCTCTTCCACAGTCAAACCAGCTTCTGTGGGAGGGGCCTTGGCCGCGACGGTTTTTGTCACCCCTTCCAGACCTGCGGATTGACCAGATCCTGCGGACGCTCACCCTGCAGGGCGCTGCGCAGGTTGTTGTACGCACGATCGGCCATGGCCTGACGGGTTTCGTGGGTCGCCGAGCCGATGTGCGGCAGGGTCACGGCATTGCTCAGGCTGAACAGCGGCGATTCGCTCAGAGGTTCTTTTTCGTACACATCCAGACCGGCACCGCGAAGGGTGCCGTTCTGCAGGGCTTCGATCAGCGCCGGCTCATCAACGATCGGGCCGCGGGCGATGTTGATGAGGATTGCACCTGGCTTCATCAGAGACAGTTCGCGACGACCGATCAGGTGGCGGGTCTTTTCGCTCAACGGCACCACCAGACAGACGAAATCCGCCTCGGCCAACAATTGATCCAGCGTGCGGAATTGCGCGCCCAGTTCCTGCTCGACCTGGCTCTTGCGGCTGTTGCCGCTGTACAGGATAGGCATGTTGAAACCCAGGCGACCGCGACGGGCAATGGCCGCGCCGATATTGCCCATGCCGACGATACCCAGCGTCTTGCCATGCACATCGGTGCCGAAGTGAGGCGCTTCGATGCTGCGCTTCCAGTTGCCGGCCTTGGTCCAGGCATCCAGCTCCGCGACGCGGCGGGCGCTGCTCATGATCAACGAAAAGCCCAGGTCCGCCGTGCTTTCGGTCAGCACGTCCGGGGTGTTGGTGAGCAGGATGCCGCGCTCGCTCAGGTAGCCGACATCGTAGTTGTCGTAGCCCACCGAAATACTCGATACCACTTCCAGCTTCGTCGCCCCTTCAAGCTGCTCGCGCCCCAGCTTGCGGCCTGCGCCGATCATGCCGTGGGACTCTGGCAATGCTTCGTTGAACTGGGTATTGAGGTCGCCCAGTTTCGGGTCGGGCACGATCACATTGAAGTCTTGCGACAGGCGTTCGGCCATTTCAGGGGAGACACGGCTAAAGGCGAGTACGGTTTTTTTCATTGTGGGAGTCACTCTTGAGCGGTTGAATGAGTAGCACGCTATCATTCTTGCCCGTCCTTGGGCACCCGTCAGGCCAGTGATTTCATCGAATGAATGTGCAGATCGGCTTCGTCGGCGGCGAGAATTTCAGGCAGCGAACCGCGCAGGTATTCGACCCAGGTCTTGATCTTCGCATCCAGATACTGACGCGACGGATAGATGGCGTAGAGGTTCAGCTCCTGGGAGCGGTAGTCGGGCAGGACCCGCATCAAGGTGCCGTTGCGCAGCCCGTCGATGGCCGAATAGATCGGCAGGATGCCGATGCCCATGCCACTGGAAATCGCGGTCTGCATGGCATCGGCGGAATTGACCAGCAATGGCGAACTGTTGATGGTGACCGTTTCCTGGCCCTGGGGGCCGTCGAATGCCCATTTCTCCAGCGGGAACACCGGGCTGACCAGGCGCAGGCAAGCGTGGTTCAGCAAGTCGGCTGGGGTGTAGGCCATGCCGAAGTTCTTGATGTAGGCCGGCGAGGCGCAAACGATGCTGTAAGTGATGCCCAGGCGCTGGGACACGAAACCCGAATCCGGCAGTTCGCTGGCCAGCACGATGGACACGTCGTAGCCATCTTCAAGCAGGTCCGGCACGCGGCTGGTCAGGGTCAGGTCGAAGGACACATCCGGATGGCTCTGGCGATAGCGGGCGATGGCATCAATCACGTAATGCTGGCCGACACCGGGCATCGAATGCATCTTGAGCTGGCCGGTAGGCCGGGCATGGGCGTCGCTGGCCTCGGCTTCCGCTTCTTCCACGGACGCCAGAATCTGTTCGCAGCGCAGCAGGTAGCGTTTGCCGGCTTCGGTCAGGGCGATGCGCCGGGTCGTGCGGTTGAGCAGGCGTGTCTGCAGATGCGCTTCAAGGTTCGAGACGGCCCGCGAAACGTTGGCGGTGGTGGTGTCCAGTTGTGCTGCGGCCGCCGTAAAGCTGCCCGCTTGCGCCACACAACAGAAGGCGCGCATGTTTTGCAGAGTATCCATGGGCAGTTCTCGGAAGACATGGCAAATTGTGACATGAAGTTACTAGCACATGGCAAGGGATTATCCTCGTTTCTGTAATAAAGAATCACACTTTAGCCAGCTTATCGCCGTCACGGCTGCCCCCTAGAATCGCGCCACTCAATAGCGCTTCATTTCCAGTCGGGAACTCGCAGCTGTGCCGCGTCGCATCATTTGGGGCTTCAGGCTCCTCAGTGTCTGGGCTGTATCGTCAATCATCAGCGGCTGTATCGGAACCGACGGAATCACTTCACAAGGCAGCGTTTTGCCCCTCGAAAGTCTGGCCACCGATCAGGCGATTCAGAACGCCGAGCGCGACGCCCACTGGCCCGAAGCCCGGTGGTGGAATGCCTATGGCGACCCGCAACTCAATCGCTGGATCGAGCTGGCCACCTTCGGCAGCCCGAGTCTGGCGATGGCTGCCGCTCGCGTGCGTCAGGCGAAGGCGCTGGCCGCAATTGCCCAATCCTCTGAAAGCCTGCATGTCGACAGCAACGCCAGTCTGGCTCGTCACGACTGGCCGACCGATCAATTCTATGGCCCAGGCGAACTGGCCAATACTCGCACCTGGGACAACAATGCGTCTTTGGGCCTGAGCTACGGGCTGGATCTTTGGGGCCGCGAGAGCAACGCCAGCGAACAGGCGCTTGACTTGGCGCACATGAGCGTGGCTGAGCAACGCCAGGCGCAACTCGAACTGCAGGAAAACATCGTCCGGGCCTATATCCAGCTGGCTCTGGACTACGCCCGGCTGGATATCGTCGAAGCCACGCTGGCCCAGCAGAAGCAGATTCTCGATCTGGCCCAGCGTCGCTTGAAAGGCGGCATCGGTACCCATTTCGAGGTCAGCCAGGCCGAGACGCCGCTGCCGGAAACCCATCGGCAAATCGATGAGCTGGAAGAGGCCATTGCGCTGGAGCGTAATCAACTGGCCGTGCTGGCGGGCAAGGGGCCGGGCGCGGGCGCTGCATTGCAACATCCGAACCTGTCGCTACATGCCGCACTCAAACTGCCTTCGGCATTGCCTGCCCAACTGCTGGGGCAGCGTCCGGATGTGGTGGCCAGCCGCTGGCGTGTCGAGGCTCAGGCCCGTGGAGTCGATGTGGCTCATGCGGGTTTCTATCCCAATGTCGATCTGGTCGGCAGCCTCGGCTACATGGCCACGGGCGGCTCAATGCTGGGTTTCCTGACCGGCAGCAAGCTCAGCTACAACGCCGGCCCGGCCATCAGCCTGCCGATCTTCGATGGCGGCCGCCTGCGTGCGGAATTGGGCCACGCCGTTGCCGGTTATGACCTGGCCGTGGCCCATTACAACCAGACACTGGTGCTGGCCCTCAAAGACATCTCCGATCAGTTGATCCGTCGCGCTTCTGTGGACAAGCAGCAAGTATTCGCTGCCCAGTCTGTCGCAGCGGCACAGAAGACGTATGACATCGCGTTGATCGCCTATCAGCGTGGCTTGACCGACTACCTCAATGTGCTCAACGCCCAGACGCTGCTGTTTCGTCAGCAACAGATCCAGCAACAGGTCGAAGCCGCTCGCCTGAGCGTGTACGCCGGGTTGGTGGTATCGCTGGGCGGCGGCCTCCCCAATGAATAAACCCTCACCCAGTGGGAGCGGATCGGGCGGCGCTCCGCTTATTCGCGAAGAGGTCGTGCCAGACAATGAGCCTTCGCGAATCAATTCGCTCCTACGGGAGGTGGTGCGAGAGTTTAATAGTTGGGCGCGCAGCGACGGTGTCACCTGGATCTACATCTTCAAGGTGCTGATCGCCGCATTCCTCACGTACTGGCTGGCCTTGCGTCTGGAACTGCCGCAACCGCGCACGGCCATGATCACTGTGTTCATTGTCATGCAGCCTCAGAGCGGGCATGTGTTTGCCAAGAGCTTTTATCGCCTGCTCGGCACGCTGGCGGGGTCGGCCATGATGGTGCTGCTGATGGCCTTGTTCGCGCAGAATTCGGTGCCGTTTCTCGGTTGTCTGGCGTTGTGGGTCGGGATCTGTTCGGCAGGCGCGGCCCGTTATCGCAACTTTCGGGCATACGGTTTTGTGTTGGCGGGCTATACGGCGGCAATGGTCGGCCTGCCTGCGCTGGCTCACCCGGAAGGTTCATTCATGGCGGCGGTCTGGCGGGTGCTGGAAATCGCCTTGGGCATTGTCTGCTCCACCGCTGTGACGGCGGCGATTCTGCCGCAGAGTTCCGGCGCTGCGATGCGCAACGCGCTGTATCAGCGTTTTGGTGTGTTCGCTCGTTTTGTCGCGGACGGTCTGCGCGGCGTCAGCGAGCGGGCGGCCTTTGAAACCGGCAACGTGCGGTTTGTCGCTGAAGCCATCGGCCTGGAAGGGCTGCGCAGCGTGACGGTATTCGAGGACCCGCACATGCGGCGTCGCAACGGGCGACTCAATCGCCTTAACAGCGAGTTCATGGCCATCACCACCCGCTTCAATGCCCTGCATCAATTGCTTGAGCGCCTGCGAGCCGATCCGCTGAATGGCGTCATGCCCCGTGTCGATCCCGGCCTCGATGTGCTTGCCCGATTGCTCGATACCTTTGCCGACCGGTCCCTGACCATTGGTGATGCCGCGGTGCTGGTGCAACAACTGGAAACCTTCAAGGCCGAACTGCCCGACCTGGTGCGCAGCCTGCGTGCCGAGCTTGAACAGAGCGGGCCGGATGAAGCCGGGCTGCTGGATTTTCATACGGCTTTCGAGCTGCTGTATCGCCTGGTCAACGATCTGCATGACTACGCCCAGACCCATGCCTCCCTGGCCGATCACAACCATGTGCGCGAGCAGTGGGAAGAGTCGTTCGTGCCGCGCACCAGTTGGATGACCGCGCTGGCAGCCGGTGTGCGTGCGAGCACCGTCGTGGCGTTGCTGAGTGCGTACTGGGTGCTCACGGCCTGGCCCAGCGGCGCGCTCATGACCCTGGCGTCTGCTGCGACCGTTGCCTTGTCATCCACCACCAACAACCCGCGGCGTATGTCGTTCCAGATGGCATGCGGCACCTTGCTGGGCGCGATACTGGGGTTTATCGAAACCTTCTTCATCTTCCCGCACATCGATGGCTTTCCATTGCTGTGCATGGTTCTGGCTCCGGTATTGGTGGTCGGCACCTTTCTGGCTTCACGCCCTCAATGGGCCGGTTACGGGCTGGGCCTGCTGATCTTTTTCAGCATCGGCTCGGTGCCGGACAACCTCACGCTCTACAACCCCTACACCTTTATCAACGACTACATCGCCATGGTCATCGGCATGCTGTTCTGTGCCGCCGCAGGCGCGATCATCCTGCCGCCCAACAGCCGCTGGATGTGGGAGCGCCTGGAAGATGCCTTGCGTCGCCAAGTGGTATTCGCCATCAGCGCGCCTTTGCCGCGCCTGGGTTCCAGCTTTGAAAGCCAGACCCGGGACCTGATGCATCAGGCCTATGGCCTGGCGATCGGCAGGCCCGAAGTGCAGCGTGAACTGCTGCACTGGATGTTCACGGTGCTGGAAATCGGCCACGCGATTATCGAGCTGCGCCGGGAGCAAGCCGTCCTGCCGATCCATCCCAGCTACGCCGAGTATCAGTCCTGGCGTATTGCGATCCGGGTAATGGGGCGAGCGTTGATACGCCTGTTCATCCAGCCCGATGCCAGCAATCTGCAGCGCTGCCTGATGGCAGTCGATCACGCCATCAGCCAGGTGCAACTGACCGACGAACCCTTTGCCTCGCACTTCGACACCTCGGTGCTGCGTCGGGTCAAAAGCTACCTGCATTTCATCCGCACCTCGCTGCTGGACGCGCAGTCGCCACTGGCCGTGCATGGCCGTCCACAAGGAGTCGCCCATGCCTCGTGAAATCGCCTTTCACGGCCTGTACATGCCGACCATCACCCTGATGTTCCTGATTGCGCTGGTGCTGGCCTGGGCGCTGGACCGACTGCTGGCCGGGTTCGACCTGTACCGACATTTCTGGCACCCGGCGCTGCTGCGCCTGAGCCTGTTCACCTGCATTTTCGGCGCCCTGGCGCTGCCCTTTTATCGTTGATGCCCGGTTCGAGAACCTCTGGATGAAAAAGCTCTTCAGTCTGATCGCCACCTTGCTGGTCCTGGCACTGGCCATCTTCATCGGCCGCACCTTGTGGGTTCACTACATGGAAACCCCCTGGACCCGCGATGGCCGGGTGCGGGCCGATATCATCAACGTCGCTGCCGAAGTGTCTGGCACCGTAATCGATGTACCGGTACGTGATAACCAGCAGGTGAAAAAGGGCGACCTGCTGATGCAGATCGACCCCGAGCATTACCGGATTGCAGTCAAGGAGGCACAAGCCTTACTGGCCTCGCGCAAGGCCACCTGGGAGATGCGCAAACTCAACGCCAAACGCCGCGCCGACATGGACAACCTGGTGGTCTCCACCGAAAGCCGCGACGACGCCAGCAACATCGCCACCTCGGCCCTGGCCGATTACCAGTTGGCCCAGGCGCGCCTGGCGGCGGCCGAACTCAACCTGTCCCGCACCCGCGTGCTGGCCTCCGTGGACGGTTACGTCACCAACCTCAACGTCCATCGCGGCGACTACGCCCGTGCGGGCGAAGCGAAAATGGCCGTGGTCGACATGAACTCGTTCTGGGTCTACGGCTTCTTCGAAGAAACCAAATTGCCCCATGTCCACGTGAATGACCCGGCTGAGATGCAATTGATGAGCGGCGAAGTGCTCAAAGGCCATGTCGAAAGCATCGCCCGCGGCATCTACGACCGCGACAACCCCCAAAGCCGCGAACTCATCGCCGACGTCAACCCGACCTTCAACTGGGTCCGCCTGGCCCAGCGCGTGCCGGTGCGAATTCACCTGGACCAGGTGCCTGATGGCCTGCTGCTGGCGGCGGGGATGACGTGTACGGTGGTTGTTGCGCCTGGGTTGTAGGAGCGAATTTATTCGCGAAGAGGCCGGTGCATCCAGCCCATGATCTGTGTCATACAGCCTTTCGCGAATGAATTCGCTCCTACAGTTTTGGCGTTATTGCTTAGGCATTCTGTGATTCTTCTGCCTTTGCCTCGCTCAGGTTGGCCTTGAAATACGTCATGAAGTCCTGCCCCTGAGCAAAGGCTTTTTCGAGGTCGGCGCTTTGCTGTTTGAGGGCCGGGCTTTGTGTGGCCCATTGTTCGGGGGGCAGTGGTTTTGACCAGTCGGCAATCGAGTCGGGCATGGATTTCATGCTGTAGCGTTGGTCCCATGCTGCGACCCAGTACGGGAAACGCCACCATGTGACGACATGGCTCAAGTACCACCAGCCGACGCCCAGTATGGAGCGTTCCTTGTGCTGGTATTCCTCGCGCATGTCTTCGCGCTCCTTGTCGAAGGTATGAGAGCCTTCGTGGGTGGCCTGGCCGGGGCAGAAGTCCGGGCCTTTTTCCATGTAGGTGCGAATGGCTTCCCATTTGGCCAGCCCATGCAGAGGCGTTGGGACGCCCTGTCTCAGAAAGTGGACCTTGTCACCCACTGGATCGTCGATGGCCATGCCGAAGGTATAAGTGCTCATGACGCCTACCCCGGTAAAACCGGTGCTGACCGACACCCAGGCTACGGTGTCTTCCCAGGGTTGAATGACTGGTTTATCGGAGCCGTCCGGGAAGTAACAGACTTCCCGGCGTTGACGGTTGAAGCGTATCGGGCGGGTGCGGGCTTTAGCGCGTGTGGTGCTGACAACGGCGTATATACCAATGAGTGCTGCTGCACCTCCTGTCCAAAGTGAACACCATAATCCGAATACAAAGAAATCACTGAAGTAATACCAGAACGTCCTCCCAAACGGATTAAAAAATGTTCCGAAACCTGCTAAAACAGGAGCCACAATAAGGCATACGATAATCATAAACATAGGCATCATTACACACAGTCGAGCCTGATAAGACTTGCCTTGATTGCTACTGCCTACGTCCAGATAGACGTCGTTGACCTCAAGAAAACTTCCTCCAAGATCTATTGGGGGTTGTCCGGTAGGTACGGGAAGTGGGGACAGAAACACACTTTCGCCGGTAGCAAAACGACGTATTTCACCCGCCTTAGGGCGGTTGTGCTTCAGGTCTATTTCGTCATGCTGTGTTTGGGATGAAGACATAGGAATCAACCAAAATATGCAGGCATTGTAGGAGCGAATTTATTCGCGAAGAGGCCGGTGCATCCAGCCCATCATCTGTGTCATACAGCCTTTCGCGAATGAATTCGCTCCTACAGTTTTTGCGTTAGTGCTCAGGCATTCTGTGATTCTTCTGCCTTTGCCTCGCTCAGGTTGGCCTTGAAATACGTCATGAAGTCCTGCCCCTGAGCAAAGGCTTTTTCGATGTCAGCACTTTGTTCTTTGAGTGCCGGGCTTGGTGTGGCCTGTTGTTCAGGGGGCAGAGGTTTTGACCACTCGGCAATCGAGTCGGGCATGGATTTCATGCTGTAGCGTTGGTCCCATGCTGCGACCCAGTACGGGAAACGCCACCATGTGACGACATGGCTCAAGTACCACCAGCCGACGCCCAGTATGGAGCGTTCCTTGTGCTGGTATTCCTCGCGCATGTCTTCGCGCTCCTTGTCGAAGGTATGAGAGCCTTCGTGGGTGGCCTTGCCGGGGCAGAAATCCGGGCCTTTTTCCATGTAGACGCGAATGGCTTCCCACTTGGCCAGCCCATGAGTCGGTGTCATGACTACTTGCCTGAGAAAATGCACCTTGTCATTTTTCGGATCGTCGATAGCCATGCCAAAGGTGTAACTGCTCATCACGCCCACCCCGGTAAAACCGGTGCTAACCGACACCCAGGCGACGGTGTCTTCCCAGGGCTGAATGACCGGTTCATTGGAACCGTCCGGGAAGAAACAGACTTCCCGGCGTTGACGGTTGAAGCGTATCGGGCGGGTGCGGGCTTTGGCGCGTGTTGTGCTGACAACGGCGTATATACCAATGAGTGCTACCGCACCTCCTCCCAAGAGTGAAATCCATAGTCCGAGGGCAAAGAAGTCACTGAAGTAATACCAAAACGTTCTGCCAAAGGGGTTGTTAAGTGTTAACAATCCCACTGAGGTGGGAAGTATGAGGACACTCATGATGATCACAAGCATGGGCATCATTACACACAATCGAGCCTGATAAGACTTGCCTTGATTGCTACTTCCCACGTCCAGATAGACATCGTTGACCTCAAGAAAGCTTCCCCCAAGATCCATTGGGGGTTGTCCGGTAGGCACGGGAAGTGGTGACATAAACACACTTTCGCCGGTAGCAAAACGACGTATTTCACCCGCCTTGGGGCGGTTGTGTTTTATGTCCAGTTCGTCGCTCTGCTTAGGATCGGAAGACATAGATATCTCATCAATGCAGGCCTGCCGCTTTGCACGCCTCGACAAAGGTTGCGCCATTTTTGTCCATAGCGGTTTTGACAGTCTGATTGGCTTTCACCAGTGCAGGGCTTGGTTTTAACCATTGTTCCGGTGGTAGCGGTTGGGACCAGGTTTGGACTTGTTCCGGCAGGACAGGTCGCCCGGCTCTGTGGCTCCATTCGGCCAACATGTAAGGCATTTTCCAGAAGCTCAGCACACGCCAGATATACCAGCGACGCAATGGCCATGGTGTGCGTTTGGGGTAGCCATAGCGCTCGCGTTCCTTGTCCGAAAGGTTGGCGCCGTCATCATCCATGCTGCACATCCAGCGAGCGTCTTCGCGTTCGATTTCAAAGGTGTGCAGCCCTTCGTAAGGTTTGAGGCGATCCTCGCTGGGGGCTAGCCCCAGTGCCGCATGCATCGGGTTGGGCGCATCTACTAACTGGCCGTCTTCCATGTAGTTGCGAATTGAAGTCCACATCCCCAAGGCATGAGCATCGCTTGGTTGCGGCAGCAGAATAAACTGCACTTTGTCCTGCTCGTCGTCTTCCAGTCCCATCCCAAACGTGTACTGGCGTGTGGCACCGTAACTGGTGACACCTTGGGTATTGGCAACCCAGGCCACCACGCCTTCCCATGGAACGATCAGAACGCGATGGGTTTTGTCATCCACGTAACAGACTTCGCGGCGTTGACGGTTGAAGCGAACGGGATATTGTTTTCGCGAAAATATAACGTTGGAGAACATACCGTAGAGGTAGGCGCCGATTGGAAGAAGGGCGAGAAGAGAGACGCTAGTCGTTACCTTCAGGAACTTTAATAGAATATGCCAAGGATCACTAAAGTTTTCTGGGTAAGAAATAGTCCCGAGAAGAACGACAAGGCTTGGTATTGCAAATGCAAAGAGTAAAACTAACCAAATTACGGCTGCTAATATTTTTCCTTGCTCAACCATCCCCCAGTTATTACCTCCCAGTTCAAGAAAGGTATCGTTCATCTCCGAAAAATTTCGGCGTGATGATTGTGGTTGGCCTGTGTATATGGGTAAAGGCGACAGGAACAGGATTTCGCTCAATCCCGTCGAGCGAATTTCTCCGGCCTGGGGGCGTTGGGTGCGGATGTCGGGTGCAGGCTCTGTCACTGCATTTTTATTTGGGCGTTTGAACAGTTTTCTAAGCATCGGTAGTCGCCAAATCGTCTTTTTTGAAAAGCCTGAACGGCGATTTGGCCGTTCCGACTGGCAAGGTATCCACAGGATCAAGCTTAAAGGTACCCTTGGCCTTAATGAGCTGTGTATAAGCACGGTGGATGCGAAGATCGCGCAATACGAAACATGTTTGGTGCATCATGTCTCGCTCGGCTTCCAACTGATATGCGATGTTGAAGGCCAGTGCGAAATCCGAGGTTTGCAAAGAGTCACTTATCGGTAAGTGAAGTGTTAATGCTTCTTTACCTTTACTGGCAATAATGAAACGGATGGCCCATGCAGAAGAGCATTCTTTCCAACGAAGTGGAAATGGGCCTGGGCTATAAGCTTTTGAAATGGGTGTGTCTCGACTCTGTTGGTACGCCAATAGCTGCAGTTTACGGCTGTCCATTTCCTGTGTGCTGATACCGGGCAGTATCAGCTTCAGGTATGTTTGCTTCTCATCGCGTATCATTTCACAAGTCGGTTTTTGCACGACTTTCGCAAGCTCACTCCACTCATCTTGTACGCTGCGATTTTTGGTTTTTTTACCCCAAATACTGCTTTCCATCCATTTCTGCATGTCGTCTAGGTTGAAATAATTATAAAGCCCTTCACCCACCAGTTGCAGGGCTGTGCCGATCAAGCCTATCAGGTTCGCGCGGGCACTGATGGCAAGAAGTTTTGGGCTGGCACTGGCCCAAGCTAGGGCACGCATCTCAGCTGGTTTCTTCATTATGTTCATTGCTATGGCGCCGGTATGCTTGGCTGCCCATGTGTTGGTGCCAATCAGAATTGCATCGCCTGTGATTTGTAGGGAGGTTGCCCCCAATCCCCTGTAGTCACCTTCAGCTAAGGCCTTACCCCACTGCAGAGAGTGTTTGCCGAGGTCGAGTGATGCGGCCATGCCACCAAATGTGAATGCAGCAAATCCTGAAATACCACTCCAGCGTCCTAAGCGGCTCATAGTATTTAGCTTGCCTGCAACGCTTTCCATTTGAGTAATATGGGCTTGCAAGATCGTTACGGAAAGACCTTGAATTGTTGCAAACCCAGCAGTCAGCACACCTAATACTGACTCTGTAAAGGATACGATATCCGCTGAAGAAATATTGTCTTTTTTGAGAATGGTATTTAAAGCTTCAATAAATTTTACGCCTTGTATAATAAATAGCGCAAATGCAATTCCATCTCCTTTTGACTTCAAGACCCCTGCCAATGGCTTATTAAAAGTTCCTGTTGCTCTGAAGTCTCGAACAGCCTTGCTCATTTCTGTACGCAATTGTGGGTCTAGGCCATCAATAATCGTACCGATCTTCGCCGGGCTGTTGCCTCCTACAGTCAGTGCATCACTAAGTTTTTCTTCTAAGGGAATTAATGCATTTTTAATTTGATCAATGCGTTGGTTGTGAGCCGCTTCGCTACCCGGTAATGCAGAGCCCGTAGATTGTTTCAGCAACTCCCGGTTGCGTAGTTTGTAGCTTTCTTTAAGTTGGTTGCGCAAGCTTATCGCTTGATCTCGAGCTTGGTTGAAGGATGCAATTTCAGGAGCTGATGCTGCACGCAGGGTCAGACCTTTTTTGGAAAATTCTTTTAGAAGTTGCAGGCGTGCTGGGGAGCCAATATTACGGATGTAAGTATTGGGGTCAATGTTTTGCGCGTGAGCGAAAGCATTGTGGGCCTTGTCAAGCTGATCAGCAAGTTTCAACTGGCGGGCTGGGTTGTAGGCCTCATCCAACATGCTTTGCAGACCTACAAATTGAGTGCTAAGCCTAGCGTAGTTAGGCAGCCTCTCGGTCATCAGACTGTTGAATTGATTGCTTAGTATGTTGACGTTGTTAATGTTTTCTTTAGCGGATATTGCATTAATAGTGAAGCTGCTTAAGTCCGCCAGTTTTTTTGCAATGTCGACTTGTGCAGCCAAAGTCAAGGTGTCTAGTCCTGGAACTACAGTAAGCAGGTTGGCTTCCAGGTACGCGGCTAATTTTTCTACCGCTTTTTGATCAGCACACATGGCTGCTACACAGACAAATTCAGTTTCCAGGCGATGCTGTATTTGAGGATCAAGCTTGAAATCGTAGTACCAGGCAGCACGATGAAAGAGGCCGCTTGTAAACATATTCACACGGTCTTCACGTATATTGCGAAGACGAGCATGCCAATGGCTCAGCAGAATCTGCTGCTGTACAACAAAAGCTTCCATCTCTGTTCGGTTGACGAGGTCGTCAATACCTCGCTGGCCCAGTTCTTTACCATGCAATGCTTCCCAGCTCTGAAGACTGAGTGTGTTGATAGTGTTCTGGTGCTTTTGATAAAGTTCTGAGCCCATGGAGTCTTTCATATCCATGAAGGCTCGGGCATACGGATTGACTTTAGCTGCTTTTCGCCAATGCTCTTCAGGACCAAAAATACCTGGATTTTTGTGGTCGCGACGAACCTTCAGAAATTCGTAAATTTTAGATTGTTGCTGTTCGTTGGTATCCTCTTTCAGTGCCTTGACCTGCGGATCCGTTTTACTTAAAGCTTCCAGTCTCGGTCCGTTTACGTCATACAAAGAGTGTATATAGGAGCCCGTAAGATACTGCCCCTGACACTTATCGTCAGCACTCCACTTTTCAATCCAGTCAGCTACCTTCAACTGGGCGCTGGCCAGGTCGCGCATGACGCCAATGTCATCACGCAGTACCAGAAACAGGTAATCGTCCTTATAAGCTCCCAGCACCTTGCTTGTCAGGGTTTCAATCGCCGTAACCTGGAACAGTGGCTTATGTTCCCAGTTATACGCTTTGCCTTCTTCAGGGTCGGCGCCTTCGGGGAGCGCTTTGGATCGGGATTGATCCTCTTTCACTTCTGCCAGCCATGTCTGTACCTGTTGCTTACTCAACAGGTTCGCACCACCTTTCTCGGGGCAGGCACTTGCCAGATCGATGGATTGCATCAAGCGTTTTCGCTCGTCCTTTGACTTGAGAACTTGCGAGCACTTGAAGGCAGTCCACTGGATCTCGGAATAGCTGGCGTACAAAGTATGCTTGCGTGTGAATACCAGATTCGGCTCGCCGACAGAGCTGCTTCTTGTGTCACCAGCAACCTCCTGACTGTTCCAGAGGAGTTTGGTGATCTGCCCTTTTTCTATCCTGTATTCGTGCAAGTAACCTGTGGTGCCGTTGATGATGTAGAGGTAGCCATCACGCAGTAAACGTACCCCCAGAGGCTGGCTCTTCGTTTGCAGCGGCATCGACAGCTCGGATGACGGGTCAAGGTATTCGACCAGACCGTAACGCAGCGGTAGCAACTGGATCTTTTGGTTCATCAGAGGGCATTGCCCCATGGGAACGCGAGTATCTTTGGCGCTCATCGCCATGGCGGCAGTGTTGGCGCTGGTTTTTGGCGGTTGTTGAGCTGTCACAGTAGGCTTCCTTGTCGATTTGCGGCACGGTTTTCAGCCAGTGCGGCAGCACGCTCCAAACGCTTTAATGGCTCTTGCGATGTAGATTCCATTAGCAGTTGAACAATATCAGGGTGCTCAGTTACTGGTTGTCCGGCCAGATATCCGAATACGTTCGCATAGAGGGTGATTTCCTGCTCAGAGGAAAAGCCTTGCCCGTAAGCGTCATCCGCGACTTTCTGGGCATATCTACGACGTTCGGACTCTGCAAAAGTTGCCATGAACTCCGGGAAATAGGTCTGTAAGTGCTCATTCAAGCCTGAGACAAAATTACGAAACTCGACTTCTCCCAACGCCGTCAATTCCTGATCGGTCAAACGATAGGTTTCAGGCTCGGAGTTTACTGAGGCAGTACGCTTGTGTTGTTGCCAGACACCTTCTATTCCGTCAGGAAGGCAGACATGCTCGACCGGACCAAACCAGCGAGCACTTGGGATTTGCTCCGCCAGCCCGAACAACTGATGCATGACTGCAGGATCAGCGATGCGCGGCATGACTTCAATGCCACTTGTATGTTCTACGCTGAGCAGATGGCGCCAGTGCCCCCACAGGGTATGAACATCCGCATCACTGAACAGCAAATAGCCCCACTCAAGGTGTGCGTGCTCTCGGAAATACGCCAGGAGTGGATCGTTGGCACCTTTCAACTTGATCAGGTAGGGCGATATATCCGAGAGGTCCTGCCAGCGAGTGCTCTGGTAGAGGCAGCAAGCCAGGTTGTCCCATTGGAAAAGCCGTTGGGCCAGATTGGGGACGCTGACACCATCCAGCAGTAAGTAGGCAGGTTTTTTCCAGGGTAAATCGTTCGGTAGTTGCGGTAACTCGATCATTTACTCTCACGCCTCCTGTGCGGCCAGCTTGGCTTGTTCACATACCGCACAAATCGGCTTCTTCTGCATCAGCGCCTGACGCTGTGCCGGGATCAGCAGTTTCCCGGCCTTGTCCGCATCCGCCTGCTTCAACGGCCCCGGCAACAACGGTGCTGCGCCAGTCCCGCTGCCAGGGCTGCCACCCGCATTGACGTTGACCATCGGCCCGCTCAGGGTTACGCCGCTGGCGTCGATCTTGATGAAGGTGCCGCCGGTCTTGAGGGTCAGTTCGCTGCCGGCTTCGATCACGAGTTTCATGCCGCTGCTCAGGTGTATTTCCTGCCCGGCCTCAATGAACTGCCCCGTTCCGATCTTGACGTGCTGGTTGGTCGCGACGGTCAGGTGGTCGTCGGCCCGCGCTTCAACCTTGCGGTCGGCATAGACCGTGTGGTGTTCCTCGGCCTTGAACTCGCTGTAGCTGTTCTGCTCCACGGTGTCGTGGCGTTCGTTGCCGACGCGGATCTTCTGGTCGTGCTCGATGTTCTCGTCCCAGTCGCGCTGGGCGTGGAGGTAGATCTGCTCCTGACCTTTCTTGTCCTCGATGCGCAGTTCGTTGTAACCGCCACCGCCCGGTGAGCTCAGGGTCTTGAAGGTGCTGCGGGTCTTGTTGGCCGGCAGTTCGTAGGGGACGACGTTTTCCTTGTGGTACAGGCAGCCGCTGATCAGCGGCTGGTCGGGATCGCCTTCCAGGAAGGTGACCAGCACTTCCATGCCGATGCGCGGGATGGCGATGCCGCCGTACTGGGCGCCGGCCCAGGCGGAGGACACGCGCAGCCAGCAACTGGTCTTGTCGTCGGCCTGGCCTTCACGGTCCCAGTGGAACTGGACCTTGACCCGGCCGTACTGGTCGCAATGGATCTCTTCACCCTTGGGCCCGGTGACCACGGCGCTCTGGCTGCCAAGGATGCGCGGTTTGGGGTGCAGCAGCGGCGGGCGGTTCGGCACGTCCCAGGGCGTGGCCTTGAAGCGGTTGCGATAGCCCTGGTGGAAGTCGTCCTTGAGGGCTGTGGTGTCGCTGGTCACCGACTCTTCCAGCACTTGCGGCTGTTTGCCCTCGTGGACGATTTCGGTCAGCAGCCACAGGTCGTTCCATTTGGCCTTGGGGTGTTGGGTCAGGGCCAGGAAATGGCCGCTGACCAGCAACGGTTGATCACTTTTGCCTTCGGCCAGCTGGTAGTCGCTGCGATGACGCTCAAGGGCGCGCTTGGCCAGGTGCTTGCCGCGCTCGCGGTCCACGAAACGACCCGGGTAGTCGTAATCCTCGAGGTCGGGCAGGGCGTCGCCCCGGTTTTCGCTTTCCAGCGTCAGGCGGGGTTTCTCGAAGTCGTAATCGCGACGGGTGGTACGGCTGGTGCGGGTTTCCAGGCGCAGGTCGAAGCGCTTGATGACCGGGTCGTTGGCGACCAGGCCGGAATCTTGCTGATAGGCCACGGGGGCGAGTTTCGGGAACACCGTCTGGTCATCGCCGAACACCAGCTTGTGGGCCGTGCTGCTGTGCTGGAAGTGGTAGTGAATCCCTTCTTCCTCGCACAGGCGCTGGATGAAGTGCAGGTCCGATTCATCGTACTGAACGCAGTAGACGCGCTCGGGATAAACCGACCCGACCTTGAATTCGTAGGCGTTGCTCTGGATGCCATGCTCTTCGAGGACCTGGCCGATGATTTTCGGCACGCTGAGGTTCTGGAAGATGCGCTGGTTGATGCGGTGGGCCAGGTAGGACAGTTGCGGGCGAATGGTCACCGAGTAACGGGTCAGTCGCTTGCCGGAATCACCCTGGGCGGCACGATGGATCTGGCCGTGAATGCCGCTGCCGTCCGGCGAAAGCTGCAGGAAGGCGGGCTTGTGCAACAGGGTTTCAAGGTCCAGGGACGGCTGCTCGCTGACCAGTTCCACGTCGAACACGAACGGCTGGCTGATGGCTTCCCGTCCGTTGAGGGCCAGGACTTGCAGGTCGCTGTTTAAACCTTCGATGGTCAGGCTGAAGTGGGTCTGATTGGCCGGCGCGAACATCCCTTGTTCCTCGATTCTGAAAGGGCGTAAACAACATCGACCAGCAGAAGCTGGCCGATGCTTGAAACCTCAGCCGTATCAGGCCACAGGCGAACGCCAGTCATCGGAGCCCGAAGTGCCGGACACTTCGTGGGTCCAGGTGATTTTGCGGTAGGTCATTTCGATGTCTTCCAGGTGCGTGAAATGCGCGTTCGCAGGGTCCTGGCAGTTGTGCATGTAGTCCTTGGAGCTGACGAGGATCGCGTCTTCCAGAACGGTGGTGTAGTAGTGCTCTTGAGTGCCTTGAGCCGAGGTGCGGAACCATTTGATTTCGACTTTGCTCAGGCGCTCGCCGGAAGTCAGGGCCGCTTGCAGCAGAGGCGAGGACTTGTCGAACACTTTGGTGATTTTCACCGGCTTGTGAACGCGCTGGCCGGTTGGCTGGCCGGACTGTGGGTCACGCGGGATGATCACGTCGTGATGGAAGGCTTGCACCATCACTTCGTCTTCGTGGCCTTCCTGGAAGGTGTTGCCCACGGAGTCGGCGGTGAAGGCGCCGGCAGTGATCAGGCCTTGTTTTTCGCCGGTGATGGACATGTACGCGGGTGTAGCCATGGATGCTCTCCTTGCTGAAACTGTGAGGGTCCCGGGAGGCGAATTTGCCTGGTGGGTGGCAAATACTGATCAAGCTTTGTGCCAGTCCGAAAAATAGCTATATAAATCAATGGTATGTGTGATTTATTCGCGGCGTCTTGAGCTTTTCGGGAGGAAAACCCGTTGAAAGTGCGCAAGAAGTTGCGCACCACTGCGCAACTTCTTGCGCACTCGTCTACAGGCTTCTAAACACAAGCCTTGTAGAGAACTGTCCACAGGTTACTCACAAAAAATTGCGCAACTTCTTGCGCATAATAGCGATGTGATGTCATTCGGGTAGGAAGCGCCTCAAGAGTGGTTTTTTGGAGAGCTTCATGAGGCGAGGAGCGGTTCACAGGCCACAATCCGTCGCAGTCAAGGCTCAAGGTCTGCGAGTCAACGGGGGGAAGTGGGAGGCAGCTTGCTGGCGACTTCAGCGTACAGACGCAGAATATCTGTCGGTTTTCAGGCCTTTTTCGCCAGCAAGCTGCCTCCCACAAGTTTTGCTCATGCCTTGACTGATCGGTTATCAAACCACCTTGAAGCGGTTGACCAACCCTTGTTGAAGCTCGGCCAGACGTGCCAGTTCGCGGCTGGTATGAGCCGTTTGTTCGGCGCCTGCGCTGACTTGAACGACGAGTGTGTTGATGTCGTTGACGTTGCGGTGGATTTCTTCGGCCACCAGGCTCTGTTCTTCGGCAGCCGAGGCGACCTGAATGTTGCGGTCGCTGATGCTCGCGATGCCGTTGGCGATTTCCTCCAGCAAGTCGCCTGCACGTACCACGTTGCTTGCGCCTTCCTGAGCCTTGTTCAGGGTTTCCTTCATGGATTGTGCTGCGCTGTCGGAGCCGGCTTGCAGGTTTGCGATCATGCTCTGGATGCTGACGGTGGAGTCCTGGGTTTTCTTGGCCAGTTGGCGTACCTCGTCTGCCACGACGGCGAAGCCACGGCCCTGTTCACCAGCCCGTGCGGCTTCGATGGCAGCGTTGAGTGCCAGCAGGTTGGTCTGCTCGGCGACACCACGGATCACGTCCAGCACGGAGGAAATGGAATCGCTCTCGCCCTTGAGGTTATCGATGATCTGCGAGGTCTGTTCTGCCTGCACCGAAAGGTCCTTGATCAGGCGAATGGTGTTGTCGATCTCGGTCTTGCCTTGGACGGTGCTGGTGTTGACGCGCTGTGACATCTCGGCGGCGTCGGTGGTGCTGCGAGCGACATCCTTTACCGTGGCACTCATCTCGCTGATGGCCGTGGCGACCTGATCGGTGCCCAGACGTTGCTGGGCTACGTTCTGGCTGGTCTGGACCGCAACCGCCGAGGACTCATCGGCTCCCAGGGCGACTTTAGTGGTCGCACTGCCGATCTCCCGGATCACTTCGCTGATCTGCTGCGCCATGTTGTCGAGGTTGCGCGAGATTTCACCGAACTCATCCGTGCCGGTGTATCGGGTTCTGACAGTCAGATCCCTTGTCGACAGGGCGATCAGGGTACGGTTGACATCGCTGACCGCAAATTTGATGTTGCGGATGATCAACTGTGACAGGCAAAGCACTGCGATCAGCATCACAATCACGGTCGCGATGGCGATGTACAGGCTGCTCTGTGCACTTGCGCGGGCATGGGTTGCCAGGTCCAGTACGGCCTGACTCAGTTCTTCCTCGACAGCACCCATCTGATCGATACGGTTGGTCGACAGGTTGAACCAGTCTTCAGGCTTGATATTGAGCGGGTCACCCAGTGGCGTGTCGAAGGCCAGACGCTGCAGACGGGCCACTTCGAGCGAACCGGGTTGCTGAAGGACGTTGTCCATCTTGGTTTTGAAGATCTGCGGTGCCCAGCGCTGGAAAGCTTCGAAGTAACCGCTGAACTCACCCAGGTTGCGGCTGAAGCGCGACAACAGGCTCGCATCGAAACGATTCTGGTTGAAGGCCAGACCGAGCAGCACGCGCTCGCGACCGGCACGCTCTTTCATCGCCACGAACTGGTTGAGCGAGCTCAGCGCCCGAAGGATTGCGGGCTCATCGACACTGGCTTCCAGCGAATAGGTGAAGTCGACCAGGTTTTTGATGATATCTGTGAAGCGCGCACCCGACTCAGTGCTGTTGAGTCCCATCGCATCTACCTTCTGACGCAAGGGGCCCAGCTCGTCTATGGTCTGCAATACCTTGTCCAGGCCGCTCTGGCGAGGCAGAGCCTTTATCACTGCGGCTGCCTTGTCGGTGTCTGCACGGAAACTCTTGAGCTTGTCCTGCATGGACTTGCCGCCGCTGCCCAGGAATACCCCGCTTGCACCTCGTTCGCGCTGGAGGGTCGTGACCAGGTTGCTCAGTTTTTGTGCAGTGCTGCTGGCCGAAACGGTGCGGCTCATGGCATCCAGAGACTGGATCTTGTCGGCAATGTAGATACCGGAGAAGGCCAGAAGCCCAAGAAGGGGAAACATCAGAATGAGCAGTAACTTCATACTCAAAGGAGCATTTTTAAGCATTGCAGACCTCTTTTCTTGCAGACTGACCGTAAACGGATGTGTGTTGCTATCGCTCCTTGCTGTAAGGAGTTGCATAGATGATCGAATATCAGCCTGCCATAGCGGTCTTGCCTCCGTTTGTTTGAGTGTATCGGCAGCTCAACGGTAAGCTTTATGTGGTGCGCTCGATTTTGGGGCGCAAGCAAGCGTATTGAATGGCTCTTGGCTGCTTTTTGGTGCGAATTTTAGATGGCTGCCTGGATGACCAAAGCCCCTCATATGAGGGGCTATCGAGTTTCAGCGCGGCAGAAAGGGGCGGGAGGTGATTACAAGGTCGTGTTGAGGCCGAAGCGTTTTTTCAATCCGCCTTCCAGCAGCCCCTTGGGCAACAGCCATGACATCAGCGGCAAGACCCGCGAGCCATTGCCCAGACGCAGCAGGCGTGGCGGGTTTGCCTGCTGGATGGCCTTGAGCAGTTCCCGGGCGAAGTCGGTGGCGGGAGTCGGGTTGTCCTGGGAGGCTTTGGCTCTGGAGCGAATGCCTTCGCGTATGGGCCACCAGGGGGATTGTTCGCTGATCAGTTGTTCTGCTTCATGGGTGGCGTTTTTTGCGAAGCTCGAGGCGATGGCGCCGGGCTGTACTTCCATGACCTGAATCGAGAACGGTGCCAGTTCCAGGCGCAATGCATCGCTCAATGCATGCACAGCCGCCTTGGAGGCGCAGTAGGCTCCGGCAAAGGGAGTGACCAGCACGCCCGAGACGCTGCCGATATTCACCACCAGCCCTTTGCTGCGCCGCAAGGCCGGAAACAAGGCCCGGGTGACGCCCACCACGGAAAACACATTGGTCTCGAACTGACGCTGCATGGCCTCTACGCCACCATCGAGCAGCGGCCCCATCGCGCCATAGCCTGCGTTGTTGATCAGCACGTCCACGCCGACGCCTTGCCGTTCAAGTTCACTGGCCAGGTGTTCCAGGGCGGTGCTGTCATTGACGTCCAGTTGGATGGCGCTGAAACCGGCAGCATTGAGGCCTGCGACGTCTTCAGCCTTGCGTGCCGTGGCCCAGACGTCATAACCCGCGTTTTTGAATGCGTCCGCCAGAGCCCGGCCAATGCCGCTCGAGCAGCCGGTGATAAGTGCTGTAGGCATGTGGTTTTCCTTAATCCGAGAAGCTGCCTTGAAGGTGTTCGGGACGAAACTCCAGGCTTTGTGGGCGATAGCCCGGCCGCAAGGGAGGTAACGGCAGGCAATCCTGCCACTGACTGCCTGGCTGCAATGCACCGGGACCGCTGTAATGCGGTGCAGTGTAGGCGTCTTCAGCCAGGTTCACGGTGTCGCCGGGCGCATAGGCCGCTACACGCCAGCGCAGTTCGCGCAGGGGAACCTTGTTGGTATTGTCGATGAGCACCAGCAAGGGCTTGCCTGCCGGGCATTGTTGCGGCGCGTAATCCAGGCGTAAGCCCAGGCGTTCCAGTTGACGTGCTTCGCGGTTGTCCTGCCATATCACGACGGCGGCCACGATTCCAAGGCCGACAGCAGCCACCAGCGACACAGGCAAGGCTTTTGCCGGATAGCGCAGCAGCAGGATGAGCCAGGTCAGGATAAGCACAATACCGATCAGCATGATGCGCATCTCGTCAGCATGGAAGCTGGCATCCTACCGAAAGGCAGGTGGGCTTTACCAATGGCAGAGATAAATGACGAGATATTCCGTCTGACTCTTCATGCCGAAGCTCTAGACAATGCTGTACTCAATGGACTCTTTGCCTGCCACCCAGATATCAGGCGTTATGCTGAGAAAAACCTGAATCCTTGCCTTGTCACCTGGTTTGAACGCCTTGCGGATTTCGCTTTGTTTCACGACATCGATCGAATCTTTGCCTTGTTCAAGTTGCAGGCGAGTCGAGATGATGCTGCCACTGTTATCAGGAGTGGAAAATGTCATCAAGACTTCATGGAATGCCCCGTCCTCGAAACCCGGTAATACAAGCGTGAATCCTTTGTTGGCAAGGAGGGCGCTCAGTTCCGCGCGCTCGTTTGCTTCACGTATGTAGGGCTGTGTTACAGATTCGGAGACGGTCCCGTCACTCAGCGGTATCTTGAACTCTGTGATTTCAGATGGATTATCGGGGGTGTTGATCTCTACCGTTACGCCAGTAACGTCTATGCCTTCGCTGCTCATTTTGATTGCCCTGAAAGATATAACTGTATGGGTTGGTTATATCTATTGGTAATGACTTGCTGTCTTATTGCTACTCTTGTGCCAAGAGGCTTTGTCAAGTGTAGGAACTTTCAGTCAAGCATATTTAACGAGGCTTATGGCAGGGGGTGACGGACGGGGGGAGATGTAAGCTGTGAGCTACAAGCTACAAGCCTGCAATTGGTTTGAGTCTTATAGCTTGCCGCTTTCTTACCTGACTTTAGACGATTTTGTAATCGGGGGACTCTTTAAGCACCCAGATATCACCGTAGACCCTGAGGAAAACCCGGATCTTTGCTGTCTCTCCGGGCTTGAATCTTCCGACGATCTGTTCTTCTGTCACAGTATCAATCGAGGCTTGTCCCGATATGAATGGGATCAGGCTTGCGTTGGTTATGGAGCTATAGTCCAGGGTGGAGAACGTGATGAAAAGTTCATCGAAAGTCTCATCCTTGAAGGCAGGAAGTACCAGAGTGAACCCTCTGTTGGCAATACCTGCATCCAGCTCCAAGGTCTCGCCTGCTTCGCGTATATGAGGCATAGGTACAGCCTCGGATGGCTTGGCGTTACTCAGATTTATTTGCAGAGATATGGTTTCTGTTTTGCTTGCGGTAGTATTCATTTTAATATCATTTTTAATTGATTTTATAAAAAGTTTATGGTGTGTTTGTTTTTAATTGATATCTATGTGGCGGGTTTCCTTATATTTCTAAATCTTCGAGCAAGGTTAAGAGTCTCTGGGTAGGTATGTCTATTTTTGTTTGTGACAGAAAACGACAGTTGAGCTTATATGTGATTAATAGTTTCAGGGTGTTGGTGTTTGTTTTGCGAGAAGTTGCAGGTTGCAAGCTGCAAACTGCTGAGGCTTATAGTTTTAAGCTTGTAACTGCCGCCACCTATCCGAGTCTTTGCACCGGCCAGCAGGTGTTGAGCTAGCCTTCAAGCAGGTGCTCGCAGAGGTTCATGCCATGGATTGGCAGTTCGCCAACTTACATCGATACACGCCGACACTCGCGATTGTTGATCCGCGTCGCTTGGTCGTGCGCTCTGTCGCCTGGTACCGCAAGCAAGCCAGTGACGCGCCTGTCGTGCGTATCCATCGCTCGATCTTTGATCCTGCCGGTCGGCCGATTGGCAGTCACGATCCCAGGCTCTGGGAAGGTGACGCGCCGGCCAACCTTGTCAATATTCACTCCCTCAGCGCTCAGGTGCTGGCCTGCGAAAGCGTCGATGCCGGTTGGCGGGTTTCATTGCCGGGCGAACATCGTGAATCGGTGCAAACCTGGGACGGGCGAGGCACTGTTCGGCGCCTGGAGCATGATGGTCTGCTCAGACCAACAGGTGTTTTTGAAAATGACCAATGTATCGAGCGCCTGACCTATGGGGAGGTTGATTCGGCTCCCCGCAACCAGTGCGGCCAGTTGATTCGCCACGACGACCCGGTAGGCACGTGTTTGAATACCGAGTGTGCTCTGACCGGCGCAGTGATCGAGCAGACGCAGCACTTCCTCAAGGACCTCACTCAACTCGACTGGCCCGAATCAGAGGCCGAACGCGACGCCCTTCTGGAGACCGGCAGCGGCTCGACCACGAGCTGGGCCTATAACCCGCTCGGCGAGGTCATCGGACAAACCGATTCGCAGGGTAATGTTCAGCGCTTTGCCCAAACGGTGGCAGGTGAGTTGCAATCCTGCCATTTGCAACTCAATGGGCAGCCGGAGCAGATGCTGGTCAGCGATATTCGCTACGACGCCCAAGGCCGCGTCGAGTCGGAAACGGCAGGGAATGGCGTCATCACCACTGCGCGGTATGGCGGTGAAGATGGTCGGTTGCGTGAGCTGAAAGCGGCCCGCAACGCTGGCGAATCATTGCAGGATTTGATTTACGACTACGATCCGGTGGGCAATGTGATCAGTATCGAAGACCGCGCCCAGCCCATTCGTTACTTCGCCAATCAGCGCATCGAGCCGGTTTCGACGTATCAATACGACACGCTGTATCAACTGACAGAAGCCACGGGACGAGAGCTGGCGCCGGCCAATCACGGTCCCGTCTTTGCAGATTTCCAGAGCCCGCCAGACCCCACACAACTGGCCAATTACACACAGACCTATGACTACGATGCAGGCGGCAACCTGCAGCAATTAACTCATGTCGGGTCGCAAAATCATTCCAGAGCACTGGTGACCGCCAGGCATAGCAATCGAAGCTTGCCCGTGGTCAACAACCAGCCGCCTAGCGAAGAAGAGATTGCCGCAGCGTTTGACGCCAACGGTAATCTGCTGGCACTGCAAGCCGGGCAAGCCCTGAGTTGGGATTTGCGTAATCAGTTGCAGGAAGTAAGGCCGGTGGTGCGTGAGTCCGGCCTCGACGACAGCGAGCGTTACATCTACGACGCCAGTGGTCAGCGCCTGCGCAAAGTGCGTACGACCCAGGCCAAAGCCGTCACCCATCTGGCTGAAGTGCGCTACTTGCCTGGGCTGGAAATCCGCACCGATACCGCCACCGGAGAAACCTTGCAGGTCATCACGGCACAGGCCGGGCGCAACGGCGTGCGTGTTCTGCACTGGCAGGCCGGAAAGCCAGCCGAACTGAACAACGATCAATACCGCTACAGCCTGAACGATCATCTGGGTTCAAGCACCCTGGAACTGGATGCTCAGGCACAAATCATTAGCCAGGAAAGTTATTACCCGTTTGGCGGCACGTCATGGTGGGCAGGTCGCACTGCGATTGAAGCCAACTATAAGACTGTGCGTTATTCAGGCAAGGAGCGGGATGCAACCGGGTTGTATTACTACGGTCAACGGTATTACGCACCGTGGTTACAGCGCTGGAACAATCCGGACCCGGCGGGAGCCGTGGATGGGTTGAACCTGTTCTGTTTTGTCCGGAATAACCCGTGCAGCGGTTTTGATCATGACGGCAGGGGATATAAAGGTATTAACGATGAGATTGAGAAAGGAACAGAGCAAGATCGAGCGATTATATACCGGGGTTTGAAGGAGATGAAAAAAGCGGGCGAGAAGGGGTTGGTAGCGGATATTGATCTTGCTATCGAGAAAAGCTTGTTCCTGATGAAGCGTGAAGTGAATCGTTTGAAGAAGAATGATGTGTCCTCCCTTTTTAAATTCATTGGTATGCCACTTCCTGAGAATTTGAGTGATTCAAAAGGCTATATAGGGCATGTGATTAGCGGTTACGAAAAACTCATCAAAGCTATGTCTCGCTATCAGAAAGGTGGGGACTTGCGTGAGCAGTTTGTTTTTGTGAAAGACGTCGAGAATGAGCAGCGCTTAGCGCATGTGGGCAAGGATGATCCACACAAACGTATATTTTTTACAGGAAACTTTCGGGTGCAAAATCCCGTGTCAAAAATCGGAGTTCTCATCCATGAGATATCGCATCTTGAGTTGCAGACCAATGATGATTTTTATTACGAAAAAGCCTGGTCGTTTGTATCTATGAAGCCCGATACCGCGACCAACGCTTTGGGCAATACAATTAAGAATGCCATTGAGAAAAATGTTCGCTTACGAGAAGAGTACAAACCCAAGGGGCCTGGCGCTCCATCATTCAGAGCATGGTTGACCACTGTCGCGGATTTCTGGAGTGTTTATACCATGTCGCAAATAACGCCTGAAGAAAGTGCGAAGTTTCACAGCTTATCCAAAGACCGCTTCGTTCAGGTCCGGAGTAGAAGCAGTGACCGTCCTCCGCGTAGAGAGGTGTTGTGGCAGTGAGCCAAAAAACCCTCAACAACACCCTGCGGATGGGGATACGCAGGATGTTGCCGAGGGCCTGTTGCTCTGTCAGCGGCAAGTTGCAAGCTACAAGCCTCAAGCTACTTGAAGCTTCCAGCTTCCAGCTTGAAGCTTGCCGCTATCTTTTACCGTTCAATCGTCTGGGTTTTCACGCCTGCTTCCAGCCGATTGAGCGTCGAAGCAAAAACGTTCCAACTAATCGGTGTCAACAAATGCCAAGCAACGTTACCTGAATCTCGAGTGGGGATAAACAAACGGATTACTCTATGGGTAGTCAGTCCGAGGACTTTCGGTCATCGATCCGCGTCGTCTGGTTGTGTGCAGTGGCTTGTTATCGCCTGCACGTCAATGAGGTGCTTGCCAGACTCGCCGCTAAGTTTGTCAAGCAGTGAAAATACCCTAAATAGAGGACTGTAACGATCAGGGACGAGTTGTCAGGCATAGCCCATGCCTTTGATATTGCCAGTATGCTTTGACTGGCCATGAAAATACTGGCAAGTATGGAAGTAGAACTACTGAGGCTTGTAGTTCCTGGCTTGCTGCTATCTCCCTCCTACTGCTAAGCCATATCGAAGTGGATGAAGGCGATTCGGCAGTACCGGTGCCAGGGCATTTTTACTTGGAACACAATAATTATTACCCTATAAAGTTGCTGTGGAATACTTCTGCTCATGCCGTGAAATACAGAGTCTACAGGTGGTTCACTCTGATGGCAGAAGTCACCGGTACTGAATATCAGCCAAATGTCCAAGGCTATCATCGTTTTCATTTAAAAGCGGTTGATGCTGTGGGCAGGGAATCCAAAAGAACCGGACATGTATTCTTTTATCCGCCCAGTTAGGGCGGAGGCTGAAAGTTGGGAACTACACGTAATTTGAGGCTTCCAGCTTGCAGCTACTCAAACCGGTTATCCGAGGCTTTTGGCTGCCTACAGGTGCTGAACTAAGCTTCAAACAGTGATTCGTAGAAGCCTAAGCCATGGACGGACAGCCTGCCAACTTACATCGATACACGCCGACACTCGCGATTGTTGATCCGCGTCGCTTGGTCGTGCGCTCTGTCGCCTGGTACTGCAAGCAAGCCAGTGACGCGCCTGTCGTGCGTATCCATCGCTCGATCTTTGATCCTGCCGGTCGGCCGATTGGCAGTCACGATCCCAGGCTCTGGGAAGGTGACGCGCCGGCCAACCTTGTCAATATTCACTCCCTCAGCGCTCAGGTGCTGGCCTGCGAAAGCGTCGATGCCGGTTGGCGGGTTTCATTGCCGGGCGAACATCGTGAATCGGTGCAAACCTGGGACGGGCGAGGCACTGTTCGGCGCCTGGAGCATGATGGTCTGCTCAGACCAACAGGTGTTTTTGAAAATGACCAATGTATCGAGCGCCTGACCTATGGGGAGGTTGATTCGGCTCCCCGCAACCAGTGCGGCCAGTTGATTCGCCACGACGACCCGGTAGGCACGTGTTTGAATACCGAGTGTGCTCTGACCGGCGCAGTGATCGAGCAGACGCAGCACTTCCTCAAGGACCTCACTCAACTCGACTGGCCCGAATCAGAGGCCGAACGCGACGCCCTTCTGGAGACCGGCAGCGGCTCGACCACGAGCTGGGCCTATAACCCGCTCGGCGAGGTCATCGGACAAACCGATTCGCAGGGTAATGTTCAGCGCTTTGCCCAAACGGTGGCAGGTGAGTTGCAATCCTGCCATTTGCAACTCAATGGGCAGCCGGAGCAGATGCTGGTCAGCGATATTCGCTACGACGCCCAAGGCCGCGTCGAGTCGGAAACGGCAGGGAATGGCGTCATCACCACTGCGCGGTATGGCGGTGAAGATGGTCGGTTGCGTGAGCTGAAAGCGGCCCGCAACGCTGGCGAATCATTGCAGGATTTGATTTACGACTACGATCCGGTGGGCAATGTCATCCGCATCGAAGACCGCGCCCAACCTATCCGGTATTTCGCCAATCAGCGCATCGAGCCGGTATCGGTGTATCAATACGACACGTTGTATCAACTGACAGAAGCCACGGGACGAGAGTTGGCGACGGCCAATCACGGGCCAGTCTTCGCAGATTTCCAGAGCCCGCCAGACCCCACACAACTGGCCAATTACACACAGACCTATGACTACGATGCAGGCGGCAACCTGCAGCAATTAACTCATGTCGGGTCGCAAAATCATTCCAGAGCACTGGTGACCGCCAGGCATAGCAATCGAAGCTTGCCCGTGATCAACAACCAACCGCCCAGCGAAGAAGAGATTGCCGCAGCGTTTGACGCCAACGGTAATCTGCTGGCACTGCAAGCCGGGCAAGCCCTGAGTTGGGATTTGCGTAATCAGTTGCAGGAAGTAAGGCCGGTGGTGCGAGAGTCCGGCCTCGACGACAGCGAGCGCTACATTTACGACGCCAGTGGTCAGCGCCTGCGCAAAGTGCGTAAGACCCAGGCTAAAACCGTCACCCATATCGCAGACGTGCGCTACCTGCCGGGTCTGGAAATCCGCACCGATACCGCCACCGGAGAAACCTTGCAGGTCATCACGGCACAGGCCGGGCGCAACAATGTCCGGGTGCTGCACTGGCAGGGCGGAAAGCCCGCCGAACTGGACAATGACCAATACCGCTACAGCCTGAACGATCATCTGGGTTCAAGCACCCTGGAACTGGACAAGGATGCTCAGATCATCAGCCAGGAAAGTTATTACCCCTTTGGCGGCACCTCATGGTGGGCAGGCCGCACTGCGATTGAAGCCAACTACAAGACTGTGCGTTATTCCGGCAAGGAGCGGGATGCAACCGGGTTGTATTACTACGGTCAACGGTATTACGCGCCGTGGTTGCAACGCTGGATCAATCCTGACCCGGCGGGAGCCGTGGATGGGTTGAACCTGTTCCGCTTCGTTCGTAATTCACCTTTGCGCTACGTTGATAGTGAAGGCGCTAATCCGAACGATGTCATTGTTGCGCGGGGATTTTCTACGTTTACACCCCAGCAGCAAGCCAAGCTGAAGGATGCTGTTGATGTGGCTGTCGAGCTATTGCGGCTCACCATTGCTGAGCTGGGAAAAGATGAACCTGCCCACGGTGTTTCAAAAGCCTTTGCTGCAGCTTATGGTCGGGATCTATCTCCGGAATTAAAAGCGCTGACTGTAACGGGGACACGGAAGGAATTAAGCGTACAGAAAAATTTTTTGTCATCCCTTCTTGGTCCGGCAAGGTCCCGAAAGCTTGAACTTTTCGACACGGATACTGATGTGTTGGCCACAACGTATATGACTGATGAAATGTTCAGGAGGTTTTCCAGGATGCGAATATCCAGAAAGCACCTTGAATCACAACACGTGCTGATGGTTGCCCATACATTGATTCATGAAGCGTCTCACGCGGTTAGTGGCACAGTGGATGTTTTTTACAATGAAGACTTTTCTCTTAAAACTCAAGCCAGTCCGACAAAGGTGAAAACATGGTCAAAGAAAATCAGAAAAATTTTGAAGTACACCGTGCTGGATGGACCGGATGAAGGTGAGCTTGACATACGCGATTATCAAGAAACCATGAAGACTCTCGATGAAAATGCAGACACAGGGGAGCGTCGAGCAGAAGCATTTGGTGATCCCCGCATTCGGACTTCGTTATTACGAATGAATGCCGACACTTATGCTGGACTTGTCATGGCTTCAAGACTTCCGGCAAGACTGATGGCCAAGCGATTGCGAACTGAGAGGAGTCGAGAGGCCATGCGTCAGAGAATGGCATGACCGGCATCGATTTGAACCAATAAAAAACCCCCGGCAAACGTCTGCGGATGGGGATACGCAGATGAATGCCGAGGGCTTGTTGCTCTGTCAGCGACAAGTTGCAAGCTACCAGCCTCAAGCTACTTGAAGCTTCCAGCTTGAAGCTTGCCGCTATCTTTTACCGTGCAATCGTCTGGGTTTTCACGCCCGCTTCCAGCGCGCCGGAACGACCATACACATCTTCGTAACGCTCGATGTCGTCTTCGCCCAGGTAGCTGCCCGATTGGACTTCGATGATTTCCAACGGGATCTTGCCCGGGTTTTTCAGGCGATGGACCGAAGCGATCGGGATGTAGGTGGACTGGTTTTCAGTCAGCAGGAATACGTTCTCGTCGCAGGTAACCTGAGCCGTACCGGATACCACGATCCAGTGTTCGGCGCGGTGGTGGTGCATCTGCAGGGAGAGGCTGGCGCCCGGTTTGACCGAGATGCGCTTGACCTGGAAACGGCCGCCCATGTCCACCGAGTCGTAGGAACCCCACGGACGATAGACTTCCAGATGGTTCTGGGTTTCGCTGCGGCCCTGCTCGTTGAGGGTGTTGACCATCTGCTTCACGCCCTGGACCTTGTCCTTGTGGGCAATCATCATGGCGTCCTTGGTTTCGACGACCACGATGTTTTCCAGGCCGATCACCGATACCAGTTTGCCGTTGCCGTGGATCATGCAGTTGCGGCTGTCCTGGATGACTACGTCGCCTTTGGTGACGTTGCCGTTGCTGTCTTTTTCATGCACTTCCCACAGCGACGACCAGCAGCCGACATCGCTCCAGCCAGCAGACAATGGCACGACGCAAGCGCGCTGGGTTTTTTCCATGACGGCGTAGTCGATGGAGTTGTCCGGGCAGCAGGCGAAGGTCGCTGGATCGATTTCCACTGAACCTGCGTCCTGCTGGCTGCGCTCGAGGGTCAGCAGGCAGGTGTCGTAGATGTCCGGATCGTGCTTTTTCAGCTCTTCCAGGAAGCGGCTGGCGCGGAACAGGAACATGCCGCTGTTCCAGTAGTAACCGCCTGCTTCGACGAATTCGGCAGCGCGTTTTTCGTCTGGCTTCTCAACGAAGTGCGATACGCGGCTCACGCCTTCAGGCAGCAGGGCATCGGCGGTGGATTTGATGTAGCCGTAGCCGGTTTCAGGCTTGTTGGCCGGTACGCCGAACAGAACCATTTCGCCACGCTCGGCTGCGACGGTGGCCAGGGCCAGTGCGCGCTGAAGGGCTTTCTGGTCTTCGATCACGTGATCGGCCGGCATGACCAGCATCAGCTCGTCGTTGCCTTCATTGACCAGCATCATCGCTGTCAGGGCCACGGCGGGTGCGGTATTGCGCCCGAACGGCTCCATCAGGATGGCCTGGGTGTTGAGGTCCAGTGCTGCCAACTGCTCGTTTACGATGAAACGATGCTCCTTGTTGCAGACCACGATGGGCTCTTGCATACCCTCGAACACCAGACGCTCCAGCGTTTGCTGGAACAGTGTGTGTTCGCCTGTCAGTGCCAGGAATTGTTTAGGGAATTGTTTACGCGAAAGCGGCCAGAGTCGTGAACCGCTACCGCCTGACAAGATCACTGGAATCATTTTGTTTCTCCAATAGCATTCAATAAGTCAATAAGGGCTGTACGTGGTTTCTGTCGTTTCTGTCTTGTTCTTGTACTGCGCTAGCGGGTCCGTGGCTGACAGAGGCCATGAACCCGCCAACTTGATCTTTAGCGAGTTGCTACTGGTGGCTTGACCCACACTGGCGAGAGGTTGCTGCCGCTGCCGGTGATGTACAGCACGGCGGCTTCGCCACGCTCCAGGGCCACAGGCTTCACGTCAGTGACTTTCTTGTCGCCGTCGTACAGCGCCAGGCTGACTTTGACCGGGTTGATTTCACGCTCGCCGGTGCCTTTGGCGCCTACGGTCTTGACCACTTCGGTCTTGCCGTCGGCAGTCTTCAGAGTCAGCGACTTGTCGCTGAGGTTCTGTACGCGAACCAGAGACTTCTGCTTGTTCTTGAACGGAGCTTCTTCAACCAGTTGCGGCTTGCCGCTGGCGTTGTTGACGATGGTGTAATAGTGATCACCCGCCAGTTTCACCGGCAGGGTCTGGCTGCCCAGCTTGGCGGTGTAGTCGCCCTGTGGCATGAAGCTGAACGCGGTGCTGCCCAGTGGCGCGACTTCGTTCAGGTTGGTGTTGCCGACGCTGGCGCTGATCTCGGCGTTGCTGGCGTTGTAGACGCGCACGAAGGTCGAGCCTTTCGGTGCGGTCGGGCCGTAGAGGGCGGAGTCACCGGCAAAGGCTTGCAGGGACATCAGGCCCAGGGTTGCAGCCAGCGCGCAGGTTTTGAACAGGCTTTTCTTGGCCGAACGATTTGGAGTGTGCTGTAGGGTCATAATTGAGTCCTCTCAGTTTTGCGCCTGGTCAGGCGACTCGGATTGTTTGGTGTTAAGGGCCAGGTTCTCTTGGCTATCACGTGACTTTTTCAACTCGGCGATCCACTTTTGATCGAACTCGCCAAGGTCGTTATGAGCAGGCAGATAACGCTCCGGGAACTCCCAGATAACCACTTGTGGTGGAGTGGTCTTGAACGCATCGGTTTGCAGATACTTGAGCATCGGCAGAATCGGTCCGTGACCGTCTTCTGCATAGTTGACGACGTCGCTGCGTAGTGCCTGCTTCAGTGCGCCGACGAAGTTCCAGTTAGGGTTGGCGCTGTAACTGGTGCCAACCAGGCCAACAGGAATTTCGGTGTCTGCAAACAAGGCATCATCACCGGCAGCAGTTCCTTCGACAGGATTTGTGCTGCGTTGTTGCAAATCATCTGGCTTTGGAAGCAAATTACTGAACAGCGGATCCAGTGGCAGGAAGTTGGTCAGGTCGCCTTTGTAAGGCGTTGCTTCTTTGGCCTGAGTAACGAATTGCTCGGGTTCACCTTCCAACGGAGTCTTGCTGGAAATCGCGACACCCAGTTGCTGCGCGGCCACTTCTGCACCCATCGGGGTCCAGTGAGTGTCGGTGCGCAGGAATACCTGGCCTTTCTGCTTGGCGGCCTGCAACGGCGCCAGCAGGTCAGGGGCGAAGATGCCGGCTTGCGCGACCTGCGCATGGAATTGCTGGTACAGGTCGGTGTGCAAGGTGGCCGGTTTTTTATCGCCCATGTGCTCGGGATACAGACGGGTCTTGGCTGGAACAATCGCCAGTACCAGTTCCGTACCCTGCTTTTTCAGCTCGTCGCGTACGCCCTGGATAATTGCCAGGTTGTCCGCTTCGTTTTTCTCGCTATTGGCAATGGCATCGAACTCTTCGTCGGTGTAGAGCCACTGGTCCTTGCCGACCACGACGCCTGGACGGCCTTCGTTGAACAGCTTGAAGTCCAGGGCAGCCCAGAGGTTGGTGCCCAGGCGCTTGATCGGGAACTCATCGTCGTAATGAGTTTCCGCCGCCTTGGTCCACTTGCCGTCGAGCACTGTGGTTTCAGCCGAGGTCGAGAAGTTGCTGAAACTGCGCAACGACCAGATACCCAGGATCACCAGCAGTGACATGAACAGCGTGACGTAGAGGATTCGTAATGAACGGGTCATGTCAGGCTCCTCAGAACTGGAAGTAAAGGAACGGCGAGAAGCTCTGCGCCGAAAGTTTGAGAATCGAAGCGATGAACAGCAGCAGGATCAGCGCACGCATGGCGTAGCGAGACCAGTCGGCAGTCCAGTAGGCCGGTTGCACCTGGGCGTTGGTACCGACGGTGTAGCCAGGCAGGTTGATGCTGCCAGGTGCGTCGCCAGGTACTGCCTTGATGGTGCCGGGCTCTGCGGTCGCCGGGCCGTCTGCCTTGGGCTTGTCGCTTTCCGAGCGGCCCTGGTAGAAGTCGCGCAGACCGAAGAACGCCAGCGTTGCGTAGGCCAGGACCAGCGTTGCCACTTGAATGCCGGTCAGGCTTGCACGGTTGAGTTCCGACAGGTTCCAGTCGCCGAAGCTGAACATGGCGCTGTACATGCGGCCTGCAACGTGCAGGTTTTCAGCACGGAAGATGACCCAGCCGATAACCACCAGCAGGAAGGTCAGTGCCCAGCGGATCGGGTTGAAGCTGTAAGGCTTGGTGTTGATGCCTACCGCTTTTTCGATCGCCAGCCACATGCCGTGCCACGCACCCCAGATCACGTAAGTGATGTTCGCGCCGTGCCACAGACCACCCAGCAGCATGGTCAGGAACAGGTTGCGATAGGTCGCGATTTTGCCGCCACGGTTGCCGCCCAGCGTGATGTACAGGTAGTCACGCAGCCAGGTGGAGAGGCTGATGTGCCAGCGACGCCAGAACTCGGTGATCGACTGGCTGATGTAAGGCTGTTTGAAGTTTTCCATGAAGCGGAAACCCATCATCAGACCCAGACCGATTGCCATGTCGCTGTAACCGGAGAAGTCGAAGTACAGTTGTGCGGTGTAGGCCAGTGCACCCAGCCAGGCATCGCCTGTGGTAGGGTTTTCCAGTGCGAAGCAATGGTCGGCGACAATGGCCAGGGTGTCGGCGATGAACACTTTCTTGATGAAGCCCTGCATGAAGCGCGTGCAGCCTTCGGAGAACTTGTCCAGCGTGTGCGTGCGGTTGTTGAACTGGTCAGCCAGGTCACGGAAGCGCAGCACAGGGCCTGCAATCAGGTGCGGGAAGATCGCAACGAATGCAGCGAAGTCGATCAGGTTGCGCGTGGCCGGTGTATCACCGCGGTAGACGTCGATGATGTAGCTGATGGACTCGAAGATGTAGAACGAGATACCGATCGGCAACAGCACGTGGGTCAGGATGAAAGGTTCCAGGCCCATCGAGGTCATGGCAGCGTTGATGCTGTCCACACCGAAGTTGGCGTACTTGAAGTAGCCCAGGATACACAGGTCTACGCCCACGCCGAGCAGCAGCCAGCGCTGTGCCGGTTTGGTCCTGACTCCACTGGCCCCGATCTGCAGGCCGATCCAGTAGTTCCAGACAGTGACGGCGATAAACAGCGCCAGGAAGTCCACACGCCACCAGGCATAGAAGATGTAACTGGCGATCAGCAACAGCAGGTTGCGGTAGCGTTGCCCGCTTATGTAGTACAAGCCGAAGAAGATCGGCAAGAACAGAAACAGGAACACGTTGGATGAGAAAACCATCCTTATCTCTCCGTTTGTCCAACATTCAAGGGCTCAAAGCCCCCCCAAACCCCCCATGAAATTCGGGGGGAATACTGCATTTACCTGTGCCTGTTCTGTGGGAGGGAGCTTGCTCGCGAACAGCTCAGTCGCGAGCAAGCTCCCTCCCACAGAGCCATGCGTGAATCACGAACCGCCTTTGTCACCTTTGTCATGGGACGGGTCGTAGACTTTGGTCAGGTCGCCGCCCAGACGGAACGTCTTGAACGGTTGCATCTCATGCTTGTGTTCGATCACATCCGGGCTGCAGCTGTAGAGCGAGCAGAACGGTTCGAGCCAGGCGAATTTCGGATCTTTTTTCAGCTCGCTCATGTCCTGCTTCACGCCACCGCGGGAAGAGAAGTCGTCAGGGTCCTTGACCCCGGCGAGTACGCGGTCACCCAGGCGTTTGAGCGCGCCGTTGTTTTCGTTACGCAGATCGATGCCATTGGCCAGGGAGAAGCTGGCGATCATGGCCAGCGGTGGCAGGGCGTAGTTGTGATACGCCAGTGCGCGCTGACGACGCTTGACTTCGTTCGGCAGGAAACCGTCCTTGTCGATCTGGAAGGCAGCGATCTTGTATTCCTTGATTGCCCAGTCGAACAGGTCGCGGCGGTTGGTGGCGACAGCGGTCGCCATCACCGACCAGGCGGCCCAGTACGAGTGGTTGTTGATCTTCTCCATCGGCAGGTTGCTCCAGTCACTGACCACCTGGTCGGCCAGCTTGCTGAACCAGGCTTCGATGACTTGAGTCTGCTGCTGACGGTTGGCCAGCGGGCGCGACTCGGAGAACTTCAGGTGCAGATAGGACGAGGCCATGCTGCCCAGTGCCCATTTGCGCATGGACTTGCCGGTGTGGTTGAACTCACGGGACTCCAGTGCATCGGCCTGGGCCCAGGTGGTGAGCATGTTCAACGCACAGTCGAGTTGTTCCGGGCGGCCGTCACGCATGTACTGCATGACGACTTTGCTGATACCGCGCTCAAGGGTCGTGATGTCTTTGGTTGCATCGCGAAATGCTTCTTCGGACTCTTCATTGAGCGTGGCCCGAGCCTTGTCGGAGCCTTCGTACTTGCTGCGAAACACCAGCTTGTCGGTGTAAGGCTTTGGCACGGCTTCACACTGGAAATCGTGGCTGCCGGTTTTCATTTTCTCGATAGGCGCCAGGTAACCCTGGGGGGGAACCAGCGCCGTGGTGGCGGATGCGCCCGATACCCATGCCATCGATGACAGGATTGCCATAGACAGCAGGGTAGGGCGTATCAGTTTCGGAGTCTGCATAAGTCACCTCATAGTCCGGCTTGAGCGGTGTGTTGCGCGCCGCTTGGGAACACATTGCGCTTGCATACTTTTGCTTCGACTTTCAGTGGTTCTGTTCCGGCTTCCGGGCCCTGGATTTCAAGAGCGAGCAATTGTTGGTTTGCCCAGTCTTCGTCCTCACGCAATTCAAAGGCGAAACGTCCGTCGGTATCGGCGGTGTCCGGCTTCTCGATTTTCAGGTCCTCGTGACGACCGTTCATGTACCAGAGTCTGGCCTGAAGGGTTTTCACCGAGGTGTCGTCGAACTTGATATCGATCTGGTTCTGACTGTTGCGGATGTCCTTGATGCCATTCTTGCCGTTGACCAACACTTCGTTGTTGCCCGGCTTGAGAGTGGTGCTGGCGCTCATCACCGCAGGCTTGCCTTCGCAACCGTTATCCAGCAGTGCCATCATCTGGCGGTAAATGGTTTCCTGGTCCAGGCGATACAGCGGCGAGAATTCCCAGATCAGGATCTTCGGTGGACGCTTCTGGAAGTCTTCGCTGCCCAGGTACTGCAGCATTGCGCCTTCCAGACCGCCACCAGGGAACGCCACGTTCAGCACATCGGCACCGATGTATTCCTGGAGGAATCCACCGAAGTTGTAGTTCTTGCCGCTGTGACTGGTACCGACCAGGGTGATTTCCGGGTTGCCGGAATCGCCGAACAGATCGCCGTCACCTGCTTCGCCCTTGGGCTCGGTGGTGAACTGATCCATGTACTGAATCGCGTAGCTGGTGCCGCACAATTGACCAGCCATGTTGTGCAGGGTTCCGGTCTTGCCCATGCGTCCGGACTTGTGACTCTCGAATTCACGCTTGGGAATGTCGGCGTAGCCCGGAACTTTCTTCACGGTTTCGGAAACGATTTTCGCAGTGCGTTGTGCGCCGTACGGTGTCCAGTGCTGGTCGCCGCGGAAGTAGAAATCATGGGCCTGTTGCTCGTTGGTCAACGGCGACAGGTCGGGCACCCAGTAGCCCATCTTGCTGAATCGACCGAGCATGGCCTGATAGTTTTTCAGGGCCTTGTCGTAGTCGAATTTGTCGCGATCGGCAGGAAACAATTTGTTGCGATCTACCAGGCCGCGAGTCGGCTGATAGACCATCACCAGCTCCACGCCCTTGCTCTTGAAAGCCTCGTGCAGTTCTTTCAGGCGACGATAGCCGGCGGGCGTCGTGTCGAATTCGGTACGCAGGTCTTCCTGGGTACGGAACAGCCAGTCGCCCTCGGCCTGGATCAGGGTGGTGAAGTTCTGCTGATAGCGCGTGGTGTAGTTCTTCGCGTCATGGGCAGCAGGGCACAGGCTGCAGCAAGGCTCGGCCGTAAAGGTCGGCGCTTGCGAGTCATCTGCGCGAGCCGCACCAGCGGCGGCCATCAAGGCGGCGGTCAGGCTGGAGAGGCTCAATAGCTTGATCAGTTTGGCGTGCATAAAAATACCTTTCCTCATTCCCGCAGTTCGGTCTGGCTTTCAACGGGGTCGATCAATACGGCTTTCTTCTGACGTATCAGCAGGTCAAGGATCTCGTCCTGACGTTCACCCAGGATGCCATTGAGGCTGATGCCTACTTGTTTGGTCGG
Source organism: Pseudomonas lijiangensis (assembly GCF_018968705.1). Classification (NCBI taxonomy): domain Bacteria; kingdom Pseudomonadati; phylum Pseudomonadota; class Gammaproteobacteria; order Pseudomonadales; family Pseudomonadaceae; genus Pseudomonas; species Pseudomonas lijiangensis. Next base: position 1,093,529 of record NZ_CP076668.1, read on the forward strand.
GGCGAGCATCGATACGCGATAAAGCTCCACGCTCAGGGGCGAGTCGATGGACAGCGGGCCGGAGCCGTTGCTGGTCAGTTCGCCACCTACCAGGATCAGCGACACTTCGGCGTCGAAGGGGTCCAGGGCGATGTCGCGGTCGGTATTGGTCAGGTCCTTGATGTGTCCGTAGACGCCCATCAGGCCGTTGGCCATGGCAACGTTTTCATAGAGCTTGATGTTCACGCTGTTACGCACGCGGATACCGTGACGGCGGTTGGCGATGACGCGGTTGCCCCACAGCAGGTTGTTGCCGCTTTCGTACAGGGTGATGCCGTCGGTGTGGTTCTGGTAGATCTCGTTGTAGGCGACGATGTTGTTGACGCTGTTACGGTCCAGTACCACGCCCGAGAGTTTGTTGTTGTGGCTCTTGTTGCGGAAGATGAAGCTGTTGTCCACTTCCCGGGAAATGATGATCCCGTGCTTTTTGCGGGTCCCGTAGACTTCGTTCTCGGCAATGATCAGGTTGTGCGAGCGGTCATGGGGGTCAATGCCATAGACAATGTTGTCTTTGTAGGTATTGCCCTTGACCACGAAGTCGCGGGTCTCGTAGCAGTAGAAGCCGTACCACAGGTCAAAGAACTCCGAGTCGACAATCCAGCCGGTCGGCTCGGGGCGCTTGAGGATCTTCGCGGTGTTGGGTGTGTACTGGGAAATACTGATGCCGTAGGACTTGCTCTGGTCATAGCCCATGCTCGACATCTTGGTATTGGCGATCCAGGTTTCGGAACCGCCCCAGGTCAGTAGGAATGGCCGGAACTCGTCAGGCTTGCGATACAGCGCCAGACCGTTGCGTTCTTCACTCCAGGCGTCGACCTTGGTGTGAGTGATGAGCAACTTGCCTTCGCTGACCAGGAACGAGCCTTTCTCCTGAGACAGGCGCAGTTCCCGGGTTCTCTTGTCGATCTCGAAGATGCCGGTTTCCTTGACCAGGATCGGCAGGCGAGCGATGTACACGCCTGGCGATACTTCGCTCAGAAACTGCTTCGGCACTTTCTTGGCCAGGTCCTGCAGGCTCACATAACCGTCGGAAATCATGATGGCCTGCGGGATGCCGCGTTGGCGGACAACCCATTCGGCCATCTTGTTATCGCCGCCGATGAACTCCTTCAGGCCCGTTTCTTCCATCATGCGCGCCACGGTGACTTTACCCGGCTTGCTACGATCGATCTTTTTCAGGGCCGCTTCAGCGGTGTAGCCGCTGATGTCCGGCAGTACAGGCTTTTCCATCGCCAGCGGCTCGATGGGCGCGCTGCTGACGGTGTAGCTCTTGGCCTGTTGCAGCTCCTTGACGATCGCCTGGGAGGCGACCGGCGCAGTGTTGGCCAGCGCAGCAGTGCTGGCCATCAGCAGTGCGCTGCTCAGCACTGCGCTTTCGAGCAGGGCGTGAGGCCAGGTGCGGTTACGCACATTGCTTGCTTGACTGTTCATCTCATCGCACTCCTTTGGCGGTTCGCATCAGAAGCGCCAGATGACGTCGACAATGGCGCGGTGCATGTATTCATCCACGCCGTTGTGGTAAGCGTCGCCGGGCTTGAAGACACCTGCACGCAAGCGCACCAGTGCCGAAGGTTCGTCGATCGACTGGCTTACCGACGCAGGCAGCAGGCCCTGTTTGAAATACTTGGTGACGACCAGATCCATTTCCTGACCCAGATCCTTGCGGCCGTCTTCCAGCGGCAGGGAACTGAAGGTGTTGGTCGGTATGCCGTTGGCATCGACGATTTCGCGATTCGGGTTGATGCCCGCGCCGCCGATACCCGAGTTGCCGTCCACGCGACGGAACTTGTGGTAGATCAGGGACGCGTCGTATTCGTCGTTCATGCGCCACGAAGCGAACAGCGAGCCGGTTTCCACGTTGGCCATTTCGCCCTGGAAGGCTTCACCGAAGCGGTGAATCCGCGAGCGGGTGCCGGTCCAGTTGGAGCGGTTACTTTCCAGACCGTTCTGGACGTAGTCCTTGCTGGCGCGCGAGTAGGCGGCACCGACTTGCCATTGCGGATCGAGACGCAAACGAATGCCCAGGTCCGTGGCCCAGCCATTGAGGTCATTGCTGGTTTTCTGGCCGGCAAGGTACTGGTCGGTGGCCGGGTTGTAGATGGCACCGATTTCGTCGCGATTACCGGTCATCGCGGTCAGGCTGCCCCAGTAGTTGACGGTGTTGGTATTGCGATGGTTGTAGGCATCGCTGTCAGCCGTCAGACCCAGCCAGGTCAGGTCGCCATTGGACGTCTTGTCCAGATCGTCCAGGACTTCGTTCTGGTTCTTGAGCTTGCCGTCGTCCTGGCTGTGGTGGGCACGGATACCCACCCATTGGCCAGGTGTCCACTGGTAGCTGGCCGAGCCGAACAGGTGCAGGCGGTCTTCATCGTCCGGAGCCAGTTCGGTCAGGTCGGTGCGGTATTCGCTGAAGCGTTGTGCAGCGCCCAGTTCGGCACGCAGCAAGGTGGTGTCGAAGGTCCAGTTGATGGCTTCGATGTTGGTGTCGTGCCACTGACCGTCATCGTTGCGCAGACGCTGGCGACCTACCTTGAGGATTTCGCCAGGGTAGGGCGTGAAGCCGCTGTAGCCGATCCAGAATTCACGCAGTGCCGCGTAGCTCTTTTCGACTTCGCGCTCGCTGGAGTTGCCACGGGAACGCTGGGTGCCGGTTTCGCCATTGTTGGAAGTGGTGGTCTGTTCCAGCGGGTCAGTCTGGATGGTGTCGGTGGCGGTAACCACCTGGCCCATGGCGTAAGCGCTCCAGTTGCCGCTCTGGCCGTAGACCCATGGACGCAGGTCCAGACCCAGGCCCTGTACGTCACCGCCGGAGCGGGTGCCCAGGTCGCGGTCGTCTTCGGACTGTGCGCTGACCTTTACTTCGATACCGAAATTCTGTTCTTCAGTCAGCGCAGCCAGTGTCGGGCAGGCCCACAGCAGAGTAAAACCTAGGCCCATGCCGGCGGCCATCAGGGGATTCAACTTCATAGCGCTTCCTCACCGTCTTTTTCTTCTGTCAGGGTCTGAACCAGTACGTTCTGTCTGGCTGTTACGCCCCGAACCTTTTGTTCGCGTTGCAGCAACCCTTGGGCGGCGGCGCGTTTTTCAGGCGGTAGTTGAGCATCCAGTACCTGGGCAAGCTCGGTGGCTTGCGGTGTGCCTTGAGCCAGTGCCAGCTGGCCGAAGACCCAGGCGTTGACCGGATCGGGCTTGGTGCCCTTGCCTTGTGAGAACAGTTGCGCGATGGCGAAATCGGCGCTGTTCTGGCCGCCACGGGCGGCGGTCAACAATTCATCCAGAGCCTTCTGTGGGTAGACTTCACCCAGATAGCCGCGACGGTAGATCTGACCCAGGTAGTAGTGGGCGGAGAGTTCGGTCGCTGCGGCTTTCTGCAGGTGCTCTTCGGCTTTCTTCGCGTCGGCCGGAACCCACTTGCCTTCGTAGTAGAGACGGCCCAGCAGCAGTTCGGCGCGGGGTTGATCCGCAGCGCGACCGTTGTCCAGGTATTCCATCATCTTGTTCACGTCACCCAGTTCAGGGAAGTCGTAAAGCAGTTTGGCCAGGGTGACCCACGAAATCGGGTAGCCGGGTGCGATATCTTCCAGCAGTTGCTGGGCCGTCTTCTCGTCCGGAGTACCGATCTGGCTGTCACCCAGCACGCGGGCTACGCCGTCCACTCGCTGAGCACCGACGCGACCCGAGGCATGTGCGCTCTTGAGTTGCTCGATCAGTGCTGCCTGCTGCTCGGTCTGGCCGCGTTTCTGGTAAACGGTGGCCAGTTCGACGTAGCAGATATCGGTGCTGTTGAGTGCCTGCTTGCAGATGCTTTCGACTTCATCCAGGTGCTGGTCATAAGTGCCCTGGGTGCGATACAGCAGCACCTGGGCCAGACCGGCTTCCGGATAACCCGTGGCGCGCCACTGGTTGATCTTCTGCTGGGCATTCACGTTAGGGAAGCTTTGCGGGTATTGCAGGTAAAGCATGGCCAGCGGCAGCAGGGTGCCCGACTCACCATTGGCAAATGCCTTGGTGAGCAGCGCTTCTGCTTCGTGGTGCTCGGCCACTGTGGCATCGGGCTTCACGGCCAGCAGACGCCCCAGACGCGATTGCGCCCGAGGTGACGTTTCGGCAGCGGCACGATAGGTGGCCTCTGCCTCTTTGAGCTGAGCCGGATCCCCGGTGCTGACCTGGATGTCGGCCAGGCCGACTTGTGCATCGCTGTAGCCCAGGTCCGCCAATTGCCGATAGTTCTGCTGCGCCAGTGCGGTGTCGCCGTTTTTAAGGGCTTCATTGGCGAGGCGTTGATCGGGCAGGCCGGCACAGCCGCTCAGGCCGATCGCGACGGCGAGGCTCAATAGCGTGGGGGTCGACAGGCGTCGTAGTGGGCTGTTCATGATTACAGACCCGCAGCCATGGCTTTATCGATCAGCCAGTTAACGGACGGGCCACGGTCGCTGACGACTTCGACAGGACGGCCGGCCAGGCTGCTGCTCAGGCTTTCGTCAGGCTGGATCTGTACACGGATGTCGGTAGACAGGTCGGTGTTGCTCAGGTTGCTGCTGCTGATGATCTTGCCGGTACGCAGTTGATCTTCGCCAGCGATCTGGAAGCTCACAGGAGTACCAGGCTTGACGTCGTTGAACTGGCGATAGGTGAAGCGTGCTTCGACAGTGGCAGGTGCGTTACGTGGCACCAACTGGAAGATCACCTGGCCTTTGGAGGCGAACTGGCCATCGGCAACCAGTTGACGAACCACAACGCAATCGCAAGGGCTGGTCATGGTGCCGCTCATTTGCTTGCCATACAGCTCTTCGATCTTGGCCGGTTGCAGGTCTTCACCGGTCAGGCTGCCCTTGAGCATTTCCAGCATGCTGGTGTTGAAGGTTGCCAGCGGTGCGCCTTTGGCGGCATCGCCATTGACCTGAACCAGGCTTTGCACAGTACCTTCGCGAGGCATGGTCACATCCATGCTCGGCACCGATACCAGACCGGCCGAAGCGTGGCTGACGAAGTACAGGCCGTAGACGGTCTTGAAGATGAAGCCGAAGGCCGCCAGACCGACGATGAAAATACCCAGGCTGAAGGTCACTGCACGCAGACGACCCAGGGCGCTCATGCCTGTGGTTTCTTTCTTGTTCTTGCGAGCCTTGGTGAAGTTGTCACGCTGCAGGGTAGCCAGTACTTCACCCATGCTGACGATGTCGCCGCTCAGGTGGGAAGTGATGATGTGGCGCAGGGTGGCGATGTCTTGTGCTTCAAGGTTCTGGAACTGGCAGCCGATACGACCGCTGGAGCTGATGGAGCGCACTTGCATTTCGACGTCCATGGCCAGGCCGAGGTTGTCGATGAGGAACTGCAGGCGACCCTTGATAACTTCGCCTTCGGTCATTTTGACGTTGCTTGGGGCAACGAAGCTCAGACCACCGGCCGACAGGTCTTCGACCCGGACCAGAGGAGCATTCTGCTCACCGTTGAGCAGGCGCAGCTTGGCTGGAACCTTGACCCGTGCGTGTTGGCGCTGGGCTTCGGATTCATGTACGACGTTCGCATTCACGGCTGTATTCATGGCTAATTTTCCTACTTGAGCAATTGATTCATTGGCCCGGTCACACCATCGTCAGCAGTACTGCGACGAAGATGGTGCCAGCTGAAAAAGTCATGGTTCGGGACGACCAGGTGTTGAACCAGCCCTGAAAGCTGGCCATGTCGCGGCTTAGTTTCGTGTCCTGACGCGTCCAGGACTGTCGATCCAGGCGGAAGAAAACGTAGATTTTCATCAGGGCGCCGACGATCTGGTTGTAATAGAGAATGATGGGGTAGGCAGGCCCTATCCTGTGTCCCGAGCAGGACAGCAGCAGTGTCAGGATCAGGCGGGTCATGCCGATCCACAGCAGGTACATCAGGATGAATGCGCCGCCATACTTGAAGCTGGCGATGATGGCGACGGTCAGGCCCAGGATGGATGTCCACATCGACACACGCTGGTCGAACAGCACAACGCTTGTGAACAGACCCAGGCGACGAATGCCCAGACCCAGTGCGCGGGAGTTCTGACGCAGGTTGTTGCCGTACCAGCGGTACATCAATTTGCGACTGGCCTTGAGGAAGCTTTTTTCTGGCGGGTGTTCAACGGTGTTGATGGCTGCATCGGGTACGTAGAACGTGTCGTAGCCCAGACGCATCAGGCTGAACCAGCTCGACTTGTCGTCACCGGTCAGGAACTTGAAGGTCCCCAGACGCCAGTGATTGAGCGAGTCGCTCTCCACGTCGGCAATGAACTCCGGATCGGTTACCACGGTGGCGCGGAATACCGACATGCGACCGGTCATGGTCAGGACGCGCTTGGACAGAGCCATGGAGCACATGTTGATGTGACGCTGGGCGAAACGCAGCTTGTGCCATTCGCTCATGATGTAACCGCCACGAACTTCACAGAACTCGTTGGTGGTCAGGCCGCCGACGTTATCGAACAGGTGGAACCACGGAACGGTCTTGCTGACGACGCCTTCATTGAGCACGGTGTCGCCGTCGATCACTGCGACCACTGCACGATCATCGGGCAGGTGACGCGAGATGGCGCGGAAGCCATAAGCCAGGCCGTCGCGCTTGCCGGTGCCAGGGATACGCACGAAGTCCAGCTTCACACGCTCAGGCGGGTTCATCTTGGTCCAGAGACTCTTGACCAGCAGCTCATCCGACATTTCCACCAGCGAGCAAACGATGGTGGTTGGCAGACCGCAGTTGATGGCTTCACGAATGACCGAGCTATACACCTGGGCAGTGGTCAGGGCTTCGATACGGAAGCTGGTGACCATCAGAAACACATGGGATGGATCTGCAGCCTTGCCCATTTTTTTCAGCTTGCGGCGCAAGTGTGGATAGACCACATACAGAAACAGCATCCCCCGCACAAAGTGCGTGATGCCCATGGAGTAGCGCCAGATGCCGACAGCACCAATCAGGAAAATAAAGTTCCTCGACTGTGAGTCGAAGATACTTGTGGGCAATGCAGTTGCGATGCCCATTAATAAACTTAGGTAAAACAGCCAGCCTGCGGCCTCTAGTAGGCCGTGCTTTAGCCTGTCCATATCCATGATCTGTATCCCAAAGTCAGTTGCAAGCACCAAGCCCCAGGCTGCAAGCGGTAACGCTTGAGCTTGTGGCTTGGTGCCTGGCGCTTGCGGCTGATTTACCAGCAGATACCTTCAGCGCGACCGTCTTCGCTGGTCGGCTTGGACATGAAGCCCACCAGGTCTACAACGTGCTTGCCGTGTGGAGTCTGGTCAGCCAGGGCGCGGAAGCGCTCGTCGCCGTTACCCAGGATGATCACGTCGGAGTTGTTGATGACCTCGTCGAAGTCCGAGTTCAGCAGGGACGACACGTGAGGGATCTTCGACTCGATGTAGTCCTTGTTGGCGCCGTGTACGCGAGCGTATTCGACGTTGCTGTCGTAGATGCTCAGGTCGAAACCTTTACCGATCAGCATTTCGGCCAGTTCGACCAGCGGGCTTTCGCGCAGGTCGTCGGTGCCGGCCTTGAAGCTCAGACCCAGCAGGGCGACTTTGCGGGTGTCGTGGCTGGCCACGATGTCGAAAGCGTTCTGTACCTGGGAGACGTTGCTGCGCATCAGGGAGTTGAGCAGCGGTGCTTCCACGTCCAGGCTGCCTGCACGGTAGGTCAGGGCGCGAACGTCTTTCGGCAGGCACGAACCGCCGAAGGCGAAGCCTGGGCGCATGTAGTACTGGGACAGGTTCAGTTGCTTGTCCTGGCAGACCACTTCCATCACTTCACGACCGTCGACGCCGACTGCCTTGGCGATGTTGCCGATTTCGTTTGCGAAAGTAACTTTGGTGGCGTGCCACACGTTGCAGGTGTACTTGATCATTTCGGCAACGGCGATGTCCTTGCGGATGATCGGTGCGTCGAGTTCTTCGTACAGCGATTGCAGAACGTCACCGGAAGCCTTGTCGAACTCGCCGATAACGGTCATTGGTGGGTGATCGTAGTCTTTGATCGCGGTGCTTTCGCGCAGGAACTCAGGGTTCACTGCAACGCCGAAGTCGACGCCGGCTTTCTTGCCGGAGCAGTCTTCCAGGATCGGGATCACAACGTTGGCTACGGTGCCCGGCAGTACGGTGCTGCGTACCACGATGGTGTGGCGGGAGGACTTGTCACGCAGGACATAACCGATCTCACGGCATACCGACTCGATGTAGTCGAGTTCCAGGTCGCCGTTCTTCTTGCTTGGCGTGCCTACGCAGATCATCGATACGTCGGTGGCGCGGATGGCTTCGGAGAAGTCCGTGGTACCGCGCAGTTTGCCGTTGCGAATGCCCTGTGCCAGGAGGTCTTCCAGGCCCGGCTCAACGATAGGCGACTTGCCGTTGTTGATAAGGTCGATCTTGGTGGTGGAAACATCCACACCCACAACATCGTGACCACGTGCAGAAAGGCAACCGGCACAGACTGCACCGACATAACCCAAACCAAAGATGCTGATACGCATCGTACTCTCCTCGATTTTTCACGCCATAAAGTTGGCTGGATATTAATTTTGGCCAGCAGATGTCACACGCGAGTCAGTAGGGCTTCTAAAAGCCACTGAACTAACGCAGGCATATTTAATTAATGAGTGCCCAAACAAAGGTGGCAAACTCAATGACACTAAGTGCAAGTGGCAGGTCCCCTGATCGGGCCGTGCTCTCTTGTGTGTGGCAAACCACTCCTTGTATAGCGATCCTCGGCAGGTCGATCTGCAAGCCTTGGCTTTGACGATCTGGAGCCCTGCTCTATACACCGTTCACGGTGTTCGCTTGTCTACCTGACTCAATTAGTGATGTGAGTTTAAGTTCAGAGTCGTAAGTAGTGATTCCGCAGAATTACACACGACCTCTGGCAACTTCCTTTTGCTCTCACTGCGCTGTAAGTGATCTCTTACAGGGCTGTCGAGAATTGTTACGGGATGTAGGAGCATATGGATTCGGGATTAGTTCCGGGCCGCTCGTCCTCTTTTTGAGAATTTTTCCGATCTGCTTTTGGCAGCCCATACTTTCAAAATGATGGCACTTTTGTTGGAGGCCTTATCAATAAAGGGGTTCCCGAGCGGAGATATTTTTTTGCCATTACAGGAGTGAGGCGCTGTGCCACTGCTCAAAAAAGTTGTCTTTTTTTCGAGAAAGTTCGTTTTGAAAATGAACGCCGCGTCGAGTGATGTTTATCCGGCGTCACAAAAATGGCGTAAGAGGTTTGAGATAGACAGGCTGGCTTGCGTAGCGCCTCTGGCACTACGCAACATTGACGCCATCACTGCTCTGGAGTGTCGCGCAGGAAGACCAGTTTGTCCGTAGTCGACTGTTCGGCGCTGTAGCGGTAACCCTGCACATCGAATTCCTTCAGTGCCTCGGGTGTGTTGATCTGCTCGGTGATCACAAAACGGCTCATCATGCCGCGGGCTTTCTTGGCGTAGAAACTGATGATCTTGTACTGACCGTTTTTCAGATCCTTGAACTCGGTATCGATGATGCGGGCTTTTAATGACGAGCGTTTGACTGCAGAAAAATATTCGTTGGACGCCAGGTTCAGCAGCAGGTCATCACCCTGATCGGCCAGGGCCTGGTTCAGCCATTCGCTGATGCGCGTGCCCCAGAACGCATAAAGATCCTTGCCACGGGCATTGGCCAGCTTCGTCCCCATTTCCAGCCGATAGGGCTGCATCAGGTCCAGAGGGCGCAGCAGTCCATAAAGGCCGGATAGCATGCGCAAGTGATCCTGGGCGTAGGAAAGCTGGGCATCGGTCAGCGTTTCGGCCTGCAACCCGGTATACACATCGCCCTTGAATGCCAGCAGCGCCTGTTTGGCGTTGTCGGGCGTGAAGGCCGGCGTCCAGCTGCCGAAGCGCGCCGCGTTCAGGCCCGAGAGCTTGTCGGACAGGTGCATCAGTTCGCCGATCTGTGCGGGTGTCAGCTCGCGAAGCTGAGTGATCAACTCCTGGGAGTGATCCAGATATTGCGGCTGGGTGTAGCGTTCGGTGGTCGGCGGGGTCTCGTAGTCGAGGGTTTTCGCTGGGGAAATCACCATCAGCATGAAGTCGTCTCCTTTAATCGTCGGCCGATTCTATGGGGTGATGGGATATGACTCCAGCTATGGTGGCGATAACAGACCGTGTGAAAACTACTGCGCTCGGTCATGCTGCGTTGAAAACAGGCTCGGAATGCTCATTTACAGCCAGTAAACTCCGCTTCCTCGCCTGTTTTCGCCTTGCCTGACCTTCGCTCGCTACGTTTTCACACGGTCTGTATGAACAGTGGCTTTGTAACGCGCCGGGCATAAGACTCTGCCCCGGATCAGCTATAGTGCCGCGCGGGTGATGGCGTTGATATTGGATCGAGAGGGCATTGGTTTTGCGTATCGTTTTAGCAGTTTGCGCGTGTCTGTTCTGGTTTGAAGCTCAGGCGGCGGTGCCTGAAGTTGCCACCATTGATCGCAGTGTATGGCCCGAGCGTCTGGAGACGCCGGCCTTGTTCGATGTTGCCTCCCGTGCCGAGATCCTGGCTTTCGCCCATGCCTTGTCTGTCAGTGAAACCCTGGGCGAAGAAGGGCTCAAGCAACGCCTGGGCCTTCGTTATATCAACGTGCCTTCGTTGAACGTGGTTCGCCACCGGCTGTGGCTGCGCCTGCTGGAGAACTATCAGGCGGCCCAGAAGAGCTGTGAGGAAGATGCAAACTTCTGTGTGCTGGTCGAGGACATGGAGCAACTGCGCCAGCGCGCCGAGGAATATCAGGTTTCGCCCGATTCCTTCTATACCGCATGGGCCAGACCCAGTGCGGTCTTCCACGAGCGCTACCTGAACGAATTGCTGTACATGGCCGCCCTGTTTCCTCAGACCAGCAGTGAAATCGAGCGCTATAACTCCGATGAAATGAGCGGCGACGAAATGCCTGATCGCACCTTCGTGCTCAATTTCGACAGCGGCCCGAGCCCGGCAGACGGCAATACGGACTGGCTGGCCGACTTCATGCGTCAGCAAAAAATGACGGCGACCTTCTTCGTGCTGGGTAAAAGCCTGCAGGCGCGCCTGGAAAGCAGCTCGGCCGCCAGTCTGCAGGCGCTCTACCGGCAGCAGTGCGTGGGGATTCAAGGCTGGGAGTATCGCTCCCACAGCAACTGGGTCGACTGGCAGGATTCCGTGCAGCGCAGTGCCGCTCTGGTCCAGCAGGTTCTCCCTGACAACTTCGTACCGCTGTTCCGGCCGCCTTATGGTCATCGTCGTGCTGACAGCGGCGAATACTTCCGTTCGCAGCACTTGCGGGTGTCGCTGTGGAATATCGACTCCCAGGACGCCATGGGACGTCTCTCGGCCCAGCAGGTGGGTGACCGGGTGCTGACCCTCATGCTGCTCTGGCGCAAGGGCACAGTGGTGTTCCATGACATGGGCAACAAGGCGCAGTCGGCGCTGCCGTTGTTGCTGGCCAATACCGCACAAAGCGAATTGATCTGGGATGACTGCCGGAATTTCTCTGAAACCCAGGAGGAATAAGGGGTTGAGGGTATAAAGCGGAGGGAGCGGGGCAGGTTTTTTCGGCCAATCCGGCCTGAGGTGACTTCCGACTGTAAACGTGCAGAAGGCACTCGCCAAGCGCTATTCGTCATACTGTGAAATAAACTTCAAAAAACTGTCAAAGAGCTTTTTTCTGTCATCGGTTTTGCTGTATTACGACAGCAGACCGCCGAAACCTGCAACACAGGTGGCGTCCTCAACGACCCATCTTGAGCAACATTCTTCCCTGCCTCAAGGGAAGGAACCGGCGGCCTTTTCGTGGCGCAGCTTTGTAGTGGTTCTGCGCCACCTGGCTTCTATAAAGGTGAGCGAGTATGGATGATCACGGACGCAACCCTTCCACTAACCAGCCTATCCTTTACGTGCTCGATACCAACGTATTGATTCATGATCCAAACGCACTGCTGAATTTCGAAGAACACCGCGTAGCCATTCCGATGACGGTTCTGGAGGAACTGGACAAACTCAAGGACGGCAAGCATTCGGTCGCCGCGGAGTGCCGGCAGGCCATCCGCCTGATCGACAAGACTCTGGGTGAAGCCTCACCGGAAGAAGTCGAAAAAGGCGTGCCTATCGACCGTGGCACGGGCGTATTCAAAGGCTTCCTGTCGATTCTGATGAGCCGACGCGAGGAGCCCAACAGCCTTCTTCCCGAACATTTGAACGACAACATCATCATCAACCAATTGGTCGACCTGCACGCCCGCGACAAGGACTTGCGTCTGGTGCTGGTGACCAAGGACATCAACATGCGCCTCAAGGCGCGAGCCTGTGGCATTGCCGCCGAGGATTACAGCACCGACCAGTTGGTGGATGACGTCTCGCTGCTGTCGCGTGGCTACCACGATATTCCGGGCTCGTTCTGGGACCGGGTCAGCAAGGTCGAAACCCGTCAGGACCATGGCCGCACCTGGCATCGCGTGCAGTTGAGCGAAAGCCTGCCCGCGGTTCACATGAACGAGTTCATCATCGACGAGCAAGGCTTCGTCGGTTGGATCAAGGGCGTGCGCAGCGACGAACTGCTGATTCTCGACATGCATCAGGAGCCTTTGCTGCATCAGGAAGCCTGGGGACTGAAGCCTCGGGATATCTACCAGGGGCTGGCGCTGTTCGCGTTGCTCGATCCGGATATCCATCTGGTCAACCTGTCCGGCGCGGCAGGTTCGGGCAAGACCATCCTGGCGCTGGCCGCTGCCATCGAGCAGACCATGGTCAGCAAACGCTATCGCCGCATCATCGCAACCCGCAGCGTACAAGGCCTGGATCAGGAAATAGGCTTCCTGCCCGGCACCGAAGCGGAAAAAATGGAGCCATGGCTGGGGGCAATCACCGACAACCTCGAAGCCTTGCACATGGATGACGAAAACACCCATGGCAGCGTCGATTACATCCTCAGCAAAGTGCCGTTGCAGTTCAAATCCCTCAACTACATCCGGGGCCGCAGCTTCCAGCAAAGCCTGATCCTGATCGACGAGTGCCAGAACCTGACGCCGCACCAGATGAAAACCATCATCACCCGTGCCGGTGCCGGTTCGAAAGTGGTCTGCCTGGGTAACCTTGCGCAGATCGACACCCCCTACCTGTCAGCCACCAGCTCGGGGCTGACCTACCTGACGGAGCGCTTCAAGGATTTCCCCAACGGCGTACACATCACCCTGCAAGGGGTTCCACGCTCGGTACTGGCTGAATATGCCGAGAGTCATCTCTAACGAGTAGGCGACAAGCGGCAAGCTATAAGCTGCAAGAGAAGTTAGAACGTGCTTCGCTTGTAGCTTGTAGCTTGTAGCTTGTAGCTTGTAGCTTGTAGCTTGTAGCTTGTAGCTTGTAGCTTGCGCCCCTAGCTATCTACAATCGCCTCTCCTGTTCAGGAGTAAGGCTGTGCTGACTCATCTCGATTCCCAAGGTCGCGCCAATATGGTCGACGTCACGGACAAGGCTGTGACGTCCCGTGAGGCTGTGGCCCAGGCGCTTGTGCGCATGTTGCCTGAAACCCTGCAAATGATTGTCAGCGGTGGCCATCCCAAAGGGGATGTGTTTGCCGTTGCGCGTATTGCCGGTATTCAGGCTGCGAAGAAAACCAGTGATCTGATCCCGCTCTGCCATCCGCTGATGCTCACCAGCGTCAAGGTCGAGCTCAGTGCCCAGGGCGACGATGCGGTGCTGATCGTGGCGCGTTGCAAGCTGGCCGGGCAGACGGGCGTTGAAATGGAAGCCCTGACCGCCGCCAGTGTGGCTGCGTTGACCATCTACGACATGTGCAAGGCGGTTGATCGCGGCATGGTCATCGAGTCGGTGCGGCTGCTGGAAAAGCTCGGCGGCAAGAGTGGTCACTTCATTGCTGATGAACCGGGGGCCGCGCAATGAGCGTGCAGGTTCAGTATTTCGCCCGCTATCGGGAAGCCTTGGGGCTGGACGGCGAGCGTGTCGAAGGTGCTTTCGCGACTCTGGACGAGCTGCGTCAGCACCTTGTGCAACGTGGCGAAGCCTGGCAGGTGCTGGCCGAGCAGAACCTGATGTGCGCCCGCAATCAGGAGCTGTGTCAGCTGGATGAGCCCTTGGAAGATGGCGACGAAGTGGCATTCTTTCCTACCGTGACCGGAGGCTGAACATGGCGATTCGCGTGCAAGCGGCGGCGTTCGATCCGGGAGCCGAGGTCAATGCGCTGCATGCGGCCAATGTCGGCATCGGTGCGGTGGTCAGTTTTGTGGGGTATGTGCGCGACTTCAACGAAGGGCGTGAAGTCTCGGGCATGTTTCTGGAACACTATCCGGGCATGACCGAAAAGGCTCTGGCAAAGATCGTTGCAGAAGCCGAACAGCGCTGGCCATTGCTCAGGCTGGAAGTGCTGCACCGGGTCGGCGCTCTGGAGCCGGGCGAGCCTATCGTGTTTGTTGGGGTTGCCAGTGCCCATCGTCAGGCCGCGTTCGAGGCCTGCGATTTCGTCATGGACTACCTCAAGACCCGCGCACCGTTCTGGAAGCGCGAAAACACTGCCGAAGGCCCGCGCTGGGTCGAAGGGCGGCACAGTGATCAGGCAGCGGCGGATCGCTGGAAATGAGTTCGCGAATGAATTCGCTCCCACTGGTGTGTATGTGTGTGGGAGCGAAGAAGGATCAGGCCTTGCGCACCACAGCCCGCAACAACTCGGTCGGTGGCATTTCGCAGCTGATCTTGCGACCCAGTTTCTCTTCGATGGCCGGGAGCTGATAGGAATCGTCTTCCCCGGCAAAGCTGATCGAAACGCCATCGGCGCCCGCACGGCCTGTACGACCGATCCGGTGCACGTAATCGTCCGGCACTTCCGGCAGGGTGAAGTTGATCACGTGGCTGATGCCATCGATGTGAATACCGCGACCTGCGACGTCTGTCGCCACCAGAACCCGGATCTTGCCTTCGCGGAAGCCTTCCAGGGTCTTGATCCGTTTGTGCTGCGGAACATCGCCTGACAGTTGCGCGGCGTTTACGCCGTCACGTACCAGACGCTCCTCGATGCGGCGCACTTCGTCCTTGCGGTTGGCAAAGACCATCACCCGTTCCCAGCCGTTGTCGGTGACCAGGTTGTACAGCAGCTTGTACTTGTCGGCTGCAGCGACCGCGTAGATGTGCTGTTCGACGTTGCTGTTGGCGACGTTCTCGGCTTCGATTTCGACGATGGCCGGATCGGTCGTCCATTGCTTGGCGAGGTTCATCACGTCATCGGTGAAGGTCGCGGAGAACAGCAGGGTCTGGCGTTCGCCCTTGTGCGGAGTCTGGCGAATGATCTGGCGGACCTGCGGGATGAAGCCCATGTCCAGCATGCGGTCGGCTTCGTCGAGGACCATCACTTCGACCATGTCCAGATGCACTTCACCGCGCTGGTTGAAGTCCAGCAGGCGTCCCGGTGTCGCAACCAGGATGTCGCAATGACGTGCTTCGAGCTGCTTGAGCTGCTTGTCGAACTCCATGCCGCCCACGAACGTCATGACGTTGAGGTTGGTGTACTTGGTCAGCGCCGCGGCGTCCTTGGCGATCTGCACCACCAGTTCGCGGGTCGGGGCGATGATCAGGGCGCGAGGTTCGCCCATGTAGCGCTCTTTGGGCGGTGGTGTCTGGGTCAGTTGCGTGATGATCGAGATCAGGAACGCGGCGGTCTTGCCGGTACCTGTCTGGGCGCGGCCGATGGCGTCCCTGCCCTTGAGGGTGTAACCCAATACGCCCGCCTGGATCGGCGTGCAGTACGGGAAGCCCAGGTCATGGATCGCGTGCATCAGTTCGGGGGCCAGGTCGAAGTCATGGAAACGGCTTTTGCCTTCCTGAGGTTCGACGACGAAATCTTCCAGCTTCCAGGCGACGACCGGCGGCTTGGGTGCGCGCTCTCGACGTGGACGTTCTGCCTTGGGCTTTTCGCTTCGTGTCTGAACGGGAGCAGCGGGCTCCTTTGCCAGAGCTGGAGCCTGGGCTGTACGATTCTGTGATTCGCCTTCAGTGCGAGTCGGGGATACGGGGCTGGATGCTGCGTGGTTGGGCGCGAGCTGCTCAGCCTCGCTTTTACCGAACATCTTTTTAAGTGCTTTGAGCACGGTCATCTCGTCAATTGATTAAGGAATGTACGCCGAGCAGTGTAATGCAAGAATCGGGCGCGGCGTAGTGTCATCCTTGGTTCGCTACAAAGGTCTGCGATCAGGCCGGTTCAAAGCTCTATTAAAGAAGATGTTACCGAAGTTTCTCGGCAAGCCAGATTTGTATGTCGGAAATTTCCTGGGGTAACACTTGATGACCCATTGGGTACTCTTTCCATTGGGCGGTTACACCCAGAGTCTTCAGGTACTCGTAAGCGGTTCGCCCCATGGCGTTGTGGACCACTTCGTCGTGAAAACCATGCAGGCACAAGGCCGGAATGCGTTGCTGACTGGCCGACAGCGTCATCTGGTCATTGAAGGTCGGTGCGTAAGTGGAGAGCGCCAGTACGCCGCCCAGCGGACCTTGCCAGCGTTTGTAGGCCGTGTGCAGCACCACGGCGCCGCCCTGGGAGAAGCCGGCCAGGAAGATTCTTGCGGGGTCGATGCCGCTGTCGCGTTGTTGTTCGATCAGGCTCAGAACCTGTTGGGCCGAGGCTTCCATCTCGTCGTGGTCGATGGAGCGGGCTTCGGAGGTCATGCTCTTGATGTCATACCAGCTCGGCATTTCATAACCACCGTTGACGGTGACAGCGCGTTTCGGGGCCTGGGGCAGGATGAAGCGCGTGGTGGTCAGTGTTTCCTGCAGGGCCTCGGCGACAGGCAGGAAGTCATAGCGGTCGGCTCCAAGGCCGTGCAGCCAGATGACGCAGGCATCAGGTTCGGCGGTAGGTTGCAGGATCAAGGACTCGCTCATGAATGCTCCAATAGTGTGCGTTGGTTGTTTTTCTGCGCATTAATTAGGTGCGTGCGCAGTTTAAAAGTGAAAGAAGATGTCGCAAGGTTACAATTTTTCGACTTGACCTGTCGCTAATTCGACATCGCCAGCATGATGGTACGGCCTTTGCTATGAAACGTTTGGAGTCAAAGCGCTCACATCGATCGGTAACACTATTAGGCTACTACTTGTGACGATCGAAGGCAGCACGGGAGTCCATGCGTCAGGACTCTTGCCATGATTGATCCTGTACCGCTCTGGTGCGGGGAAAATACGGGGCTTTGGTAGAAGGGCTATAAATGAAGGATGAATGTGAGTGATGAGAGGCTCTCATACTCGATTCATGATTCTCGCCCAGCGTCGCATGACCCAAAAAAAAGCCAGCACGGGTCATTAATGCCTCACAAGGGTGCGGCGTGACTGAAGACCCACACAATAAAGAGCACACTGGAGGTTTGAATGAAGATGTTGAAATCCACACTGGCGGTCGTGACAGCTGTAGCAGCACTCGGCGTGACCGGTGCAGCTAACGCCGGTGCCACACTTGACGCTGTCCAGAAGAAAGGTTTTGTTCAGTGCGGTGTCAGCGATGGCCTGCCAGGGTTCTCCGTTCCAGATGCTACAGGCAAGATTACCGGTATCGACGCAGACGTGTGCCGTGCCGTAGCTGCTGCCGTTTTCGGTGACGCGACCAAGGTAAAATTCAGCCAGCTGAACGCCAAAGAGCGTTTCACCGCGCTGCAATCGGGCGAAATCGACATTCTGTCGCGTAACACCACCTGGACCAGCTCCCGTGATTCGGGCATGGGCCTGGTATTCGCCGGCGTGACTTACTACGACGGTATCGGCTTCCTGGTAAACAACAAGCTGGGCGTCAAGAGCGCCAAGGAACTGGACGGTGCAACCGTTTGTATCCAGGCTGGTACTACCACTGAGCTGAACGTCTCCGACTACTTCCGCTCCAACGGTCTGAAATACACCCCGATCACTTTCGACACCTCCGACGAAAGCGCCAAGTCGCTGGAAGGCGGCCGTTGCGACGTGCTGACCTCCGACCAGTCGCAGCTCTACGCACAGCGCAGCAAGCTGGCCAAGCCTGACGACTACGTCGTTCTGCCAGAAGTCATCTCCAAGGAGCCTCTGGGCCCGGTCGTGCGTAAAGGCGACGAAGAGTGGTTCTCCATCGTTCGCTGGACCCTGTTCGCTCAGTTGAACGCTGAAGAAGCAGGCATCACTTCCAAGAACGTCGAAGCTGAAGCCAAGGCCACCAAGAACCCTGACGTTGCCCGTATGCTCGGCGCTGACGGTGAGTACGGTAAAGACCTGAAGCTGCGCAAGGACTGGGTTGTTCAGATCGTCAAGCAGGTAGGTAACTACGGCGAGATGTTCGAGCGCAACCTGGGCGAGTCGACCCCGCTGAAAATCAAGCGTGGCCAGAATGCTCTGTGGAACAAAGGTGGCATTCAGTACGCTCCACCAATTCGCTGATTGACCCGGCGCCCGACAGGCTTTCAAGCCTGTCGGGCGTTGTTCTGTTCGATTTTTCCTGGGGCATTTCATGGAAAAGCAAATCGTCGCACCAAAGCAAAAGCTCTCTTTGAGCGACCCAAAAGTGCGCGCGTGGTTATTTCAGATCATCACCGTAGTGGCGGTGGTCTCGTTGGGCTGGTTCATGTTCGACAACACCCAGACCAACCTGCAGCATCGTGGTATCACATCGGGGTTCTCGTTTCTTGAGCGCAGTGCCGGTTTCGGTATTGCCCAGCATCTGATCGATTACACCGAAGCGGACAGCTATGCCCGCGTTTTCGTCATCGGCTTGCTCAACACCTTGTTGGTATCGGTCATCGGTATCTTCCTGGCAACCATTCTGGGCTTCATCATCGGTGTCGCTCGTCTGTCCCAGAACTGGATGATCAACAAGCTGGCGACCGTGTATGTCGAAGTCTTCCGCAACATTCCGCCGTTGCTGCAGATCCTGTTCTGGTACACCGCCGTCTTCCTGACCCTGCCCGGACCACGTCAGGCTCACGGCTACCTGGACATGTTCTTTGTCAGCAGCCGCGGGTTGAACATGCCCAAGGCCATTCCTGCCGAAGGTGCATGGGCGTTCCTGATCAGCATCGTCATCGCCATTCTGGCGGTGGTCGCGATGGTGCGTTGGGCCAACAAGCGTTTCGAAGCCACCGGCGAGCCGTTCCACAAGTTCTGGGCTGCTCTGGGGTTGCTGCTGGTCATTCCCGGCCTGAGCATGCTGATCTTCGGCAGCCCGGTACACTGGGAACTGCCGCAGCTCAAAGGCTTCAACTTCACCGGCGGCTGGGTACTGATCCCTGAACTGATCTCCCTGACCCTGGCGTTGACCATCTACACCGCGGCGTTCATCGCCGAAATCGTGCGTTCGGGTATCAAGTCGGTCAGCCACGGCCAGACCGAAGCGGCTCGCTCCCTGGGCCTGCGTCCCGGGCCAACGTTGCGCAAGGTCATCATTCCGCAGGCTCTGCGAGTGATCATCCCGCCGTTGACCAGCCAGTTCCTGAACCTGGCGAAGAACTCTTCGCTGGCTGCAGCCATTGGTTATCCGGAAATGGTTTCGCTGTTCGCCGGTACGGTACTCAACCAGACCGGTCAGGCCATTGAAGTCATTGCCATCACCATGAGTGTGTACCTGGCGATCAGTATCAGCATTTCCATGCTGATGAACTGGTACAACAAGCGCATTGCGCTGATCGAGCGGTGAGGAAACGCGCATGACGACTCATACTTTCAAACCTGACATGCCACCACCGGGCAAAGTATTCGGCCCGGTCGCGTGGATGCGGCAGAACCTGTTCTCCAGCTGGATCAACACGCTGCTGACCCTGTTCTCGTTCTACCTGATCTACCTGATCGTCCCGCCGATGATCAGCTGGTCCCTGCTGGACGCCAACTGGATCGGCACCACCAAGGAAGACTGCACCAAGGCAGGTGCATGCTGGGTATTCGTCCAGCAGCGTTTTGGCCAGTTCATGTATGGCTACTTCCCGACCGAACTGCGCTGGAGGGTTGATCTGACTGCAATCCTGGCGATTGTCGGTGCTGCGCCTCTGTTCATCTCGAAGTTCCCGCGCAAGGCGTTCTACGCCATCGGCTTCCTGGTGATCTACCCGGTCATCGCGTTCTACCTGCTGCATGGTGGCGCGTTTGGTCTGAGCACCGTCGCAACCAGCCAGTGGGGCGGCCTGATGCTGACCCTGGTGATCGCGACCGTCGGTATCGCCGGTGCATTGCCGCTGGGTATCCTGCTGGCGCTGGGACGTCGTTCCAACATGCCGGCCGTGCGTGTGGTGTGCGTGACGTTCATCGAGTTCTGGCGCGGCGTGCCGTTGATCACTGTGCTGTTCATGTCCTCGGTCATGCTGCCGCTGTTCATGCCAGAAGGGATGAACTTCGACAAGCTGCTGCGCGCCCTGATCGGCGTCATCCTGTTCCAGTCGGCGTACATCGCCGAAGTGGTGCGCGGTGGCATGCAGGCAATTCCGAAAGGGCAATACGAAGCTGCCGCGGCCATGGGCCTGGGCTACTGGCGTGCAATGGGTCTGGTGATCCTGCCGCAGGCGTTGAAGATGGTTATCCCCGGCATCGTCAACACCTTCATTGCCCTGTTCAAGGATACAAGCCTGGTGATCATCATCGGTCTGTTTGACTTGCTCAACAGCGTCAAGCAAGCCACCGCCGACCCGTCATGGCTGGGTATGGCCACTGAAGGCTATGTCTTCGCGGCCCTGGTGTTCTGGATCTTCTGTTTCGGTATGTCCCGCTATTCCATGCATTTGGAACGTAAGCTGGACACAGGCCACAAGCGTTAGGAGTTTTGTGATGAGTGAAGTTATCAGTAAGCCTCTGGGCGCTGAAGGCATGATCCGGATGGAAGGCGTACACAAGTGGTACGGCCAGTTCCATGTATTGAAAGACATCAACCTGAACGTGCGTCAGGGCGAACGTATCGTATTGTGCGGCCCGTCGGGCTCGGGCAAGTCGACCACCATTCGTTGCCTGAACCGTCTGGAAGAGCACCAGCAGGGCCGCATCATCGTCGATGGCACCGAACTGACTTCCGACCTGAAGCAGATCGAAACCATCCGCCGTGAAGTCGGCATGGTGTTCCAGCACTTCAACCTGTTCCCGCACCTGACCATCCTGCAGAACTGCACGCTGGCGCCGATGTGGGTTCGCAACATGCCGAAGAAAAAGGCCGAAGAAATCGCCATGCACTACCTGGAGCGCGTACGCATTCCAGAGCAGGCTCACAAGTATCCGGGCCAGCTTTCCGGTGGTCAGCAACAGCGTGTGGCGATTGCCCGTGCCCTGTGCATGAAGCCGAAAATCATGCTGTTCGACGAGCCGACCTCGGCACTCGACCCGGAAATGGTCAAGGAAGTACTCGACACCATGGTTTCCCTGGCCGAAGAAGGCATGACCATGCTCTGCGTAACCCACGAAATGGGCTTCGCCCGTACCGTGGCCAACCGCGTGATCTTCATGGACAAGGGCGAGATCGTCGAACAGGCTTCGCCTAACGACTTCTTCGATAACCCGCAAAGCGACCGTACCAAACTGTTCCTCAGCCAGATCATTCACTGAGTCGCAGACGCTGCATGAAAAACCGGACCTTGTGTCCGGTTTTTTTATGGCTGTTTTCAGGCGAACTTGTATTTGGCAAGGTTCTCCAACAGGATGCACACCCTTTGCGCACTGCGCTGTAACACATCCTGCCCTCGAGAGACTCATGACGACCAAGGCGCCTCAGGCGAGCACGACCCCGACTCAAGACACGCCCATCCTCAAACGCCCATGGCTGCTACTGCTTGGCCTGGTGCTGGTTGCCCTGAACCTGCGTCCTGCGCTGTCCAGCGTTGCGCCACTGCTCAATGCGGTGTCCGACAGCCTCGGACTGTCTGCGGCCAGGGCCGGGCTTCTGACGACGTTGCCGGTGTTGTGTCTGGGGCTGTTCGCACCACTGGCACCGAGACTCGCAAGACGTTTCGGCAGCGAGCGGGTAGTGCTGGGGATTCTGTTGGTGCTGGCCGCAGGCATCCTGCTGCGCAGCCATTTCGGTGAAGTCGGGTTGTTCGCCGGAAGCCTGCTGGCCGGTGCGAGCATCGGGATTATCGGCGTGTTGTTGCCGGGTATCGTCAAGCGCGATTTCCCAAGGCAGGCCGGTGCCATGACGGGCGTCTATACCATGGCGCTGTGCCTTGGAGCAGCGATTGCTGCCGGGCTGACGGTGCCCCTGACCCAGTATTTCGATAATCGCTGGAGTGTCGGCCTGGGGTTCTGGATGATCCCGGCAGTGCTGGCTGCACTGGTCTGGTTGCCTCAGGCTCGCGAGCTGCATGCTCATCATCAGGTGGCCTATCGCGTGCGCGGTCTGCTGCGCGATCCGCTGGCCTGGCAGGTCACCCTGTACATGGGCCTGCAATCTTCCTTGGCCTATATCGTTTTCGGCTGGTTGCCCTCGGTGCTGATCGACCGTGGCATGACGCCGACCCAGGCGGGCCTGCTGCTGTCCGGCTCGATCATCGTGCAACTGATCAGCGCCTTGAGTGCGCCCTGGCTGGCAACTCGCGGCAAGGATCAGCGTCTGGCCATTGTGCTCGTCATGCTGCTGACCCTGGCCGGACTGTTCGGTTGCCTGTATGCGCCGCTGGAAGGGCTGTGGGGCTGGGCCATTCTGCTGGGGCTGGGGCAGGGCGGTACGTTCAGCCTGGCACTGGCGCTGATCGTGTTGCGCTCCCGTGACTCCCATGTGGCGTCCAATCTGTCAGGCATGGCGCAGGGTATCGGCTACACCATCGCGTCCACAGGACCGCTGGCAGTAGGCGTCGTGCATGACGTGACCGGGAGCTGGGATTCCATCGGCTGGATCTTTGCAGCATTGGGGCTTGGGGCCATTGTGGCCGGGCTGGGTGCCGGCCGGGCGCTGTATGTTCAGGTCGTCAGTGAGAAGGTTTGAACCGGCGTGCGGGGGTGATTCATTCGAGAACGACATTTATCCTGCGAATGATGATAGCAATGTGTCGATTTGCCGCTTATCTTGCACCATCTTTTGCCTTCAAACGGACCTGCATGCATGAGCAATGAACAAACAAGCCAAGCCAACAGCGCACTGATTACCCGCTTCTACGAGGCTTTTGCCCGTCTGGATGCCGAAGGAATGGCTGCCTGCTACAGCGATGACGTGCTCTTCAGCGACCCCGTCTTCGGCGAGTTGCGTGGCAAGCAGGCCGCTGACATGTGGCGCATGCTGACCTCCCGTGCCCGGGATTTCTCGGTGGTGTTCGACAATGTCCGCGCCGATGAGCGCAGTGGTGGTGCCCATTGGAGGGCCACTTACCTGTTCAGCCAGACCGGTCGCACCGTGGTCAACGACATCCAGGCTCGTTTCGTCTTCCACAACGGCAAGATCACCGAGCACCATGACAGCTTCGACCTGTGGCGCTGGTCGCGTCAGGCGCTGGGCACCAAGGGCCTGCTGCTGGGCTGGACACCGCTGGTGCAGAACGCGATTCGTGCCCAGGCCCAGAAAGGGCTTAAAGTCTTTACAGAAAAACGCCATGCCTGATGCTGTGAATACCGCCACTGATGTCGCCGCACCTGTCGGCAAGCCCTGGTTTGTCTACCTGGTGCGTGCGGCCAATGGTTCGCTGTATTGCGGCATCAGCGATAACCCGCAACGGCGGTTTGCTGCTCATCAGCGTGGCAAGGGCGCGAGCTATTTTCATTCCAGCCCTGCGGTGGCTCTGGTGTACGTGGAAGCCTGGCCGAGCAAGAGCGAGGCTTTGCGTCATGAGCGGTTGATCAAGAAGTTGCGCAAGAGTGCCAAGGAGGCTTTGGTAGCAAGCAATGGCGCTGAAGTGCCAAGGCCCAATAGCAACCTTGGCACTGAGGTCTCAGCCATCAGAATTTAACGGGTCTGTAATTGAAGCCAGCGTAGAGGATAGGATTCTCCCAAAGGCTGTAAGGGTTTTGCTTGAGCACTCGATGTTGAATCTGTTGCGAAAAGGTCGAGGAGAGTGCCGCAGTTCCTGCGGTCCCTGATTGCGCTGCTGCGGCGAAGACTTTGGCCATTGAAGTAGAGCCTCGAGTCATTGTGACCGGGCCAATGAACCCTTTGGTCGGCCTGTTGACGAGACTCCTGAATTGCGCGGCAAATGAATTGCTTCCACCGTTACCCGAAAAGCAGACGAGCAGACGAATATTGTCATAGAGCGTCGGGTCAACGCCTTTGTCATTGAGCATTCTCAAGACATCGGCAGCGGAGTGCTCCGCGTTATTGAGGATCACGCTTGAGCTGCTGTTGAGCAGTTTCTCTTCAATGATATTCAGGTCTTTGCCATGCACGGCAATATTCAGACGGTCTTTGGCCTTGTAGGTATCAACGAAGGTATAAAGCTCTCCGTCGATTTGCGTGAGCGATCGCATGGTCCCGCTCATTGTGACGAACTTCTCGGTAGTGTCAGAGGTTGTATTCAGGGCTACAACGGCACGGCGCTCGGCATTGATGGCAATGCCTGACAACGAGCCTGTGGCATAGCGCCCGACCTTGATCATGTCGGCAACATCAAAAACGTTACCGATTGTCGATGTGCCAAACGAAACCCAGTCCAGTATGTTGGCGGTGTGAGGGTCGCGCTCTGCCAGAGCTGCCGCCGCGACGCCAAAACTTCCAGAAACGATTTCAAGCCCCAGCGTGGCAATTCCAAAAGCTGTGGATGTACCTCCTGTAGCCACTGCCAGTGTGACACCTAAAGCCAGGTCCATCGAGGCCCTGACAATCGGGTCCTCAACGAATGCGCCATGAGAGACTACGCTGTACTGCCTGACAATCTCGGCATGGCCATCCGGATCACTGAAGTTAACCGGGTCATTGCTGCAATACGCATAGCCATTAAGCCCACCTCTCCCGAAGGGGCTGAAGCTGTCCGGCGTCTGGAAGGTCTGTATCGCACTGTTATAGACACGCACGCCATTGCCCAGATGATAAGTACCAGTAGGCCGGTCGATGGGCTCGCCGTTGAAACCCAGCCAGCTTCGCTGGCTCCAGTCATCGGGACGATAACCGAATGGCGTATAACTGAAGAGCGTCTGGGCCTTGGTCGCTGTGTCGTAACTGGCAATGACGGAGCCCATGGAGTTCTTGAGTTCAAAGCTGTTGCTGAGATTACTGCTGCTGGCGGTTTCTTCTGACTTCAAGGTCTGCTGCAACAGATGGCAGGCGTCACTCTGGTTGGCAATACGGGACAGGCGCGAGTAGTAGATGCCCTTGATCTGGATAACACCATCTCGCGCATATTGCTGGCCATCACGGTAATAGTAGCGTTCGTAATAGTAAGTCCCGAAGCAGGCCCCGACCTTGCCTTGTTCGTCATAGAGATAGCTGTATTCACGGAAGTCCGAACCGGAACGAAGGATCTGCCCAAGTTGCCCGGCATTGTTGTATGTCAGTGAGTAACCACTTTCGTTATTGCTCAGGCGTCCAAACGTGTCGTAATCAAGCGTAACGGCACCGATGCCAGTGGCTGAGTGAGTGATCGAACGAAGTTGAGTCTTGTCTTTCGCATCATAATTGAAGGTGGCAGTGTCCTGGCCGCCGTCGAAGACGCTGATGCACTGTTGAAGACTACCCAGCGGGTTATAGGAGAATGTTTGCTTGCTCAGTTTCTTGCCGCTGGCATCCAGTGGTCTTTGTGATCCACTGCATTCATAGACAGCCAACTGACCGCCAGAAGTGTAGGAAAAGCGTTCCAGAGACAGTTCAGTCTTGTCACGAAGCAGTGTGATACTTGCCAGTCGGTTATTGCCATCGAAGCTTTGTCTGAGGGTCAGGTCCGGGTACCCGGAAGCACTGAAAACACGCTCGATTTCACGGTTTCTGGCATCGTATTTATAGGTGATAGTCATGCAGGTCTTGCTGGCCTGTTCTGTGACACTCTCTTTGACAAGGCGCTCATCACTGTCATAACTCAGTGTGGTACTGACATCCTTGCCAGATGTACCGGTCAGGCGTCCCAAGAGGTCATAGGTGTATGTCGTCTGGTTGCCGAAATCGTCCGTGTATTTAAGCAAAACGCCTCGCAGCGAATAAGTGGAAGTGGCCTTTGTTGTAGTGGTGGGATAGCCGGTCGTCGTTTGGGTCAGTGTGGATGTCGATGAGTCATACGCGAATTGAGTACTCACCTTTTGGGACGCCGTGGTCGAGGGGGGAGGCGTGCTGCTCAAGATGCCCCATGTGTTGCTGCCCGTATAACTGAAGGTTTTCTTTCTGCCGCCAGTCTGTACTTCGACAACACGGTCAAGGCCGTCGATCTTGCGGCTTCCCCACTCATGCACGTATTTATCCGACGGCTTATTGAGTGTCAGGCGTGATGTCAGAGGGGAGGTCGTGTGAGCGGGATACTCACATGTATGTTCAACCCCGTCCCCGAAAGACTTCACCAGCCGATCAAAGTCGTCCCACTCAAACGTCTGTTCAATGCCGTTAATCCCTTTCTGTTTATTGATCCGACCAGCGGCATCGTATTCATACTGGATCGATTGGTATTCGATACCGCTCGCGTCTATCAGGGATTCCTTTTCAATGCTGCCCAGTGAATTGTATTGCGTGGTTTGCTTGCAGCATGCGGTGGAGAGGTACTGCTGTTTCGCCGTTCTTACCTGAGTGACAGGGTCATACTCGTCATATTGGGCAATACCGCCCTGCACCTGGATTTTTGACGGCTGGCCCCAGTTATCGTAAACGCATTCCAGTTGCCGTTTACCGATAGGCGATGTTTCAGACGCAGCGGGTGCATAGTCATATTCAACGGTGATTTTTTCTCGGCCCAAACCATCGTAGGACGTACTCGATAGCTGTCGCCATGCGAGCTTGGCATCGTTCGAACCACGGGTTTCGGTACTGGCGATACGGCCAAAGGCGTCATAGCATTCCCGGTATTGTTGCCCCCCTGGAAATGTCGTGATCACAGTAGGGCAACCCTGGGTCAGCGAATATTCAAAAACGGTTTTGTGTTGGGGGCCGTTTTCTTGAGCCTGTTCGGATTTGCTCAACATTCGACCATAGGCATCGTAGCTGTAACTCACGCTATTACCGTGTGGATCCAGCGAGTACAACAACTGCGAAGATCTCATGGAGTGCACTGCTTTGGTCACACTCTGAGTGTTTTCAGAAGACTGGAAGGTGGTGGTCGTTGTGAGCGTATCGCCCTGCAACTGGTAAACATAGGCCGTCTTTTGAAGCGACAGGGGAATAGCTTTTGCGGAAGGATCAAGCAGTCGTTGGGTCAGTGATTTGATGCGGCCGAAAGAAATGACACCAGGGTCCGTGTAATACTCGGTCTCCTGCACGACCATGCGGCTATTGAGCCAGTCTTTCAGTTTGATTTTGTCATCGGACTGCGGATTATAAATAATCAGCTTCACACTCGGTTTGAGCGTGGGGCCAGCGACTATCTGTCCCTTTACTGGCAGGCTGCTATAGCTATAGAACGTCCAGCGCAGATCGACACGTTTGCCGTTGACGGTACGGTAGCGCTTTTCGGATTCGACATAGGTCCGGAAGTAATTAGGATCGCCAGGGCACTCGATCTTGACGGGGAGGTTATAAGACTGGGCTCCGGTATTGGTCAGGTACGGGCTGTTTACGACGTTTCGATTTTCGATGGTTCCCCACGTCATCCCTTGTTTGCCAAACAATAAGAAACCCCAGCCAATAGGGTTCATGTAATCGAGTACCCATCCGAGTTTCCCATGCAGGCCTGAGGTGTCTGTATAGGTGCTCGTATTGACCACTATCTCCTCCTCCTTGGCCTGGCCTCGGTAGTAGGTGAACTCGGTCGTCACGTCATTCACGGTACGTTTGATGAGGTTGCCCAAAACGTCAAAGTTTGAATACTCGGTTTCGGTTCTTTGTGATTGCTTGTTTTTGTAGGTGGTCAGGGTGGAAAGCGATAATTGACTGGTTTTGGAGTCGAAGTCTCGCTTGAACTCAGTGGTCTTTACGCAATCGCCTTGGGTGATGATTTTTTTTGACAAAAGATCGTCGGCGTCAAACAGTAATTCTGTTGTGATCGATGCGGCGTCGAAGGTGGTCACCTGTTTGGCAGATGATGCGGTAAACGTATAGTCTTCTACCCGGTTGGATGAGGCATTGTTACCTGTCAGGGTGTAACGAGCGATACGGTTGTCTGTCGAGTAGGTCACCAGCTCTTTTACAGGACGAGAGTGCTGGATAGCCGTGAGGTACTGGCCGGTGTAGGTGAACTCCTGAGTATCGACATCCAGGCCATTGTTTTTTTCGTATTTGATCAGCCAGGAATTTTGCAGGTAAAGCGTGCACAGCGTCGTAGGGGCCTGATCCGGGCGCTCGATGAACTCAATGGCGTCAAGGCTGATTGTCTGATTGGCCAGCAGTGTTTTCTTTGTCAGGGTGTTTGTTTTCAGCAGCACCTGAGTATCGTCTGAGACTTTGCTGAGCAGGAGGCTTTTATTAAAGGTGCCTTCCCATTCAAAATAAAGAGAGCAGCCTGTGCTGTTGATGATTTGTATGGGGACAAGGCATCTGTCTGGGGGAGTGGATAGGGAATCAGAGGCGGAGGCTTCGCTAGTGATGGGTCTTTTAAATATGTCCTCCAGAATTTCCACCGTGCCGTCTTTGTGGATGACTTTCATCCAGGAAAAGGCGAATTCTTTAATAGTGATTCCAGGCTGTGGTGAGTAAGGTATCAGCGATTTAAAAAGGGTAAGTGTTTGCCCTGAATGCAAGTGAAGCTTGATCATGTCGTCATAAATCGTGACATAGCTGAAACGGGGAGCCCACCCTCCAGGCGTAAACTTTATTCCTGCGGAATAGTAATAGTTTAGGGCCAGTGAAGGACCCGCACCGCCATTTCCGACAAGAGTTGTAATGGGTAAGTAAGCATTGAATTCGCCCGTTTGTAGATTTCCGCTATTACTTTCTGAAGTGCCGGTATTTAAATAGGAAGGCTGGTCAAGGACTAACGAATGTGACTGTCCATAAAGGGTGTAAACAATACGTGTAATGTCGTCAGTGTTAAGTGTCGTATTAGACCTGTAATCCTCTCTGTAGAGGGTCAGGCTTTTTCGGGCAATATCAAAGGAGATCAGGTTACCTTTCTCCATGTCGCCTGAGCTAGACCCCAATCGTCCGTAAACTCGGAGTAGCGTATTTTTTGGCAGTTGGGTGAGTTGCTTGAGAAGTGCCTTTTCCATGGTGCTGTTCCATGATCAGGTTGTGTGCTCCTGATCGAGCGTTCTACGGTTGAAAAGATAAAATCCCTGTTTATTTTAAGTTTTATGGCGCTCTTGTCTGCTGATAAAAATGTCAGTGCTTAGTCTTTTATGAGGCGTTCATGATGTTTTTTCGGTTTTTTACAAGAAGGGGATAAGACGGGCGGTAAGCGAGCCTCACAAAAATACAGGTATGCAGGTATGGGATCTGATGAACAATGACTGGCGTATCGATGTCCACACCTGAGCAGCCTGTGCCACGTTATGGTTCATGCTGTGCTTCAGCCCCTTGAGCGGCTACGCTGAGGGCGACCGATCACAACAAGAGAGTTCACATGTCTGAGTTGATTCTGCATCACTATCCAGCATCGCTGTTCGCCGAAAAAGCCCGCCTGATGCTGGGTTTCAAGGGCTTGTCCTGGCGGTCGGTGATCATCCCGCCGGTCATGCCCAAGCCTGACCTGACGGCCCTGACCGGTGGTTATCGCAAGACGCCGGTTCTGCAGATCGGTGCGGATATCTACTGCGACACCGCATTGATCGCACGTCGTCTGGAACAGGAAAAGACCTCCCCCACCTTTTACCCCGAAGGCCACGAATTCACGGTTGCCGGTCTTGCTGCGTGGGGCGATTCGGTGCTGTTCATGCATGCGGTCAGTCTGGTGTTCCAGCCTGCCTCGCTGGCCGTGCGTTTCGCCAAGGTACCCCCTGAAGCGGTCAAGGCCTTCGTCGCAGACCGGGCAACCTTGTTCGACGGCGGAAGCGCATCACGCTTGCCGCTGGAACAGGCTCAGCATCAATGGCCAACCCTGATGGCGAGGCTGGAGCAACAGTTGGAGCGCAATGGCGACTTCCTGTTTGGCGAGCCTTCGATTGCCGACTTCTCCGTGGCGCATACCCTCTGGTTCCTCAAGCAGACTCCCGTGACATCACCTCTGGTGGACGATTATCCGGCGGTGTCGGCCTGGCTTGGGCGTGTGCTGGGCTTCGGTCATGGTGCGCATAACGACCTCGCTGCTGTCGATGCAGTGCAAATCGCCGCCGATGCCACACCTGCGGCATTGCCCGATGAAGCGTTTATTGACCCAAACGGCTTCAAGGCTGGTGATCGGGTGGCAATTTCAGCCGTTGATTATGGTGTGGATGCGGTAGAGGGCGAGTTGCTGTTCAGCGGGCGCGAAGAGCTGATCCTGCGCCGCGAAGATCCCCGTGCAGGCGTGGTGCATGTGCATTTTCCGCGGTTGGGGTTTCGGATCGTAAAACGGTCGTAAGTGAGTTATTCGCGAGAGGCCGTTATATCTCCCCAACATGTATAGTCTGAAATGCCGTCTTGCGGATAAATCCGCTTGTACGGCTTTTTCAGGGAAAACTTCAGGGCTGCTTGTTTATCACAGTTTATCCAAGGGCCACCCTTCGAGACGCATTTGGATAGTTTTGTGTACAGGTTGATTAGCTATTAGCTGTTCGATGCATGATTCAATAGGGTATGAAGGGGGCGTGTTTTCTCTTTGAGTTTTCATGTTGCATGTGCTTGACTCTTGTAATGAACTTAAAAAGTTTGTGCGTGCAGCAGGCCAGGGAACGTGTGCTGTACGCAATCACTCTTGGGTGAGACAGACTTGCGAAAGCCGGATAATGGATTCTATCAGGATGTACCAATACAGGAGTTTATCAATGAAATCTCAGGGCTGGAAAATTGTCAAGAACGAGTGGGGCGATTATGTTGAGCTTCACTTGGATGTGCCTCTGCCGATCAGCAGCAGGTACCCGACTTTACTCATCGATGGTTTGGAGTACGAAGCGATACTTTCGGAAGATCGTAAAGTGCTAAGAACGACTGTCCCTGTTTTTGAAGTTGAGCACGTGAAAGAGGTGACAAGTCCAGAGCTGTTTCTTCCGTGCAAAAATAAACATGATAAACCTTTTAAAAAAAGCAAAAGAAAGACTTCCGAATCGGCCAGGCTGGCTGCGCCTGATGCACTCTCCGTGGGGCCGTATGCTGTCATTCGCTATGATTATGATTACGGCGATGAAGCATTGGAGCTCCCGGACGGATGGTCAGGCATTGAGTTTCGAGCCGCGGTGTATATGCCTGATTCACAAGGTGTGTACCCGGTAGTTATTCTTTTGCATGGGAGGCACTCCACGTGTGAGTTTCCGAGTGAGTCCTATTGGCCTTGTAGAGGAGAGGCGCAGCCGATTCCCAGCTTTGAAGGGTATGGCGCCGCAGCAGAAGCACTTGCCAGTCATGGCTATGTCGTTGTCTCTTTATCTGCCAATGGCATCACTGCATACGAGTCGCTTAAGGAGAATGCAGACCGGGCGCGAGGGCATTTAATTCTGGCGCATCTCGATTTATTGAGTGAGGCAAATAAAGGGAACCGTCCGGAGCTTTCATTACTGGAAGGCAGGCTGGATCTGGATGCTATAGGTCTTATGGGGCATTCGCGTGGCGGATCCGGTGTAGCGTGGGCTGTCACCTTAAACAGGTTACTTGATAAAAACCATGGTATACAGGCTGCTGTACTATTAGGCAGTACGACGTTTGACGATATTGCCATTCCCGGCACGCATACGGCTGCCATCCTGCCATTTCTGGACGGCGACGTAGCCTGGTTAGACGCGCAACGTAACTCCGATATCTCTCGCTTTGCATTTGAAGATGACGTGTTTCGAAGTTCTGTACTGCTGTTAGGGGCCAATCATAACTACTTCAATACAGAATGGTCCCCCGGGAGCCGTTCTGGAGGAGATGATACCGAGGGGTTCTGGGGAGATATTGAAGTCAGTCGCCATCGACCTATAGAGCAGCAGCGTCTCGGTGCATTCTATCTGGCTGGATTTTTTCGCTTGGTCTTGGGGAGGGAACAGGAATTTTTAGTCCTGTTTGACGGTTCTCCAATCACCATCCCGACGCTTCCACGGGCGTCAGTACAAAGTACAGCGTATTTTCCGGCGTCAAGCCGTTATACCGTTCAAAGCTTTGAAAATATGCACTCTCATGACACCTTGTTGATGCCTGGAGAATGGGATTGGACTATAACTGAAGGTGTTGGAGAGGTTGTCGCGGCTCCCTTGCCGAAGTTTGGCGGGCTGCGGTCTACGCATCATCGACGTCACGGTTTTCTAAATCTCAAGAGCCTTGGCTTTCAGTTGCCAGCCAAACTGGAACTGCATGTTCGTGACGTGGGAAGCCCTGTTGATTTGTCGCTTTACACGCATTTGAGTTTTCATATCGATTACATGCAAGAGGAGAGCGCTGTAGAGTCCGTTGAGCTGCAGGTTACTCTGGATGGCGTTACAGTGGATCTTACCGCAACGCTACAGGAGAGATGGCCGCTTCCTGAGATAATTAATGGGGTTGAAACGTTTCTTCAGCGACAGATATCTGTGCCGTTAACGGCGTTCTCTTTGAAGGGGCCTGTGAGCGCGTTGACTTTTACTTTGCCCAGTGGCGGAGACATTGGCTTGTCCGATATTGTTTTCGTGAAACCTTCACTCGGAAAAAACGAACCCTTGAGGTTGCCGTTCGTCAGCGCGATGAAAGATATTTTTGTTGTCGCCACTGGCCAGGAACAAACGTTGGAAGTTGAAGTTTTTTTATCAGAGGCCAGTTTGGTTCGGGTGCCGATGTGGGTGAGTTTCAGAATAATACATAGAGTGTTTGGTGAGATGTATTTTGAAGAACCTCTGGTATTTGAACCCGGCGAGCAATCGAAAACGGCCAGGTTTACTATTCTGGCAGGTGGCTTCAGATCGTTCCTGGGTGGGGAGGTTGAGGGGCGTCCTTGTTATATCGTGCCTGTCAAGCTTGAGGCTCTGGCGAATGCGTTATTTGCTCGTCCGGCCATGCAGTTCCAGGTACTGCCGTTTCCCTGAAATAATAGCCAATGGTTTCGTGCGAAGAGCCTTTATAAAAAGGCCGCATGAGAAACGATGCTTTGGTTTTGTTAACATCTGAATGCAATCTCTGCAGGCGCTGCCTCCGGCAGCTCCTGCGGGTACTCTTCTGTCACTTCAGCGCTGCCAATATTGCCTCTTCGCTGAAGCCTCTGATAATCGTGCCATTCACATCAATCAACGGGATCCCGCGCCCACCCAGAGCTTCATAGGCTTTGCGGCCCTCTTCTGACTTCTCGATGTCGTATTCCTTGAACGGGATACCTTTGCTGTCGAGAAAGCGTCGGGTCTGTTTGCAGTAGCCGCACCACTCGGTGGCATACATCACCACGCGGGCTTGCGCCTGAGTCTGCGCAGGGATCGCATCCGCCGGGTTGAAGAAGTGCTCGATCTTGCCCCAGTTCTGATAAATCACGACCACCAGCATGATCAGCGCGAACTTCTTGAGGGTACGCAGCAGCATGTCGGTTAGCGCCGTTTCAGCTGGTCGGTGAGTTGGGTTGGCAGGCCCTTGATGATCAGGGTGCCGGCTTGTTCGTCATATTCGATCTTGTCACCCAGCAGGTGTGCCTCGAAGCTGATCGACAGGCCCTCTGCGCGGCCTGTGAAGCGCCGGAACTGGTTCAGGGTGCGTTTATCCGCAGGGATCTCCGGCGACAGGCCGTAATCCTTGTTGCGGATGTGATCGTAGAACGCACGGGGACGGTCTTCATCGATCAGCTCGGACAACTCTTCCAGACCCATGGGTTCGCCCATTTTGCTCTGGCTGCTGGCGTAATCCACGAGGGTCTTGGTTTTCTCGCGAGCGGACTCTTCAGGCAGGTCTTCGCTTTCCACGAAGTCGCTGAACGCCTTGAGCAGGGTGCGGGTTTCGCCGGGGCCGTCCACGCCTTCCTGGCAGCCGATGAAGTCGCGGAAGTACTCCGAGACTTTCTTGCCGTTCTTGCCCTTGATGAAGGAGATGTACTGCTTGGATTGCTTGTTGTTCTGCCATTCCGAAATGTTGATCCGGGCAGCCAGGTGCAGCTGGCCCAGATCCAGGTGACGGGACGGGGTTACGTCCAGCTCGTCATTCACTGCCACGCCTTCGCTGTGGTGCAGCAGCGCGATGGCCAGATAATCGGTCATGCCTTGCTGGTAATGGGCGAACAGCACATGGCCGCCCACTGACAGGTTGGACTCTTCCATCAGCTTCTGCAGGTGCTCCACCGAGACGCGAGAGAACGCCGTGAAGTCGTTTGCGCCGTCCAGATACTCTTTCAGCCAGCCGCTGAACGGGTGCGCACCGGATTCGGCGTGGAACAACCCCCAGGCCTTGCCCTGTTTGGCGTTATAGCTCTCGTTGAGGTCCGCGAGCATGTTCTCGATGGCCTGGGACTCGGCGAGTTCGGTATCGCGAGCGTGGAGAACAGCGGGCGTACCATCGGGTTTCTTGTCGATCAGGTGAACTATGCAATGACGGATCGGCATGGATATCTCGGCTGGTAATGATGAAGAGCGGACAGCTCGTGCAAGGCCGTCAGTGTAACGCAGGCCTGCGAAAAATGGCCTTGCAGAGCCCGGTTTTCCACTCGGCAGGATGTTTTATGATCAATTTTTGAGCGATTACCGCTTAAACCTGACCAAAAGGATAGGTAAGGGCGGATATTTGCCCGGCTCTGTGCTAGTTTTGCCCGGTCTTGCGCACTCAAGCGCGCCAAGCATGCAGATCGTCTACGTGTGGGCCGAACCAAATCCCGGTTTAAGTATCTACATTTCGCGATTTATCGTGGCTGCCAGCGGAGTCTGGTTCATTGCCCGGCCTTTGGCCGACGTTACGTTCTGCAATCCAAATGAATTTGATAGGGAAGGAACACCACCATGGCTCTTACCAAAGACCAATTGATCGCCGATATCGCTGAAGCTATCGACGCGCCAAAAACCACCGCGCGTAATGCTCTTGAGCAGTTGGGCCAAATCGTTGCCGACCAACTGGAAAACGGCGTTGAAATCACCTTGCCAGGTATCGGCAAGCTGAAAGTTGCTGAGCGTCCAGCTCGCACCGGCCGCAACCCTTCGACTGGCGCTGCCATCGAAATCGCTGCCAAGAAAGTCATCAAGTTCGTACCGGCCAAAGTGCTGAACGACTCGATCAACAAGTAAGCTCACGCTTGCTGTGAAAAAGCCGTGCACCGGTTAACCGGGCACGGCTTTTTTTGGTCCTGTAAGAGCGCGCTTGCCCGCGACCGAGTGCGAAGCGCTCGCAAAATTTACGACTGCTACGCAGCCGGTCGTCGGAGTGCCGCCCAGGGCAAGCGCTCTTACATGAAGGTCCAGGCCACAAAGCGGCTTTGCTTCTGGCCCTGGCCCATTTCCACGACCCGGCTCTTCAGCACGCCGGCTCGTGTCAGCGCAGCCTGAATGGCAGGCAGGTTCGAGGCCTTGGATACCAGTGTGCTGAACCAGCGCACCTGAGTCGGTATCTGGGCGCTTTCGTGGATCAACTGGGTCACGAAGCCGATCTCGCCACCTTCACACCACAGTTCCTGGGATTGCCCGCCGAAATTGAGCACCGGCAGCTTGCGCTTGGGGTCAGCCTTGCCCAGTGCGCGCCATTTACGCTGGCTGCCGCGCTGCGCTTCTTCCAGTGAGGAGTGGAAGGGCGGGTTGCACAGGCTCACCTCGAAGCGTTCGCTGCTGTCGAGCAGGCCCAGCAGGATGTGCTTGCGATTGGTCTGCTGACGCACGCTGATGGCCTTGCTCAAGCCATTGGCCTTGATGATGGTCGTGGCGGCGGCGATGGCGGTGCTGTCGATATCCGAGCCTACGAAGTGCCAGCCGTAGTCGCTATGGCCCAGCAAGGGGTAGATGCAGTTGGCACCGGTGCCGATGTCCAGGGCCTTGATCGACGCGCCGCGTGGAATCTCGCCATTGTTCTCGCTGGCCAGCAGGTCGGCGAGAAAATGCAGGTAGTCCGCACGGCCCGGAATCGGCGGGCACAGGTAGTCGGCCGGAATATCCCAGTGGGCGATGCCGTACAGCGACTTGAGCAGCGCCCGGTTGAACACGCGCACGGCCACAGGGTTGGCGAAGTCGATGCTTTCCTTCCCGTAGGGATTGAGAATCACGAACTCGGCCAGTTCCGGGCTGCTGTTGATCAGCCTGGGGAAGTCGTAGCGACCCTGATGGCGATTGCGCGGATGCAGCGTGGCCTTCTCGCGGGGTTCTGCCGGTTTGGCGGGACGTTGAGGCTTTTTGCGGGGAGGCTTGTGTGGCGTAGTCATGGTGAGTCGTTCTGAAGATGCGAAGCAGTTAAGGCGCAAACGCCACTTGTGGGAGGCAGCTTGCTGGCGACAAAGGCCTGAAAGCCGGCAGATATTCTGCGTCTGTAGGCTACAGTCGCCAGCAAGCTGCCTCCCACAAAGTGATTGATGACCTTGACTGATCGGTATTCGCGAGAGGCCTCAATGACCTCTCGCGCTCCTACCAGCACACAGGGCTACAAACTGGCGATACGTGCGTGTTGCTCGGCCAGCTTGCTCAGGGCCTGTTCGGCTTCGGTCAGCTTGGCGCGTTCCTTGGCGATGACTTCAGGCGGTGCCTTGTCAACGAACGCTGCGTTGGACAGCTTGCCGCCCACGCGCTGGACTTCGCCTTGCAGACGCTGGATTTCCTTGTCCAGACGCGCCAGCTCGGCGCCCTTGTCGATCAGGCCGGCCATTGGCACCAGCACTTCCATCTCGCCCACCAGACCGGTCGCGGACAGCGGCGCTTCTGCACCTTCAGCCAGTACGGTGATGGATTCGAGCTTGGCCAGTTTCTTGAGCAGGTAGTCGTTTTCGCTCAGGCGACGCTGGTCTTCGGCGTTGACGTTCTTGAGGAACAGTTGCAGCGGCTTGCCCGGGCCGATGTTCATTTCGCCACGGATGTTACGCACGGCCAGCATCAGGCCCTTGAGCCATTCGATGTCACCTTCGGCAGCCGGGTCGATGCGGCTTTCATTGGCCACCGGCCAGGCCTGCAGCATGATGGTCTTGCCGTTGATGCCGGCCAGCGGCGCCAGGCGCTGCCAGATTTCTTCGGTGATGAACGGCATGAACGGATGCGCCAGACGCAACGCGACTTCCAGCACGCGAACCAGTGTGCGACGAGTGCCGCGCTGACGTTCGATCGGAGCGTTTTCGTCCCAGAGCACAGGCTTGGAGAGTTCCAGATACCAGTCGCAGTACTGGTTCCAGATGAACTCGTACAGCGCTTGCGCAGCGAGGTCGA
Organism: Pseudomonas lijiangensis; assembly: GCF_018968705.1. Classification (NCBI taxonomy): domain Bacteria; kingdom Pseudomonadati; phylum Pseudomonadota; class Gammaproteobacteria; order Pseudomonadales; family Pseudomonadaceae; genus Pseudomonas; species Pseudomonas lijiangensis. The sequence continues at coordinate 1,130,917 of NZ_CP076668.1, forward strand.
AACGGAACTGATCCAGCTGGCGGGTCACTTCGGCTTCGGTGCGTTGCAGCTGCGAGATGATCCAGCGGTCAGCCAGGGACAGTTCGACTTCTTCGCCGTTCTGGCCGCAGTCTTCGCCCTTGTCCAGCACATAGCGCGCTGCGTTCCAGATCTTGTTGCAGAAGTTGCGATAGCCTTCCACGCGGCCCATGTCGAACTTGATGTCGCGACCGGTGGACGCCAGCGAGCAGAAGGTGAAGCGCAGGGCGTCGGTGCCGTAGCTGGCGATGCCGTCGGCGAATTCCTGACGGGTCTGCTTTTCGATCTTCTTGGCCAGTTGTGGCTGCATCAGACCGCTGGTGCGTTTCTGCACCAGGGTTTCCAGGTCGATGCCGTCGACGATATCCAGCGGGTCCAGGACGTTGCCCTTGGACTTGGACATCTTCTGGCCCTGGCCATCGCGCACCAGACCATGCACGTAGACGGTCTTGAACGGTACTTGCGGCGTGCCGTCTTCGTTCTTCACCAGATGCATGGTGAGCATGATCATCCGGGCGACCCAGAAGAAAATGATGTCGAAGCCGGTGACCAGCACGTCGGTGGAATGGAAGGTTTCCAGCGCCTTGGTCTTTTCCGGCCAGCCGAGAGTGGAGAAGGTCCACAGGCCCGAGCTGAACCAGGTGTCCAGGACGTCGTTGTCCTGTTGCAGCGCAACGTCCGGCCCCAAGTTGTTCTTGGCGCGGACTTCGGCTTCGTCGCGACCGACGTAGACCTTGCCGGACTCGTCGTACCAGGCCGGAATGCGGTGGCCCCACCAGAGCTGACGGCTGATGCACCAGTCCTGAATGTCGCGCATCCAGGAGAAGTACATGTTCTCGTATTGCTTGGGCACGAAGGCGATGCGGCCGTCTTCCACGGCAGCGATGGCAGGTTCGGCCAATGGCTTGGTGGAAACGTACCACTGGTCGGTCAGCCACGGCTCGATGATGGTGCCGGAACGGTCGCCTTTCGGGACTTTCAGGGCGTGGTCATCAACGCTCACCAGCAGGCCGGCGGCATCGAATGCGGCAACGATCTGCTTGCGGGCTTCGAAACGGTCCAGGCCGGCGTATTCGGCAGGCAGGCGGCCGTCGATGGACTCGTTGAGCGTACCGTCGAGGTTGAACACCTGTGCGGCAGGCAGGACGGAAGCGTTCTTGTCGAAGATGTTCAGCAGCGGCAGGTTGTGGCGCTTGCCGACTTCGTAGTCGTTGAAATCGTGGGCCGGGGTGATTTTCACGCAGCCGGTGCCGAATTCAGGGTCGCAGTAATCGTCTGCAATGATCGGGATGCGACGGCCAACCAGTGGCAGCTCGACGAACTTGCCGATCAGCGCCTTGTAACGCTCGTCTTCAGGGTTCACCGCAACGGCCGCGTCACCGAGCATTGTTTCAGGGCGCGTGGTGGCAACGATCAGGTAATCCAGGCCTTCAGCGGTTTTCGCGCCGTCGGCCAGCGGGTAGCGCAGGTTCCACAGGTGACCTTTCTCGTCGTGGTTTTCCACTTCGAGATCGGAAATCGCGGTGTGCAGCTTGGTGTCCCAGTTGACCAGACGCTTGCCACGGTAGATCAGGCCGTCTTCATGCAGACGAACGAAGGCTTCCTGTACGGCGGCGGACATGCCGTCGTCCATGGTGAAGCGCTCGCGGCTCCAGTCCACGGACGAACCCAGGCGACGGATCTGACGGCTGATGTTGCCACCGGACTCATCCTTCCATTCCCAGATCTTTTCCAGAAACTTCTCGCGGCCCAGGTCGTGACGACTCTGGCCCTGAGCTTCGATGCGGCGCTCTACCAGCATTTGGGTGGCGATACCCGCATGGTCGGTGCCCGGCTGCCACAGGGTATTGCGGCCCTGCATGCGACGGAAACGGATCAGGGCGTCCATGATCGCGTTATTGAAGCCATGACCCATGTGCAGGCTGCCGGTCACGTTCGGCGGCGGAATCATGATGGTGTAGGAGTCACCCGCGCCCTGGGGAGCGAAATAGTTTTCGGACTCCCAGGTCTGGTACCAGGAAGTTTCGATGGCGTGCGGCTGGTAAGTCTTGTCCATGCGCGGCGGGACCCTGTGGCATTGATTCAGAAAAGCCGACAAGTATAGACCGGGGGGGAGTTGCAGGCTACAAGCTGCAAGTTGAAAGCTACAAGCTACAAGCTACAAGCGCAAAGCCCCGAGCTTTTTCTTGCAGCTTAAAGCTTTCCGCTTGCAGCTGAGGCCACAAGCCTCTCCACCCTAGCCTCAAGCCGGCGCTTTATCTCCGTCTCGATGTGCGGTGCAAAGTCGTCGATCACGTCTTGCATGATCAGTTGCGCCGCGGCCCGCAGTTCTCTGTCCAGATGCAGCAGGGCATCGGGGTTCGGGCTGGATTGCGGTTCCGGTTTCAGTTCCGGTTCGGGAGCGGGCTGAGGAGCTGCTGCTTGCACGGGGATGTCAGGCAGGAGCGTCGGAATGTCCGGATTGTCGTAATCCGCTTCCTGCATTCTGTCGGGCTTGTTGCCGACGACGTCGAACAGCAAGGGGATCTGGACTTCGCGGTGGATCGTGTCCGTCAGCAGGGGCGGTTGCAGGTTGTCATCGCCGAGCAGTTGGCGGATCGATTCGAGGTCGTCCAGCAGAAGCGCAGGTTCAGCTTTTTTTGAAGTATCCATCGTGTACTCAAAGACGCTGTAGTCGGTGATCTTGCGGAGGATAACCCTGTTCGCGGTACGAGCGGAAACTCTCTCGTGCCGCCAGACGTATTGCCGGTTCTTCCACGACGACTTCCGCCACCCGGGCGAAACGCTTGAAGAAGGCCGGGATACGGAGGTCAAGATTGACCAGCAGGTCCTGATGTTGCCCCGGATCGTCCCCAAGGCCCAGTACAACCGGAGCCTCGTGATCGCTTTCGGCTTCGCCATGGGGCAGGAAGACTTCGCCCTTGAAGCGCCACAGCCGTGCGTCCAGATCCTCGCGCTGGGCGCTGTCGCTGCAATGCAGATAGACCTTGTGGCCCAGACGCCAGGCTTTTTCCGTCAGCTTGCAGGCGAAATCCAGGCGTGCCGCAGGATCGGCGCTGGGGAGAATGTAAAAGTCGACTTGAGTCATGTCTGTTCCAGAGCAGGCGGCGTATCGACCGGCAAGGCCGATACGCCGCCAGGCATCTTATGCGCCAGCGCGGTCGAGCAGATATTGGGTCAGCAGCGGAACCGGACGACCGGTTGCACCTTTTTCCTTGCCGCCGCTCAGCCATGCCGTACCGGCGATGTCCAGGTGCGCCCAGTCATACGCCTTGGTGAAGCGCGACAGGAAGCAGGCTGCGGTGATGGTGCCGCCTTTCGGGCCGCCGATGTTGGCGATGTCCGCGAACGGGCTGTCCAGTTGCTCCTGATACTCGTCGAACAACGGCAGTTGCCAGGCGCGGTCGTCGGCCACTTTGCCAGCGTCCAGCAGTTGATTGATCAGCACGTCGTTGTTGCCCAGCAGGCCGGACGTGTGGCCGCCCAGTGCAACCACGCAGGCGCCGGTCAGGGTAGCGATGTCGATGACTGCCTGCGGCTTGAAGCGCTCGGCGTAGGTCAGGGCATCGCACAGCACCAGACGGCCTTCGGCGTCGGTGTTGAGGATTTCGACGGTCTGGCCGCTCATGGTCTTGACGATGTCGCCTGGGCGGGTCGCGGTGCCGCTTGGCATGTTCTCGGCGCAGGCCAGGATGCAGACCAGGTTGATCGGCAGTTGCAGTTCAAGCACGGAGCGCAGGGTGCCGAACACACTGGCTGCACCGCACATGTCGAACTTCATTTCGTCCATGCCCGCAGCCGGCTTGATGCTGATGCCGCCGGTGTCGAACGTGATGCCCTTGCCGACCAGCACGAAAGGTTTTTCGTTTTTCTTGCCGCCCTGGTAGTTCATGACGATCAGGCGCGGTGGCTGGGCGCTGCCCTGAGCCACGGCCAGGAACGAGCCCATGCCCAGCTCGGCCAGTTTCTTCTCGTCGTGGACTTCGACCTTGAGATTCTTGTGGGCCTTGCCCAAAGCCTTGGCTTCTTCGCCCAGGTAGGTCGGGTGGCAGATGTTTGGCGGCAGGTTACCCAGGTCGCGGGTAAAGGCCATGCCCTTGGCGATGGCTTGGGCGTGGGTGGCTGCGCGCTCTACATCGGCAACGCTGGCCTTGGCGGTCAGCAGGGTGATTTTCTTCAGGGCGCGAGGTTCGGCTTTCTGGCTCTTGAAGCGGTCGAACACGTATTCGCCGTCAGCCAGGGTTTCCACCAGCAGGCGGGCCTTGCCATAAGTGTCGCGATTTTTCACGGCCACCTGATCCAGTGCGATGGCTGCATCGCTGCCACCCAGACCCTTGAGGGTCGAAAGCACGCTGGCGATGACTTTCTTGAATTGACGATCCGACAGTTCGGTTTCCTTGCCGATACCCACCAGCAGGACGCGCTCGGCCTTGAGGTTGGGCAGGCTGTGCAGCAGCAGGCTCTGGCCAACCTTGCCAGCCAGGTCGCCGCGCTTGAGAACGGCGGCAATGGCGCCGCCGCTGAGCGTGTCCACGCTTTGAGCCGCGGTGCCCAGAACGCGATTTTCGCCCACTGCAACCACCAGGGTGGCGGTCTTCAAGGTTTCTGGGCTTACGCTTTTAACAACCAATTCCATGTCGGGTCCCCGAATAGACTGCGAGCTTTCGCAAAATGAATGATGTGAGCGGCAAGTCGAGGCCTTGTGCAGCCGACGCCAGCGTCAAGCCTTGCAGTTTGACCCTGCTTTGCAGCCGCTGACAACCCCGAACAACCGCTCTTACGGTCCGTGTAGGAAGTTGTTGTGAGAACTATCAGGACCGCGCAGTGACAGGAACACTCAATCACAGGATAATGCCGCATATTTTTTGGCGGCTCGCACCTTTGCCGGGTGTGAATGTCTGGTTGCCGTGGCTCATTTTTCCTTGTTCGGCTGCCTGAGCCTGACAACTCTGGAGTGTCTGGTTTGATTGTCTTCCGTTATCTGTCCCGAGAAGTGCTTGTCACCTTGAGCGCGGTAAGCGCTGTATTGCTGGTGATCATCATGAGCGGGCGCTTCATCAAGTATCTGGCCCAGGCTGCTTCGGGTGCGCTCGATCCGGGCGTATTGTTCCTGATCATGGGCTTCCGTCTGCCGGGCTTCCTGCAGTTGATCCTGCCGTTGGGGCTGTTCCTCGGCATTCTGCTGGCGTATGGCCGTCTGTACCTGGAAAGCGAAATGACCGTGCTCGCCGCTACCGGCATGAGCCAGCAGCGTCTGCTTGCTATCACCATGGCACCGGCCGCCGTCGTGGCGCTGCTGGTTGCCTGGCTGAGCTTCAGCCTTGCGCCGCAAGGTGCAACCCAGTTCTCGCTGCTGATCAACAAGCAGGATGCGATGACCGAGTTCGACACCCTGGTGCCTGGACGTTTTCAGGCGTTGCGCGACGGTTCACGGATTACCTACACCCAGGAGCTGTCCGAGGACCGTACCAACCTGAGTGGCGTGTTCATTTCCGAGCGACGCATCTCCACCGACAAGACCAAAGAGCCGAGCATCACCGTGCTGGTGGCCGACAAGGGTCACCAGGAAGTGCGTGCTGACGGCAGCCGTTTCCTGATCCTGGAAAACGGCTACCGCTACGACGGTAATCCAGGTCAGGCCGATTATCGTGCGATCAAGTACGACACCTATGGTGCGATGCTGCCCAAGCCTGAAATCAGCGAGGACGTCACCGACCGTGAAGCCATTCCCACCAGCGAGCTGATCGGCAACGACACGCCACGCTATCGGGCCGAGTTGCAATGGCGTATCTCGCTGCCGATTCTGGTCTTCATCGTGACCCTGATGGCCGTGCCGCTGGCACGGGTCAACCCGCGTCAAGGCCGCTATCTGAAGCTGCTGCCGGCGATTCTGCTTTACATGTCCTACCTGACCATCCTGATTGCCGTGCGCGGCGCCCTGGAGAAAGGCAAGCTGCCGATCGGCCTTGGCATGTGGTGGGTCCACGGGATTTTCCTGTTGATAGGCATGGCGTTGATTTACTGGGAGCCATTGCGGCTGAAAATGGCGAGTCGCCGTAGCGTAGCGGAGGTGGCTCGTGGTTAAGCTCGATCGATACATTGGTAAAAGCGTATTCCTGGCGATCATGGCGGTGCTGGGGATCATTCTGGGTCTGGCGTCGCTGTTCGCCTTCATCGACGAGATGGGCGACATCAGTGACAGCTACACCCTGATGGATGCTGGCAGCTTCGTCCTCATGACCGCCCCGCGGCGGGTCTACGACATGCTGCCGATGGCCGCCCTGATCGGTTGCCTGATTGGTCTGGGCACCCTGGCCAGCAGCAGCGAACTGACCATCATGCGGGCCGCCGGTGTGTCCATTGCACGCATCGTCTGGGCGGTCATGAAGCCCATGCTGTTCCTGATGGCTGCCGGTGTGCTGGTGGGTGAGTACGTTGCGCCTTACGCTGAAAACCAGGCTCAGGCCGCCCGCTCGCTGGCTCAGGGCAGCGGCGACTCCCAGAGTGCCAAGCATGGCTTGTGGCACCGTCAGGGCGATGAGTTCATCCACATCAACACGGTTCAGCCCAACGGGCTGATGTATGGCGTGACGCGCTATCGCTTCGATGAGCAGCACCACATGCTGACGTCGAGCTTCGCCAGACAGGCCAACTACATGACCGATTACTGGGAGCTGAAAGATGTCAGCACCACGTATTTCCGTGATGGCAGCACCGAGGTCATCAAGACCCCGGTGGAGCGCTGGGAAGTCTCCCTCAGCCCGCAACTGCTGAGCACGGTCATCATGCCGCCCGAGTCGCTGTCGATTTCCGGTCTGTGGAGCTATGCCCACTATCTGGCGGATCAGGGCCTGAGCAATGGTCGTTACTGGCTGGCGTTCTGGACCAAGGTCCTGCAGCCGCTGGTGACGGTGGCGCTGGTGCTGATGGCAATCTCGTTCATCTTCGGCCCGCTGCGTTCCGTGACCCTGGGGCAACGTGTCTTCACGGGTGTGCTGGTCGGCTTTACCTTCCGCATCATCCAGGACCTGCTGGGCCCGTCGAGTCTGGTATTCGGCTTCTCGCCGCTGTTCGCGGTGCTGGTGCCGGCAGCCGCCTGTGCCCTGGCGGGTGTGCTGTTGCTTCGCCGCGCTGGATGATCATCCAGTGAGTTGAAAAAGCCGACTTCGAGTCGGCTTTTTCATGGGCGCTATTTCTGTTTGGGGACCTTGACCAGCAGGGTGCCGGAGTACATGTCATGCCATGTGCGTTGCTGCTTGTCGAACAGGCTCCAGACAAAGCCCAGCCCCAGGCACAGCCAGGACGCAATGGACACGATAAAGCGCAGCAGCGCCTGCATCAGGCTGATGGCGGTGCCGTCGGCGTTCTGGACGCGAATGCCCCATACCTGCATGCCCAGCGTCTGACCGCCATGGGTCCAGAACTTGGCGAAGAAACCAAAGGTGACCAGCAGGAGAATGGAGGAGAGCAGGGGGTCGCCATCCAGCGAGCCGGATTCGGACAGGACACGCAGTCGGGCTTCGCCTATGAAAGCCATCAGCACCAGCTTGTAGACGAAGGCGGTAACCAGTTGCAGGGCGAAGCAGAGGAAGGCGTCGTAACAGATGGCTGCCAGACGTCGAGCAAGGCCAGCGGGGGCGAAATCGCCTTGCGGTCGAAGCAGGTGTTTGGACATCGCGAAGCTCTCGATTACGGTCAAGACCGCATCTTACGAAATCGCGTCCATAAAAAAGCCCCTGAGATCAATAAAATCAGGGGCTTTTCGGCTTTGGTTATTAACCTTCGGCCTGTACTTCATCAGCCTGCATGCCTTTTTGGCCCTGCACGGCAATGAAGGTCACTTTCTGGCCTTCTTTCAGGCTCTTGAAGCCGTTACCTTGAATTGCGCGGAAATGTACGAACAGATCCGGACCGCTTTCTGGAGTGATAAAACCAAAACCTTTTTCGTCGTTGAACCACTTGACGGTGCCGCTCTGACGTTGGGACATTTTCTTATTTCCTTGACGCTTGAATTGGTGACAGCCTCTTTCACACGAAAGAGTACTGGGGCTGGTTGCAAGAAGTAAGAAACGTAGAACGGGATGTAGCAACGCTTTGAGCTACTGCCCAGGTCCAGATTCAGCGACCTATGCAAACACAGTCAGGAAACTCTACGCCAACTCTCGTTACAAAAACAAGCCCCGGTTTGCCCCTTGTTTTCATGCTTGTCAGAGCGCTGCAGGGATCTTTCAGTCAGGGTGTAAAACTGCCCGTTTATGGACCGTTTGTGCACTTTGTCGGGGCATTTTTTCGACGACAGAAACCCTGTTGCGCGGCTCTGTGAAAGAGTCATGCAACAGGGCAATTGTGCCGTGAATAATCGCTGTTTTTTTGACGCGGTTATCAGCCGCGGAAGTAACGTTGCGCAACAAAAGGCATTTTACTTACCCGCATCGGGACTTTCTTGCCGCGTACCACTGCCCAGACTGGCGTATCCAGCGCAGTGAAGTGGCTGTCCAGATAGCCCATCGCCAAGGGACCGCCCAGTGTCGGACCAAAACCGCCGCTGCAAACGCTGCCGATTGTCTGGCCTTCTGCATCGACGATTTCGGTGCCTTCACGCACCGGCGTACGTTCCTGCGGTAACAGGCCGACACGTTTTTTTTCTACACCGGCTTGCTGCTGGACGAATATTTTTTCGGCACCGGGGAATCCGCCGGCACGAATACCTTCGGCGCGCCGTGCCTTGGAAACGGCCCACAGCAGGCTGGCTTCGACGGGGGATGTCTCGACATTCATGTCGTGGCCGTACAGGCACAGACCGGCTTCCAGTCGCAGCGAGTCACGAGCGCCCAGGCCGATTGGAGCCACTTCCGGCTCGTCCAGCAGGCGACGCGCCAGGGCTTGGGCCTGTGCGGCCGGAACCGAAATTTCATAGCCGTCTTCGCCGGTGTAGCCCGAGCGGCTGACATAGCACTCGCTGCCCAGCAGCGTGACACGGGTGAACTGCATGAACGTCATGCTCGCCACTTGCGGGGCCAGGCGTGCGAGCACGGTAGCCGCTTGCGGACCTTGCAGGGCGAGCAGGGCGCGTTCTTCAAACAGGGGTTCTATGGTGCAGTGTGAAGCCAGATGCTTGCGCAGGTGCGCCAGGTCTTCGTTCTTGCAGGCGGCATTGACCACCAGCATCAGTTGATCGTTGCCCAGGTTGGCAACCATCAGGTCGTCGAGGATGCCGCCGTTTTCGTTGGTGAACATCGCATAGCGCTGCATGCCGACCGGCAGGTCGATGATGTCCACCGGGACCAGGGTTTCCAGTGCCTGCGCGGCGCCTGCACCGGTCAGAAGAATCTGGCCCATGTGCGAGACATCGAACAGACCGGCTTTTTCACGGGTATGCAGGTGTTCTTTCATGACGCCGGCCGGGTATTGCACAGGCATGTCGTAACCGGCGAAGGGCACCATTTTTGCGCCGAGTTCGCGGTGCAGGGCGTGTAGCGGTGTGGTCAGCAATTGTTCTGTCGGCATGATGGATTCCGTTGTGAGAGGAGGCCTTCGCGAAGAACAGGAACGCTCTTCGCGAAGGCTGGGCGATCACGCCTCTTGGTAGCTTTCGATGGACGGGCAGGCGCAGACCAGATTGCGGTCGCCGAACACGTTGTCGACACGACCCACAGGTGGCCAGTATTTGCCTTCGATCAGCGACTCGACCGGGTACACGGCCTGTTCGCGGCTGTATGGATGGCTCCACTGACCGGCGATTTCCGCAGCGGTGTGCGGAGCGTTTTTCAGGGGGTTGTCATCCTTGTCCAGCGTGCCGTTTTCTACCGCGTGGATTTCCTCGCGGATCTTGATCATGGCCTCGCAGAAACGGTCCAGCTCTTCCTTGGATTCGCTCTCGGTCGGCTCGATCATCAGGGTGCCGGCCACCGGGAACGACATGGTCGGTGCGTGGAAGCCGAAGTCGATCAGGCGCTTGGCAACGTCATCGACGCTGATGCCGCTGGTTTCCTTGAGCGGGCGCAGGTCCAGGATGCATTCGTGGGCCACCAGACCGTTGCTGCCGGTGTAGAGCACCGGGTAATGGTCTTCCAGGCGACGGGAGATGTAGTTGGCGTTGAGGATCGCCAGTTGCGAAGCGCGCTTGAGGCCTTCGCCGCCCATCATGCGAATGTACATCCAGGTGATGGGCAGAATGCTCGCGCTGCCGAACGGTGCTGCGCAGACTGCGCCTTCCTTGCGCTCCATCTGGCCGTGGCCGGGCAGGAACGGTGCCAGATGCGACTTCACGCCGATCGGGCCGACGCCCGGGCCACCACCGCCGTGGGGGATGCAGAAGGTCTTGTGCAGGTTCAGGTGCGAAACGTCGCCGCCGAACTTGCCCGGTGCGCAGAGGCCGACCATGGCATTCATGTTGGCGCCGTCGATGTAAACCTGGCCGCCGTTGTCATGGATGATGCCGCAGATTTCGCGGATGCCTTCCTCGAACACGCCATGGGTCGACGGGTAGGTGATCATCAGGGCCGCGAGTTGGTCGCGATGCTCGACGGCCTTGGCGCGCAGGTCTTCGATATCGACGTTGCCGCGAGCATCGCAGGCGGTCACCACCACGCGCATGCCGGCCATGTGGGCGGTGGCCGGGTTGGTGCCATGGGCGGACGACGGAATCAGGCAGATGTCGCGGGCTTCATCGCCACGGCTCTGGTGGTAGGCACGGATCGCCAGCAGACCGGCGTATTCACCCTGAGAGCCCGCGTTGGGTTGCAGGGAAATGGCGTCGTAACCGGTGGCGGCGCAGAGCATCGTTTCCAGTTCGCTGGTCAGTTGCTGGTAACCGGCGCTTTGCTCGGCTGGCGCGAACGGGTGCAGGTTGCCGAATTCGGCCCAGGTGACCGGGATCATTTCGCTGGCGGCATTGAGCTTCATGGTGCAGGAGCCCAGCGGAATCATGGTGCGGTCCAGCGCCAGGTCCTTGTCGGCCAGCTTGCGCAGGTAACGCATCAGCTCGGTTTCGGAGTGATAGCGATTGAAGACCGGATGGCTGAGGATCGCCGATTGACGCACCAGGGCTTTGGGCAGATACGACTTTGCAGTGGAAGCCAGGGTTGCGAAGTCCGGCAGCGTCTGACCGTCTGCGGCGAAGATCGTCCACAGGGTTTCGACGGCCGACTGCGAGGTGGTTTCGTCGAAGGACAGGCCCAGGTATTCGGCGTTGATTTCACGCAGGTTGATATGGTGCGCGCGTGCCTTGGCGTGCAGCGAGGCGGTTTTGGTGCCGGTGTTGATGGTCAGGCTGTCGAAGAAGAATTCCTGCTCGACTTTCAGACCCAGCTGGCTCAGGCCTTCAGCGAAGATCGCGGTCATGCGATGCACGCGGTTGGCGATTTGCGTCAGGCCGGCAGGCCCGTGGTAGACGGCATACATGCTGGCGATGTTGGCCAGCAGCACTTGCGCGGTGCAGATGTTGCTGGTGGCTTTCTCGCGACGGATATGTTGCTCGCGGGTCTGCATGGCCAGGCGCAGCGCCTGTTTGCCGTGGCGATCCACCGATACGCCGACCAGACGGCCTGGCATGTCGCGTTTGAAGGCATCACGAGTAGAGAAGTACGCCGCATGCGGACCACCGAAGCCCAGCGGCACGCCGAAACGCTGGGCGCTGCCGATGGCCACGTCTGCGCCGAATTCGCCCGGTGGCGTCAGCAGGGTCAGGGCCAGCAGGTCGGCAGCCACTGCCACCAGCGCATTGGCGCTGTGGAAACGCTCGATCAGTTCGCGGTAGTCGAACACATCGCCATTGCTGGCCGGGTATTGCAGCAGCGCACCGAAGTAGTCGCTGACATCGCCCAGTTCTGCTTCATCGGCCACCACGACGGTAATGCCCAATGGCTCGGCGCGGGTGCGCAGCACGTCCAGGGTTTGTGGATGGCAGTGGGCCGAAGCGAAGAAGTGCTGGCTGCCTTTGTTCTTGCTCAGGCGCTTGCAGAAGGTCATGGCTTCTGCGGCGGCGGTGGCTTCGTCCAGCAGCGAGGCGTTGGCAATCGGCAGGCCGGTGAGGTCGCTGATCAGGGTCTGGAAGTTAAGCAGCGATTCCAGGCGGCCCTGGGAAATCTCTGGCTGATACGGCGTGTAAGCGGTGTACCAGGCCGGGTTTTCCAGCAGGTTGCGCAGGATCGGAGCCGGGGTGTGAGTGTTGTAGTAACCCTGGCCGATGTAGGTCTTGAACAACTGGTTCTTGCTGGCGATGGCCTTGATCGATGCCAGGGCATCGGCTTCGCTCTGGCCGGCGGGCAGGTTCAGAACGCTGGTGCCCTTGATGCTCTGCGGGATCACGCTTTCGCTCAGTGCTTCGATGGAGTCGAAGCCCAGGGTTTGCAGCATGGCCTGCTCGTCGCTGGCGCGAGGGCCGATGTGGCGGGCAATGAATTCGTTGGCGGTATTCAGGTCAGTCATGGCTCGCTCCTCAGGCTTCGGCGTTGGCTTTGATCAGTCGGTCGTAGGCGTCCTGATCCAGCAGGCCGTTAATGGCATTGGCGTCTTGCGGAATGAAGCGAAAGAACCAGCCTGCGCCCAGCGCATCTTCGTTGACCAGTTCTGGGGTGCTGTCGAGTTCGGCGTTGACGGCGACCACCTCGCCATCCAGCGGCATATTGATGCTGCTGGCAGCTTTCACCGATTCCACGACCGAGACTTCGGCGTGTTGAGTGTAGGTCTGTAATTCCGGAAGTTGCACGTAAACCACGTCACCGAGGGATTCCTGTGCATAAGGCGTGATGCCTACCGTGACACTGCCATCGGCTTCGGCCCGCAGCCATTCGTGTTCAACGGTGAATCGCAACTCGCTCATAACAACTCCTCAAGGGTAAAAGCCAGCGGCGTGCGCTGGTGCTATGAGAAGCTGTTCTGCAAATTTGCGGCCAATATGGAATTTGTCTTTTAAATCAATGGTTTATATTGTTTTTGGGTGGGGGTTGTTTTCAGGGCTGTAGCGAAATCGATACAGTGATGGAGGGCTGCAAAATCCTTATGGGATCAAAGCCTTGCTGGTTGGGGGATTGGAGAGGTTTGGAATGGATTCGTTACGGTGGAATGATTTTGTTACGGTTGTTCGCGAATGAATTCGCTATGTGGTCATGCTGATCAGCCAAGGTATCAACAAACCTTGTGGGAGGCAGCTTGCTGGCGAAAAAGGCCTGAAAGCCGACAGATATTCTGCGTCTGATGAAGTCGCCAGCAAGCTGCCTCCCACAAAGTGAGCAGCCACTACTTACCAATCCCATACTTGCGCAACCGGTGCGCAATGGCGGTATGTGAGGTGTTCAGCCGTGCCGCCAGTTGCCGGGTCGAGGGGTGATCGGCATAGAGCTTCTGCAATAGCTCGCGCTCGAAATCCTCGACGGCCTGCTCAAGGCTGCCGACTTCGCCATCGTTCTGGCGAGCCACAGCGGTGCCTGCAATATCCAGATCGCCGATATCCACCACTGTGCTTTCACTGATGGCCGCGGCGCGGAATATCACGTTCTGCAACTGACGCACATTGCCCGGCCAGCGGTTGCCCAGCAGAGCCGGATAGGTGCTGGTTGCCAGGCGGCATACCGGTCGCTGGATCTGGGTGCAGGCCTGTTCCATGAAATAGCGGGCCAGCAGCAGAATGTCCTGACCGCGCTCGCGCAGTGGCGGGACTTCCAGGTTCAGCACATTCAGGCGATAGAACAGGTCTTCCCGGAAGGTGCCTTCGCTGACCATCTTTTCCAGATCACGATGGGTGGCGCTGAGGATGCGCACGTTGACCCTGACTTCCCGGTCCCCGCCCACTCGCCTGAAGCTGCCATCGTTGAGAAAGCGCAGCAGTTTGGCTTGCAGGTACGGCGACATTTCGCCGATTTCATCCAGAAACACGGTGCCCTGGTTGGCCAGCTCCATCAGCCCTGGTTTGCCGCCACGCTGGGCGCCGGTGAACGCGCCGGGCGCATAGCCGAACAGTTCGCTTTCAGCCAGGTTTTCCGGGAGCGCCGCACAGTTGAGCGCCAGAAAGGGCTCACCATGGCGAGCGCTGCTGGCGTGACAGGCACGGGCGACCAGTTCCTTGCCGGTGCCGGTTTCGCCCTGAATCAGCAGGGGCGCATCCAGTGCGGCAACTCGCTGGGCGCGGGCCTTGAGGATGCGGATCGCGGGCGATTCCCCCAGCAGCGCATCGAAGCCTTCGGCATGGTCGTGATGCAGGGCCGACAAGCGTTCGCCGATCCGGCTGGGCAGGTACAGCGTCAGCAGGGCACCGGCTTCGGTGATGGGCGTGGCATCCAGCAGCAGGGCTTCGCCATTGAGCGTGACTTCGCGCATGGGCAGGCGAAAACCGTTTTCCAGCAGCGTGGCCTGCAGGCTCGGATCGGCGAACAGTTCGCCTATGGGTTCGCCTTCGGGTTCTCGGCCGATCAGGGCAATCAGCGCCGGGTTGGCCAGCAACACGTGCCCGGCACTGTCCAGCGCCAGCACCGGGTCGGTCATGGCGGCGAGCAGGGCATCGAGTTGCAGGTGGCGGCGTTGGCCGGGGAGGATATCGACTACGGTGATCGCTTCGACGCCACGCACCCGGAACAACGCATCCTTGAGCTCTTCGAGCATCTGATGGCTCAGGGTCGGCGCATCGATGTAAACGTTGGGAGGCACCATCTCCACGGCATCGAGATTCAGATTGCGTCCACCCAGGATGGCCAGTACTTCCTGGGTGATACCGACGCGGTCGATGAAGCAGACATGGATACGCATGGGACGTTATGGTTCTGGGTTGCGAGGGTGGCAAGTATGCCTTGTGGGGTGAGGTTTTTCGCGAATGAATTCGCTCCCACAAAAAACGATTATTCCAGATGCTCGGGCTTTACAGGTTCCCCGGATCGGGCATGCAGCTTTTCGCGGATGTCGTTGAACATCCTGTCGTAATCCTTGTGCAGGTCGATGGGCATCGCGGCGCGATTGGGCAGGCCGTATTTGATACCGATGCGGCTTGCGTCGTGGGCGAAGTTGAAGGCCAGATCCCGCGGCAGCCGGAACTCTTCAGTGAAGCTCTTGCCGTTGATCTCGCCCTGCATGGTGAAGTGCATGGAAGTGCCTTCCTTCGGGTCTTCCTGTACTTCGTAACGAATGTGAATGTCGTAGCTGAACCCCGTGTTTTGCAGGGCAGCATGGATGATGTGCAGATGACCTGGTTCAAACATGGCGGTCGCTCCGTCGCAGAAGGTGAGTGTAGGGGTAGACCCCGGCCCGTTGGCCGAGGTTCAGCACCCTTGACAGGCACCCGACAGCATAGCCCTGCGGCACATTTGCGTTACTGATTCAGGTCACGGTCGGGCTCAGGTCTGGACCAGAGCCACAGGTTGCCCATTGCCATGCCCGCGATCGCCAGGTAAAGCCACCAGACATGGTTGAGCAGGCTCAGCATCACGATGGCGCACACCAGCATGCTGATGGTCGCGCTGATCTTGGCGCTGCGCGTGACCAGTCGGCCATTGCGCCAGTTGCGCAGGAGCGGACCGAACACGCGATGGTTTTCCAGCCAGGCATTCAGGCGCGGCGAACTGCGGGTCGCGGCCCAGGCGGCCAGCAGAATGAACTCGGTGGTCGGCAGGCCGGGGATGAATATGGCGGCAATGCCTATCCCCAGGCTGACGTAAGCGAGGATGCCAAACAGAAAGCGCGAAAGTCTGGAGCCGGGCGGTTTATAGGTCATGGTCACTACAGGCAGTTTCACAAAGCCCGGCCAGCTTAACAGCACCGGGCGCTTTTTCATGCCTGAACCTGTTCGACCTGTGACGCATGGGCGTAAGCGTGTTGCAACAGCACGGCGAAGCGCTCGAACGCTGCAATGGCGCCTCGATCCAGTTGTGCTTCTTCTTCGGCACTGAATGTCAGGCCGTCCAGAGTCCGGATAAAGGTTTTCCAGCCTTCGGCACGGCCACCGGCAGGTTCACCCAGATGCCGTGCGCCAAAGCTTTCGCTGAGGTTCAGGGCCGCGGCGCGCTTGATCAGGAAGGCCGCACCCAGTTTCGAGCCCTCGGAGACGAACAGCCAGCCCAGGGCTTCGGCCTTGGCCGGATTCTGCACGGCACCGGCGACGGATTGAGGGATGTCGGTGTTGAGGTCCGCAAGGTCGGCCCTGGCCTGTTCGGCACGGCAGCGGGCGGGCAGGTCGGCGACGATCTGGATCAGCGCCGGGTCGTTGTAGAGGCTTTGCAGTTCCGCCTGGAAAAGGTACTGGGCAACGACAAAACGCTTGTAGCTTTCCAGGGTTTCGAAAGGTGCATTGGCCTTGACCGCCTTGTCGAGCTGCTCGTGGGGCGCATGGGTAATCTGGTTGAGACGCTGGGAACGCAGGGCAGGACGAGTCTGCTCGGTTGTCATCAGGTTCTTCCTTGCAAAATGAAAGGGCGTTGTTGAATAGACGAATGGCCAGCCCCCAAAGCGTAAAAAAACACGCCGCCGATCGGGCTCGATGGCGTGTTTTCCGCAGGGCTGGTGATGGCTGGAATCAGATGTCCCAGACCAGATTGACGCTGAAGTTACGGCCCGGCTGGGTCAGGCGATCCAGGTTGGCCGGCGCGGTAGCACCTGCTTCACCCACGCCGTCGTAGCCGCGTACGTCATCCCAGAGCCAGTATTTCTTGTCGGTCAGGTTGTAGAGACCGGCATTGACGGTGACGTCGTTCGTGACCTTGTAATAGCCGGTCAGATCCAGAATGCCGAAGCCCGGTGTGCGGAACTGTGAGGCCGAGCCGTCCGGCTCGTGGAATTCGCTGTCATCCACGCGAGTCTTGCGCTTGACCAGTGTCCAGTTCAGCAGGCCTCCGTAGTTGTCCTGCTCGTAGCCCAGGCCGAAAACGCCGGTCAGCGGGTTGACGCTGTTGAGCGGTTCGCCCGTGTCGTTGTTGCGGCCCTGAGCGTAGGCAATCGAGCCCTGGGTGTAGAGGCCTTGCGGCGCGCCGAAGCTGTCGAGGTTCAGGCGACCCTTGACCTCGGCGCCTTTGATGGTGGCGTGCTTGATGTTGTAGGACTGGAAGGTGAGCTCATCGTAACCGGCAGCCAGACCGTCTTCGTTGATGAAGTCGCGGTACTTGTTATAGAACACGGCGACATCGAACGAACCGGACTCGAAGCGGCCATGCAGCCCGGTTTCATAGCTTTTGCTCTTTTCCGGCTCAAGGTTCGGGTTGGGCTCGACCACATAACCGGCCGTGGTGTTTTCAAAGCTGCCGTACAACGCCTTGGCCGATGGGGTCCGGAAACCTTCGGCGTACTGGCCGTACCAGGTGTATTCGTTGGTCAGGGCGTAGGTCACGCCGAGTTTGGGCGATACCCGGTCCCAGGTCCTGTCCTTGTTATTGCCACCGCTGGGATCGTCCAGCCCTTCGGAGTTGAGGAACTCCTCGGTCATCTTCGGGTTCAGGCGGGTGTAGCTGTAGCGCACGCCGGGCATGAAGGTCCATTTGTTCCAGCTGATCTGATCCTGAGCGAACAGCGCATAGCTGGTGATGGTCGGGTCCGGGAAGTCGCTGGTCGGCACCGGGTTATCGCTGGCCACAGGGCTGATGGCTCCGGCCACGGTACAGGCACCGAGCACCCGTGCACAGATTGCGCTACCGGTACGCAGGCCGGTGACTTTCTGCTGTTTGAGGGTCGTGCCGTAGGTCAGCACATGATCGGTGCTGCCAATCGCGAATGCCTTGTCGAGCTGGGCATCGAAGATCCACTGCTTTTCCTGGTAGGTCGTGTCGCGGTAGCGCAGCAGGTCGCGGCTGAACGGGAAATAGCGCTCACGGGTGCTCTGTTCTGTCTTGGCATCCTGATAGTTCAGGCTCCACTTGACCTTGTCGGCCAGCAGGCTGTCGAGGGCAAAGTCGTGTTCGATGCCAACGCGTTCGCGGGTGATGGTGTCGTTGGTGGTGCGACCGCGGTACATGCCAACTCCGACGCCATTGCCGAACGGCCCGCCGACGGCGCTGAGCTGATTGGTGTCGCGATCATCCTTGTACTTTTCGTAGGTCAGCGCCAGGCGCGAGTCGTCGGCGTAGTTCCAGCCAAGCTTGGCCAGCACATTCTTTGCGCGCTGGTCTTCCGGGTTGGCCTCGGTGCGGGTCAGGCCGGTGCCGCTGGTGCTGCCGTAGGATTCGGTTTCATGGCCTTCGCGCTGGCTCAGGTGCAGCAACGCGTCGAAATCACCCAGGCGACCGGCGACGGTGCCCGAGGTCAGCCAGCTTTCATCGGCCGAGCTGTAACCGGTTTTCAGGCGGGCGCCGACATCTTTGCCGGGCTTGATGATGTCTTCCGGGTCCAGGGTGTAGTAACTGACCACACCACCGATGGCGCTGCTGCCGTAAAGCGCCGAGGCCGGGCCGCGGAGGATTTCGACGCGCTTGACGATTTCCGGGTCCACGTAATTGCGACGGGTCTGGGCGAAGGGGCCGGTGAAGAAACTGTCCGGCACTTCGACGCCATCGATCTGGGTCAGGACCCGGTTACCGTCGATGCCTCGAATGTTGTAGCCGGTGGTGCCGCCACGCTGGCCTGCGCCGCCCACCGAGACACCGGGTTCGTTGCGTACCAGGTCGCGAATGTCATTGACGTTGCCTCGGTCCAGCTCGGTGCGCTCGTGCACGCTGACGGTCGTGGGCACCGAAGCGATGTCCTGTTCCTGGCGCGTGGCGCTGACGGTTGTCTGCTCAAGAGCAATGACTCCGGCGACGCGCTTTTCCAGCACGATGTTGTTGTCACCCAGATTGCGATAGCTCAACTGGCTGCCCGACAGCAGGCGTTCCAGTGCCTGAGCGGGCTGCAGGTTGCCATTGGCGCCAGGGGAGACGACGTTTTGCGCCAGGTCCGATGACACGCCGACCTGCCAGCCAGTAACACGGCTGAACTCATTGAGCGCAGAAACCAGCGGTTGTCGGGTAATCGAGAAGGTGTAAGTACCGGCAGCCCGTGCCTGTGGAGCGTTTTCGGTCGCGGCGACGGCGGGCATCGCCTGCATGCCGGCGCTGAAAACCGCCACGGTCAGCAGCGAAAGTGCGAATCGCTTGCGCGTGTGAGTGAACGAGGATGACATCTGTGGCGCTCCCTGACGTACTGCTGGTTATAGTGTTGTGCTGCTGATTGTTAATACGAATCAGTTGCATCGGCTATGACTAGACGAACGAGGGAAGGCGAGTGCGTAAAAAAAGTTTTGTCGATCAGTTGATGAGTACGACGGCGGGCAATTCACGCACGTTGGCCGAGGTGATGTGCGCCAGTGAACGCACCACGTTCAGGGGATTATCCAGCTTGTAGTTGCCGGTCACGGTGATGCGATCCAGTGCCGGATTGGTGTTGATGATCCAGCCGGGATAGTAGCGTCGCAGCTCTGCCAGCACTTCACCGAGCGGGCTGTTATCGAAAATCAGGCGGCCCTGAATCCAGGCCAGGTCTCTGTCCGGATCGAGTCTTTCCCGATGGCCAAAGCCCGATGGGCCTACACGCACGCTGTCGCCCGCACCGAGACTGACTCTGGAGTCGCCGCGTATGGCACTGACGTCAACTGCGCCACGCTGCACCTGAACCCGCGCCTCGCCATCGAGGTAACGCACCGAAAACTCGGTGCTGTTGGCGCTCATGCGGATCGGGCCTGCTTCGATTTCCATCGGCACGTTCGGGTCGAGGGCCACGTTGAAATAGGCTTCTCCTCGATAAAGGTGTGCCACACGCTGGCCGTCGTCCAGGTGGCTGGAAAAGGCCGAGTCGGTGTTGAGCAATACTTTCGAGCCATCGGTCAGTTCAAGGCGCTGGCGTTCGCCCACCACGGTCAGGTGATCGGCCTGGATGCGCAGCGGCAGGTTGCTGAAGTTGAACAATCCCAACAGCAGAACGGCGGCCATCGCCACAGGCTTCCAGTGTGGCCGGATACGCTGCCACGCCGAAGGCTTGCGCGGTGACTGTAAGGTCGCCGCCGCGTGTTGCACCGTTTGCGAGTTCCAGATGGCCTGTGCCTTCTCGAAGGCTTTGGCATGGGCAGGGTCGGCTTGCAGCCAGGCTTCGAAACGCTCCTGCTGCCGAGGGTCTGCGCCTTCCAGTTCGATCAGCCAGGTCAGGGCTTGATCCATTGCGCTGTCACTCAGTACATCCTGGGCAAGCGACTGCGGGCGTTCTGTTTTCAAGGTGTTCCTCGGCTGCTTCGGTTCGATCTGTTTGCATCAGTGCGGGCTCGCAGACTGCGGCAGCGTCCAGGCGCGGTCAAGCCAGGTCGAGTCTTGCCACGACTCCCACACAGATCGCCATGATCAGTTTCAGTTCTTTTTGTATGGTGCTTGCAGAGATGTCCAGTTGTTCGGCGATCTCCAGATAGCTGCATCCGTTAAGGCGGCTCAACGTGAATATTTTCTGTTGCCGCGGGCTGAGTTTACCCACAGTGGCACTGAGGCTTTCAAGCAGGCGCTTGGCGTGAGTGGCATCTTCGGGCGTGCTGAGTTGCGCGATGACACTTTCGATCTGCTCGGCGGGAGCATCTTCGACCAGGGTGCGGCCATGAATGCGGCGCGAGCGCAAATGATCCAGCGCCAGATTGCGGGCGGTCTGGTAGACGAAGGGTTCCAGGTGATCTATCGGGCGTTCGGTCAGGGCGCGGGTGACCCGCAGCCAGGTTTCCTGCAGCAGGTCTTCGGCGGTACTGTGATTGCCCACCATGCCTTGCAAGGTTCGCAACAGCACCTCGCGTTGAGCGACAAACACGTCATTGAAGTGCGATTGCGACACAGAAACACCTGACCGGGAAAATCAGTGGATGATAATGCTTATCATCCACATATTCGGTCAAGTCGGCTTTCTGTATTTTTCTTGATACTCGGCTGTTACTGCGCGTTGTGCAGCGCCAGGCAGTTGTCGAGCATACGGTTGGAGAACGCCCACTCATTGTCGTACCAGGCCAGTACCTTGAGCAGCTTGCCGCTGACCTTGGTGTGGTTGGCGTCGAAGATCGACGACAGCGGGTTATGGTTGAAGTCGTGAGAAACCAGCGGCAGGGTGTTGTAGCCCAGAATCCTGGAGTGCTGGCTGGCTTCCTTGAGCAGTGCGTTGACTTCGTCGGCGGTGGTTTCGCGTTTGATGTTGACGGTCAGGTCCACCAGGGAAACGTTGATCACCGGTACCCGCACGGCCATGCCGGTGAGCTTGCCCGCCAGTTCCGGCAGCACCAGACCAACGGCTTCGGCTGCGCCGGTCTTGCTCGGGATCATCGATTGAGTGGCCGAGCGGGCGCGATACGGATCGGTGTGATACACATCGATCAGGTTCTGGTCATTGGTGTAGGCGTGGATAGTGGTCATCAGGCCGCTTTCGATGCCCAGCTCGCGATGCAGCACCTGAGCAACCGGTGCCAGGCAGTTGGTGGTGCACGAAGCGCTGGAGATAATCTGATGCGATTGACGCAGGGTATCGTGGTTGACGCCGTATACGATGGTGGCGTCCGCGCCTTTGGCGGGAGCCGAAATAATCACTTTCTTTGCCCCGGCGGTGATGTGCGCGGCGGCTTTTTCGCGGTCGGTGAACAGACCGGTGCATTCAAAGACGACATCGATATTCTGGGCTTTCCATGGCAACTCGGCAGGGTTGCGGATGGCGCTGACAGCGATACGGTCACCATTGACTGTCAGGCTTTCGCTGTCGCATTCGACGGTGCCGGAGAACGGGCCGTGAACTGTATCGAAACGCAGCAGATGAGCGTTCATCTCGCTATTGCCCAGATCGTTGATAGCGACGACCTGCAGGTCTTGCCGGTAACCTTGGGTATAGAGTGCGCGTAGGACGTTACGGCCGATCCGGCCAAAACCGTTGATTGCAATGCGAATAGTCATACAGTCGTCCTTCAAGAATTGTTGTTGGAATTACAAGATTATTCTCATAAAAATAGAAAACAAGCATTTTTAGTGGCAATATTTTGTTTTATCTACAACTACAAGCCTGAAAGGCTGCTTCAGTTGATCGAGATCAGGTTTTTTGCGCCTTGGCGCAGCATCCCGATAGCTGGCATGGTCTTTACGGGTGACCATAGACGTTAGCCTGGAGTTCATCACATGCATCCCCGCATTCTTGAGGTAACCGAGCGTCTCATCGCTCGCAGTCGCGAAACCCGTCAGCGCTACCTTCAACTGATTCGCGGCGCAGCGAGCGACGGCCCGATGCGCGGCAAGCTGCAGTGCGCCAACTTTGCCCATGGTGTGGCCGGGTGCGGCACCGAGGACAAGCAGAACCTGCGCATGATGAACGCCGCCAACGTCGCAATTGTTTCTTCATATAACGACATGCTCTCGGCGCATCAGCCGTACGAAGTCTTTCCTGCCCAGATCAAACAGGCGTTGCGTGACATCGGTTCGGTCGGTCAGTTTGCGGGCGGCGTGCCGGCCATGTGCGATGGCGTGACCCAGGGCGAGCCGGGCATGGAACTGGCCATCGCCAGTCGTGAAGTGATCGCCATGTCCACAGCCGTGGCGCTGTCCCACAACATGTTCGATGCGGCATTGATGCTGGGCATCTGCGACAAGATCGTGCCGGGCCTGATGATGGGGGCGCTGCGTTTCGGCCATCTGCCGACCATCTTCGTACCCGGCGGGCCGATGGTTTCCGGTATTTCCAACAAGGAAAAGGCCGATGTGCGCCAGCGCTACGCCGAAGGCAAGGCGACCCGCGAGCAATTGCTGGACTCGGAGATGAAGTCCTACCACGGCCCGGGTACCTGCACCTTCTACGGCACGGCCAATACCAACCAGTTGCTGATGGAGGTCATGGGTCTGCACCTGCCGGGCGCGTCGTTCGTCAACCCGGGCACTCCGCTGCGCGATGCGCTGACCGTCGAAGCCGCCCGGCAGGTTACCCGCCTGACCAAACAGAGTGGCGAGTTCATGCCCATTGGCGAAATCGTCGATGAGCGGGTGCTGGTCAACTCCATCGTGGCCCTGCACGCCACGGGTGGTTCCACCAACCACACCCTCCACATGCCGGCCATTGCCCAGGCTGCCGGTATCCAGTTGACCTGGCAGGACATGGCCGACCTGTCGGAAGTCGTGCCGACCCTGAGTCACGTCTACCCCAACGGCAAGGCTGACATCAACCACTTCCAGGCGGCGGGCGGCATGTCGTTCCTGATCCGCGAACTGCTGGCGGCCGGCCTGCTCCATGAAGACGTCAACACCGTGGCAGGGCGTGGCCTGAGCCGTTACACCCGGGAGCCTTTCCTGGAAGATGGCAAGCTGGTCTGGCGCGAAGGTCCGCTGCAGAGTCTGGACGAAAGCATTCTGCGCCCGGTGGCGCGTCCGTTTTCTCCTGAAGGCGGTCTGCGGGTCATGGAAGGCAACCTGGGACGCGGCGTGATGAAAGTCTCCGCCGTGGCACCCGAACATCAGATCGTCGAAGCTCCGGCCAGGGTTTTCCAGGATCAGCAGGATCTGGCCGACGCCTTCAAGGCCGGCGAGCTGGAGCGGGATTTCGTGGCGGTGATGCGCTTCCAGGGGCCGCGCTCCAACGGCATGCCTGAGCTGCACAAGATGACGCCGTTCCTGGGCGTGCTTCAGGATCGCGGTTTCAAGGTTGCCCTGGTGACTGACGGTCGCATGTCCGGTGCCTCGGGCAAGATCCCGGCTGCGATCCATGTCTGCCCGGAAGCCTTTGATGGTGGCCCTTTGGCTCTTGTGCGGGATGGTGACGTGATTCGCGTCGATGGCGTAAAAGGCACGTTGCAAGTTCTGGTCGAAGCGTCAGAATTGGGAGCCAGACAACCGGCAGTCAGCCAGCTCGACAATGGTGTCGGCTGTGGCCGTGAACTGTTCGGCTTCATGCGCATGGCCTTCAGCTCGGCGGAGCAGGGTGCCAGCGCGTTTACTTCAAACCTGGAGACGCTCAAGTGAAATTGGCTCTGGTCGGTGATATTGGCGGCACCAATGCACGTTTTGCCATTTGGGAAGACGACAAGCTGCATTCGATCCGGGTATTCCCTACTGCCGATTACGCCGGGCCGGAACAAGCCATCGAGATCTATCTGCAGGACCTCGATCTGCAACGTGGTGATATCGGCTTCGTCTGTCTGGCCGTGGCCGGTCCGGTGGACGGCGATGAGTTCTATTTCACCAACAGCAACTGGCAACTGAGCCGCTCGAAGTTTTGCGCCAACCTGAAGGTCGATGAGCTGTTGCTGATCAACGACTTCACGGCCATGGCCCTGGGCATGACCCGCCTGCGTGATGATGAATACCTGACCATCTGTCACGGCATCGGCAAGCCGGATCGTCCGCGTGTGGTGGTAGGGCCGGGAACCGGGCTTGGCGTCGGGACTCTGATCAGCACCGGCGAAGGCCGCTGGATGGCCTTGCCCGGCGAGGGTGGCCATGTGGACCTGCCGATCGGTACGGCCCGTGAAGCCTTGCTGTGGACGCGGCTGATGGCCGAGCACGAGCATGTCAGTGCCGAGACGGTCCTGAGCGGCGCAGGCCTGTTGCAGCTGTATCAGGTCAGTTGTGCGCTGGACGATATCGAGCCGGTACTCAAGTCGCCTGCTGCCATTACTTCGGCTGCGCTGTCGGGTGATCCGGTGGCGGCCGGGGTTCTGGATCAGTTCTGTGTGTTTCTGGGCCGGGTGGTGGGCAATAACGTCCTCACGCTGGGCGGCCTGGGTGGGGTATATATCGTGGGTGGCGTGGTGCCACGCTTCGTCGACTTCTTCAGCAACAGCGGCTTCAAGCGCGCACTCGCTGAAAAAGGCGTGATGAGCGATTATTTCAAAGGCCTGCCGGTATGGCTGGTCACTGCCGAGTATCCCGGCCTGATGGGCGCGGGTGTCGCATTGCAACAGGCGTTTGGAAAGGATCTCTGATCCGTTTTCCCGTCGCTGTATGTCACGGATGGCAACTCAATAAAAACAACGTCACTGTCAACAAGGACGATTCAATTTGAGCTCAGTCAGTAAATCGATTCTGTTGGTCGATGATGACCAGGAAATCCGTGAATTGCTGGATACCTACCTCAGCCGCGCCGGTTTTCAGGTGCGTACGGTGGGAGACGGCGCGGATTTTCGCCAGGCGTTCAACGAGGCGCCCAGCGACCTGCTGATCCTCGACGTCATGCTGCCCGATGAAGACGGTTTCAGCCTGTGTCGCTGGGTGCGTCAGCATCCGCGCCAGCCGCATGTGCCGATCATCATGCTCACCGCCAGTTCCGACGAGGCCGACCGTGTCATCGGTCTGGAGCTGGGGGCTGACGATTACCTGGGTAAACCTTTCAGTCCTCGTGAGTTGCAGGCTCGCATCAAGGCCTTGCTGCGTCGTGCGCAGTTCGGCCATGAGCGTACCGGCAACGACGTGATGGTGTTCGACGAGTGGCGTCTGGATATGGTCAGTCATCGGCTGTTCCATAACGATGGCGAGGAAGTGATCCTCTCCGGCGCGGACTTCGCGTTACTCAAGCTGTTCCTCGACAATCCCCAGCAGATTCTGGACCGCGACACCATCGGCAACGCCACGCGCGGACGTGAGCTGATGCCGCTGGAGCGTATTGTCGACATGGCCGTCAGCCGTCTGCGCCAGCGTCTGCGCGATACCGGCAAGGCACCGCGACTGATACGCACCGTGCGCGGCAGTGGTTACCTACTGGCGACGAATGTCAGCGTGCACGCCAGCAATGGCTACTGAAAAAACCGGTTTGAGGTTGCCCAGTCCCAGACTGCCACGTTCGCTGCTGGGGCGGATGCTGTTGTTGACGCTACTGGCCGTATTGATGGCCCAGGCATTGTCCAGCGTCATCTGGCTTTCCCAGTTGCGCGCCACGCAGATGGTCGGTCTGGTGACCAGCGCCCGCAGCCTGGCGTATTCCATGGCCGCCAGTGTCAGTTACTTTCGCTCGTTGCCTCTGGCCTACCGCCCGCTGGTGCTGGATCAACTGCGCAGCATGGGCGGTACGCGGTTTGTCGTGTCGCTCAACGATCGCCCGCTGGATATGCAGATACTGCCGCCGACACCGCGCAAGCAGGCGGTCCTGCAGGTTGTCGATGAAGTCTTGCGTGAACACCTGGGTAACGATCCCGACATCGCCGTATGGTTCGTGCGCCCCGATGACCTGCGGATTTTCAACAGTGGCCTGAAGCTCGATGAACTGCCACGCTCATGGGCGCATTACGCGTTGACCCTGGAACCGCTGGACCCACCCGTGTTGGTGACCCAGATTGAACTGGCTCCCGGCGAGTGGCTGTATATCGCCTCGCTGCTGCCTGAACCCTATACCTCCCTGGAAGAACAGGAACTGCCCTTGCAGCAGGTCTGGTTCATTGCCCTGACCAGTATTTTCCTGCTGGTCTTCATCGGTCTGCTGGTGCATTGGCAAAGCCGTCCCCTCAAGCGTCTGGCGCGTGCGGCGCGGGACATGTCCCTGGGCGCTGACGTCGAGCCGGTGGTCGAAGGCGGTGGCAGTGAAGTGGTGGAAGTCAGCAGGGCCTTCAACGCCATGCGCAACCGGATCAGCCGTTACCTGACCGAGCGCGGCCAGTTGTTCAGTGCCATTTCCCATGACCTGCGCACGCCCATCACCCGCTTGCGGTTGCGGGTCGAACTGCTGGAAGACGAGAAGTTGCAGACCAAGTTCAGCCGGGATCTCGACGAGCTTGAGCTGCTGGTCAAAGGCGCATTGCAATGCGTGAAGGACACCGACATTCACGAGAATATCGAGCAGGTGGATCTCAACCACTTGCTCGAATGTCTGATCGAGCCCTACCTGCGCGACGGGCGTGTCACACAGAAGGGCGTGGCAGAGGCTGCTTACCCCGGCAAGCCGCTGGCGCTCAAGCGCTGCATCGGCAACCTGATCGACAATGCGATCAAGTATGGGCATCGGGCGCATCTGAAGGTCGAGGACAACAATCTGGCTTTTGTCCTGCACGTGGATGACGAAGGGCCGGGCGTGCCTGAAAAGCGGCTGGAACATGTGTTCGAGCCGCATTTTCGTCTGGCTGGCAGCCAGCAGCAGGGTTACGGCCTGGGCCTTGGCATCGCTCGTAATATCGCCCACAGCCATGGCGGTGAAGTGAGCCTGCAGAACCTGCGCGAAGGCGGATTGCGTGTGACGTTGTTTCTGCCTCGATCCGTGGATTGAGACAGATTTCAAGCGTCATAAACTGCGGTGCCTGGACGCCGCCTCAGAGCGAATTCATTCGCGAATGAATTCGCACCTGCTTCAACTGATGAATCGATAAAGGGTATTGGGTGAAAAGCTCGTCATGACACTGGAATAATAGCCCCCGGTTTCCGGGTCTTCGCGCAGGTAGTTCAACCCCTCGAGTTCTTCGTAATAGCGCACGCCGTCTTCTCCCAGGCTGGTGTCCGGCCGTCCGTCTTCGAGCAGGCGTGCCATGAAGCCTTTCAGTTGCGGTATCGAGTTTATGTGTCTGCCAGCCATTACAATCCGTCCGGAACGGTCGACAATAGCCGTGAAGTTTACAGGTACGACATTGTCGGGTTCTCTTGACTCGATCAATAAGGTTTCCCCTTGGTTGAAGTCGGGAATACGCTGGCCATTTTTATCTATCTTGCAAATGGCTAAAACACCTCTGCCACGAATGACGTTTGTACTCCCTCGGTTTCCTGCACAGACAATATTTCCTGCAGCATCCGGTAAAAGGCTGTTCCAGCTTGAATAAGCGTAATTGCCAAAGTCTGTAAAATATCCATCCGAAGCGAAGGTGGTATCCAGCGTTCCGTTTTCATGAAAGCGGGCAATAAAGGGAACACCCGGATGCGAGCCGCCGATGACAATCATTCCATTGTCTTGCACCACTAAACGATAAGGCTTGAACCATACATAACTTTCAGGCTCCATCATGCCATTGGTATTGAATGTCGGGTCCAGTTCGCCATCCGGGGTCAGTCTCAAGACGTAAGTACGATGAGTATTTTCAGCCAGGTCCCTTACGGTGGTCAGGACCAACAGCTTTCCATCACTCAATACCTTGAGGTCACCGTATTGTTCATCGGGGAACCGCTGCATCTGTGGTTGAGGGACGCGATCGGCAAGCGTGCGCAATGGCTGCGGCCATTGTCCCGCGTTGGCGGACAGTGGATACAGGCGCAGCCCGTTATTGCCAAACGCCGGGTCCTTTTGACCGTCAGCGGTGAAGCAGGCCAGTACCAGGCAACTGACTCGCTGGTTCTTGATGGTGATTGTCGTATCCAGTCTGGCCAGATACCTGCCGTCGGGTAGCAGATCGACATTCAGTAGATAACCGTCGTTTTCTGCCATAGGGTCATTGCGCACATCAACGAAGGCATAACCATTCTGACCGAAGGTTTTATCAAGGCTTTTATCGGGGGTTATTCTGACCAGGCAGGGCCGTTGACTATAGATCTCATCCTGGCAGCCTGCAATCAAATATCCATTGGCCACTGGAAGTAATGTATCTACAGAAAAGTTTCTTTTTGTTTCATCCGGGTTGGGGATGCCGACAGGTTGAAAGCCCGGATCAATTTCACCGGATTTAAACGAAGCAGGGTTGTTCATTGTGTTATTCCTTATCAGCGAAAATGTACGTCCATTTATGCTCTTTGTAGAAGAGCTGAAGCGGGAAGGGCCTAAAGACTGTTCTGCCTTTTTAAGATTAGGTAACTCATGGTGAAGCAATCGCTTCAAGTTATATTCATTTGTGATATGAGGTAGATAGTTATTCCACGTAATCCGAGTGAAGCTATAAAGTCAATGATGTCGTTGTGATTGATTTTCGACGCGGTATCGGTTTTGAAAACGTGGGCTACTCTGTTTTTTGCGACTGGGTACTGGGTACCGAGAGGGCTGGCGAATGTAACCATCCTGTGACTTTTACGCATCCCTTCGTTACCGTGCTCGAAAAACCCTTGGTTACACTGCCCTGAGCGCAAGCACAGACTTGCTCATGCATAACAACAAGAAAGGTCAAATCGATGAATTCAATCTCACGTCTCGCTGCTGTCATTTCTCTCGCCTCGTTGTTCCCTCTGAGCGTTACTGCTGCTGATTCCAAAGGCACTATCGAAGTCGTGCACTGGTGGACGTCCGGTGGCGAAAAGGCTGCTGTCGATGTTCTGAAAGCGCAGGTTGAGAAAGACGGTTTTACCTGGAAGGACGGCGCAATTGCCGGGGGTGGTGGCGCTACTGCAATGACCGTACTCAAGAGTCGTGCAGTCGCGGGTAACCCGCCTGGCGTCGCTCAGATCAAAGGCCCTGACATTCAGGAATGGGGTGCCACCGGCCTGCTCGATACCGATGCGTTGAAGGATGTTGCCAAGCAGGAGAACTGGGATTCTCTTCTGGACAAGAAAATCTCCGAAACCGTGAAGTTCGAGAACGAATACGTTGCCGTGCCGGTGAACATCCATCGCGTCAACTGGCTGTGGATCAACCCGGAAGTCTTCAAGAAAGCCGGTATCGACAAGGCCCCGACCACCCTCGAAGAGTTCTACGCTGCAGGTGACAAACTCAGGGCAGCCGGTTTCATCCCGCTGGCCCATGGTGGCCAGCCTTGGCAGGACAGCACCGTATTTGAAGCGGTAGTGCTCTCGGTCATGGGGGCTGAAGGTTACAAGAAGGCCCTTGTCGATCTGGACCAGAAGACCCTGACTGGCCCTGAAATGGCCAAATCCCTTGCGGAACTCAAGAAAGTCGCCACTTACATGGATGCCAACCGTGCCGGTCGTGACTGGAATATCGCGGCCGCTGACGTCATCAACGGCAAGGCCGGTATGCAGATCATGGGCGACTGGGCCAAGAGCGAGTGGACTGCCGCCAAGAAAGTCGCAGGCAAGGATTACGAGTGCGTAGCCTTCCCGGGCACTGACAAGGCGTTCACCTACAACATCGACTCGCTGGCTGTGTTCAAGCAGAAAGACAAGGGCACCACCGCCGCGCAACAGGACCTGGCCAAGGTCGCACTGGGTGAAAACTTCCAGCAGGTTTTCAGCATCAACAAAGGCTCCATCCCGGTTCGTAACGACATGCTTGCCAGTATGGAAAAGCATGGTTTCGACTCCTGCGCCCAGGCTGCTGCAAAAGATTTCCTGGCTGACTCGAAAACCGGCGGTCTGCAGCCAAGCATGGCGCATAACATGGCGACTACGCTGGCTGTACAAGGCGCATTCTTCGATGTTGTGACCAACTACATCAACGATAAAGATGCCGATCCAGCCGCAGCGGCCAAAAAACTGGGCGCGGCGATCATGTCTGCCCAGTAATTATCGTTACCTGAACCCCAGCCGCAGTTCGTGCTGATGAAGCCGTACCCCGGTTTCACACACGTCTGTGGCCTGGATTCGATATTCCGGATTGGATACTCCCGATGAGCTCTGTCGCTGTGTTCAGCAAAGCTTCGCCTCTGGATGCGCTACAACGCTGGCTGCCCAAGTTGGTGCTGGCACCCAGCATGTTCATCGTGCTGGTTGGTTTTTACGGTTACATCCTGTGGACGTTCGTCCTCTCATTCACCAATTCGACTTTCCTGCCGACCTACAAATGGGTCGGGCTGGCGCAATACATGCGCCTGATGGACAACGATCGCTGGTGGGTGGCGAGCAAGAACCTGATGGTGTTCGGTGGCATGTTCATCGCCATCAGTCTTGTGGTCGGCGTGGTGCTGGCGGTGTTGCTGGATCAGCGCATTCGTCGTGAAGGTGCGATTCGCACCATCTACCTCTACCCGATGGCGCTTTCGATGATCGTCACGGGTACGGCCTGGAAATGGCTGCTCAATCCGGGCCTTGGTCTGGACAAGATGCTGCGCGACTGGGGCTGGGAGGGCTTTCGTCTGGACTGGCTGGTCGATCCTGACCGCGTTGTGTATTGCCTGGTCATCGCGGCAGTCTGGCAGTCTTCCGGGTTTGTGATGGCGCTGTTTCTGGCGGGCCTGCGGGGTGTCGATCAATCGATCATCCGCGCAGCACAGATGGATGGCGCGAGCCTGCCGCTTATCTACTGGCGTGTGATCCTGCCCAGCCTGCGTCCGGTGTTCTTCAGTGCCGTGATGATTCTGGCGCACATCGCTATCAAGAGCTTCGACCTGGTGGCGGCGATGACAGCCGGTGGTCCCGGTTATGCGTCCGACCTTCCGGCGATGTTCATGTATTCCTTTACCTTCAGCCGCGGCCAGATGGGCATGGGCTCGGCCAGTGCGATTCTGATGCTTGGCGCGATCCTGGCGATTCTGGTGCCGTATCTGTATTCCGAGCTGAGGACAAAACGCCATGACTAGTCACGTTGGCAAACCTTCCATCAGCTTCAGCCGGATCCTGATTCATGCTGTGCTGTTGCTGGCATGCCTGATTTATCTGGTACCGCTGGTCGTCATGCTGCTGACCAGTTTCAAGTCTCCCGAAGATATCGGCAGCGGCAACCTGCTGAGCTGGCCGAGCGTGGTCACTGTCATCGGGTGGATCAAGGCCTGGGATATCGTCGATGGCTACTTCTGGAACTCGATCAAGATCACGATCCCGGCTGTGATCATTTCCACCGCCATTGGTGCCTTGAACGGCTATGTGCTGTCGATGTGGCGCTTTCGTGGTTCGCAACTGTTCTTCGGCCTGTTGCTGTTCGGCTGCTTCCTGCCCTTCCAGACGGTCCTGCTGCCGGCGTCCTTCACCCTCGGCAAGATGGGGCTGGCCAGCACCACGACAGGTCTGGTGTTCGTGCATGTGGTCTACGGACTGGCATTCACCACGCTGTTCTTCCGCAACTACTACGTCAGCATTCCGGATGCGCTGGTCCGGGCGGCACGTCTTGATGGTGCGGGCTTCTTCACGATTTTCTGGCGGATCATCCTGCCGATGTCCACACCCATCGTCATGGTCTGCCTGATCTGGCAATTCACCCAGATATGGAATGACTTCCTGTTTGGCGTGGTGTTTTCCAGTGGCGAATCCCAGCCCGTTACCGTGGCGCTGAACAACCTGGTCAACACCAGCACCGGGGCCAAGGAATACAACGTTGACATGGCGGCGGCGATGATCGCAGGGCTGCCGACACTGCTGGTCTATGTACTGGCTGGCAAGTATTTCCTGCGTGGGCTTACGGCCGGCGCGGTCAAGGGGTAATCATGGCGACTCTCGAACTACGTAACGTAAACAAGACCTACGGCGCCAACCTGCCGGATACGCTCAAGAACATCGAGCTGAAGATCAATGATGGCGAGTTCCTGATCCTGGTCGGCCCGTCCGGCTGCGGCAAGTCGACGCTGATGAACTGCATCGCGGGCCTTGAGAACATCAGTGGCGGTGCGATCCTGATCGACGACGAAGACGTCAGCGGCACCAGCCCGAAGGATCGTGACATCGCGATGGTGTTCCAGTCCTACGCGCTCTATCCGACCATGAATGTGCGGGAGAACATCGAGTTCGGCCTGAAAATCCGCAAGATGCCTCAGGCTGCCATAGACGAGGAAGTGAGTCGCGTCGCCAAGCTGCTGCAGATCGAGCACCTGCTCAATCGCAAGCCGGGCCAGTTGTCCGGTGGTCAGCAACAGCGTGTGGCCATGGGCCGTGCCTTGGCGCGACGTCCGAAGATCTACCTGTTCGACGAACCGCTGTCCAACCTCGACGCCAAGCTGCGGGTCGAGATGCGCACCGAAATGAAACTGATGCACCAGCGTCTGAAAACCACCACCGTCTACGTCACCCACGACCAGATCGAGGCCATGACCCTGGGCGACAAGGTGGCGGTCATGAAAGACGGGATCGTCCAGCAGTTCGGTACGCCCAAGCAGATCTACAACGATCCGGCCAACCTGTTCGTCGCCAGCTTCATCGGGTCGCCGCCCATGAACTTCATTCCGTTGCGCCTGCAACGCAAGGAAGGCCGCCTGCTGGCCGTGCTCGACAGCGGTCAGGCCCGTTGCGAGTTGCCGCTGGGCTTGAGCGATGCGGGTCTGGAAGATCGCGAAGTGATTCTGGGGATTCGTCCTGAGCAGATCACCCTGGCATCGGGCGAGCCCAATGGCCTGCCGACCATTCGTGCCGAGGTGCAGGTCACCGAGCCGACCGGCCCGGATACTCTGGTTTTCGTCACGCTCAATCAGAGCAAGGTCTGCTGCCGTCTGGCGCCAGACGTCGCGCCTCAGGTGAGCGAAAGCCTGACCCTGCAATTCGACCCGGCCAAGGTCCTGCTTTTCGATGCGCAGAGCGGCGAGCGCCTGGGTGTCCTGGGAAAGCAGCAAACGGCTGAGCGCGTGGGCAATGTCACGCAAATGATCCGTTAAGCGTTACCGAGCACAGCTGTCGGGTCGAGCGCTGCCATACCGCACGACCCGCCAGTGAACACGAAGCAGTAAGAAAAACGTGCACCAAAGCTAATAACAATAAAACGAGGATTGATGGGATGAAGAAGATCAAGGCTAAATCGCTTTCCCGGTTCCAATTGGTACGCAAACTGTCCGTTGTGGGTGCGATGAGTCTGGCGGGCAGCGTACATGCTGCCGATGCGTTCGATGCCAACTCACCGTGGATGACGGGCGACTGGGGTGGCACACGCACCGAGTTGCTCGACAAGGGTTATGACTTCTCTCTGGAATACGTTTCCGAGATGGCCAGTAACCTCAAGGGTGGCTTTAACGACGACACCACCGGTCGTTACAGTGACCAGTTCGCTTTCGGCTTGAAGGTCGACCTGCAGAAAGCCTTTGGCTGGCAGGATGCAGAATTCAAGCTGGCCATTACCGAGCGTAGTGGTCGCAACATCTCCAATGACCGGATCGGCGATCCTCGTGCGGGCACCCTCAGTTCCTCTCAGGAAGTCTGGGGCCGTGGCCAGACCTGGCGTCTGACGCAAATGTGGGTCAAACAGAAGTATTTCGACGGCGCACTGGACGTCAAGGTTGGCCGGTTCGGGCCAGGCGAAGACTTCAACTCCTTCCCGTGCGACTTCCAGAACCTGTCGTTCTGCGGCTCGCAGGTGGGTAACTACGTCAACACCTGGTACAACTGGCCAATCAGCCAGTGGGCCTTGCGCATCAAGTACAACATCACGCCTGAGGTCTATGCCCAGGTCGGTGTGTACGAGCAGAACCCGTCCAACCTCGAAACCGGCAACGGCTTCAAGCTCAGCGGTAGCGGCACCAAAGGCATGATCCTGCCGGTCGAACTGGTCTGGACCCCGACCGTCAACTCGCTGCCCGGCGAATACCGTGTCGGTTTCTACAAGAGCACGCCAAGTGCCGACGACGTTTATGAAGGTGCCGACGGTCAGGCTCAGCCGATCTCCGGTGGTGCGTTCAAGTCTCACAGCAGCAAGCATGGCTGGTGGATCGTGGCTCAGCAGCAGTTGACCGCTCACAACGGCGATTCGTCTCGTGGTCTGAGCATCTTTGCCAACGCCACTGTGCATGACAAGGAAACCAACTTCGTCGACAACTACCAGCAGATCGGCCTGACCTACAAAGGTCCGTTCGATTCGCGTCCAAAGGATGACATCGGTATCGGTATCGCCCGTATCCACGTCAACGACGATGTACAGGACCGTGTCCGTCTGCAGAACCAGATTAACGGCATCAACGACTACGACAATCCGGGCTACCTGCCGGTACAGGACACCGAGTACAACTCGGAAATCTACTACGGCTTCCATGTCACCAACTGGCTGACCGTGCGTCCTAACCTGCAATACATCAAGCATCCTGGCGGCGTGAGCCAGGTTGACGATGCCATTGTTGCGGGCCTGAAAATTCAGTCGAAGTTCTGATTTCACAAACGCTCAAGGTCGTGTGTGCTTTACGGGCAGCCTGGCTGCCCGTTTTTTTATGGTCATGAATACCTTTATTTTCAGAGGTGCGGTTGGCGATGTCCCTCACTCACGCGCAGATGCACGAGCACCCGTTACAACGCTTTTTCACCTCCCGACGGGTCAGGCCGACCTTCGAGTGGGATCGCTATCAGTTGCGTGATGTGCTGGTGATCGATCATCCCCGGTGCCAGGCCGTGTTCAGTCGCCAGGGCGGGCAGTTGTTGCATTTCCAGCCTCGGGGACAGAAACCCTGGCTCTGGTGTGCTGCGCAATGGCCGCAGGTCGGCGCCATTCGTGGTGGCGTGCCGGTCTGCTGGCCCTGGTATGGCCGTCATCCCAGTGAAAGCGGCTGGCCTGCCCATGGCTGGGCACGTCTGCTGAACTGGAAGCTGATCGACAGCGCCGAGAGCGAGGCAGGCGTGACTCTGCACTGGCAGTTGCAGCTCTGGGACTGGCAGGTGGATCTGCATGCCGAACTGGGGCAGGGCATGGAACTGCGCCTGAGTACCCGGCATGAAGACAGCGAGCCCTGCCATTTCAGTCATGGGCTGCATGCTTATTGGCGCATCAGCGATGTGGCGGGCGTCGCGCTGGAAGGGCTGGATGGCGCGCAGGGCTACGACAAGCTCAGTCGGCAGGTCTGCCAGCAGGAAGGCGAGCTGCGGGTTGCTGGAGGCTGCCAGCGGGTCTTCGAGCATACCGGCGCCGTGCAGCTTCAGGACAGCGCCTGGAAGCGGCGTTTGCACATCGACACCAGCGACAGCCCGAGCACGGTGGTCTGGCATCCCGGCAGCAGGCCGCTACTGGGTGTCTGCGGCAGCGAAGCCAGCGGCTTTGTCCGTGTTGAAGCAACTTCATGTGAAAGCGAACACGGAAGCCTGGAGCCGGGCGAGCAGGCGCAGATCAGATTGCAGGCCTGTCTGGCGTAGGTATCAATCAAGGCACGAACAAAACTTGTGGGAGGCAGCTTGCTGGCGACAAAGGCCTGAAAACTGGCAGATATTCTGCGTCTGTACGCAAAGTCGCCAGCAAGCTGCCTCCCACAAAGTGATTCATTTAACCCTGACCGGGTGGGTTGTATCAGTCCTGATCTTCCGCCGGATACCGGCTGTCATTCAGGCTTTCCTTGATCTTGCGCAAATGCGGCTGGAAGTCCACGCCGCGGCGCAGGGTCATGCCGGTGGCCAGTACGTCTAGGACGGTCAGCTGGATGATCCGGGAAGTCATCGGCATGTAGATGTCGGTGTCTTCGGGCAGCGGAATATTCAGGCTCACGGTGCTGGCCTTGGCCAGGGGAGAGCCTGCGGCGGTAAGGCCCAGTACCGATGCACCGTTGGCCCGTGCAATGCGTGCCACTTCCACCAGCTCACGGGTGCGTCCGGTGTAGGAAATGATCACGAACAACTCACCGGTATGCGCCACCGAAGCGATCATGCGCTGCATCAGCACGTCCGCATGGGCGGTGACTGCCAGGTTGAAACGGAAGAACTTGTGCTGGGCATCCAGCGCCACGGGTGCCGAGGCGCCCAGGCCGAAGAAGTGGATCTGACGGGCCTGGATCAGCATGTCCACCGACTTGCTGATCAGCGTCGGGTCCAGTTGCTGGCAGGCGCTGTCCAGTGACGCGATGGCGCTGCCGAAAATCTTCTGGGTGTAGGCCTCGGGGTTGTCATCGGCTTCCACTGCCCGGCTGACATAGGCCGCGCCGCTGGCCAGGCTTTGTGCCAGTTGCAGTTTCAGCTCGGGGTAACCGCTGACGTTGAACGAGCGGCAAAAGCGATTGACCGTCGGCTCGCTGACTTTCGCCGCCTGGGCGAGGGCCGCGATGCTGAGCCGCGTGGCCATCTGCGGGTTGAGCAGGATCACCTCAGCGACCTTGCGTTCAGCCTTGTTCAGCTCTTCGAGCCGGACCTGGATCTGCTCCAGGAGATTTTTTGCGCGGTCCATTTCAAGTCCTTGTCGCGGCTGATTACCAACGGTTTTGTATTAGCTCTTTAGCCTGTAGCAAAGGTGGCCTATCGTACTGGTGGCCTGTGTCGATCACCACTGGAATATGGTTTTAGACAAAATGTTGTGGTTATTACTACATATGGCCTTGAGTAACGCCTTTAAAAAAGGTATTTGTAGCCTAACTTGATAAAAGAACCAACATTATGCCCTCGATTACGGTTGAACCGTGCACTTTTGCCTTGTTTGGCGCCTTGGGCGACCTGGCGGTGCGCAAGCTGTTCCCGGCTCTTTACCAACTCGACCGCGCCGGATTGCTGCATGACGACACCCGGATTCTGGCCCTGGCGCGCGAGCCTGGCACCGAGGAGTCGCATCTGGCGTACATCGAAAAATCCATGCGTCGCTTCATTCCCGAGGCTGAACTGGAAGCGGACAACGTTGAACGTTTCAAGGCACGCCTGAGCTATCTGCATGTGGATTTCCTCAAGGCAGAGGATTATGTGGCCCTTGCCGAGCGCGTCGGCGATGCCGAAACGCTGATCGCCTACTTCGCCACACCTGCGTCGGTCTATGGCGCCATCTGCGAGAATCTGGCGTCGGCCGGTCTGGCCGATCGTACCCGCGCCGTGCTGGAAAAGCCTATCGGCCATGACCTGGCGTCCTCGCGACGGGTCAATGACGCCGTGGCGCAGTTCTTCCCGGAAAACCGCGTCTACCGGATCGACCATTATCTGGGCAAGGACACGGTGCAGAACCTCATTGCCCTGCGCTTCGCCAACAGCCTGTTCGAGACTCAGTGGAACCAGAATCACATCTCCCA
The DNA here is from genome assembly GCF_018968705.1 of Pseudomonas lijiangensis. Taxonomy (NCBI): domain Bacteria; kingdom Pseudomonadati; phylum Pseudomonadota; class Gammaproteobacteria; order Pseudomonadales; family Pseudomonadaceae; genus Pseudomonas; species Pseudomonas lijiangensis. Next base: position 1,168,460 of record NZ_CP076668.1, read on the forward strand.
CGTGGAAATCACCGTGGCCGAGAAGGTGGGTATCGAAGGCCGCTGGGGCTATTTCGATCAGGCCGGCCAACTGCGCGACATGATTCAGAACCACTTGCTGCAACTGCTCTGCCTGATCGCCATGGACCCGCCCAGCGACCTGTCGGCCGATAGTATCCGGGACGAGAAGGTCAAGGTGCTCAAGGCGCTGGCACCTTTCACCCCCGAGCGTCTGGCGACCCAGGTGGTGCGTGGCCAGTACACCGCCGGTTACAGCGAAGGCAAGTCGGTGCCCGGTTACCTGGAGGAAGAAAACTCCAATACCCAGAGCGACACCGAAACCTTCGTGGCCCTGCGCGCCGACATCCGCAACTGGCGCTGGTCGGGCACGCCGTTCTATCTGCGTACCGGCAAGCGCATGCCGCAGAAGCTGTCGCAGATCGTGATCCACTTCAAAGAGCCGCCGCACTACATCTTCGCACCTGAACAGCGTCTGCAGATCAGCAACCGCCTGATCATCCGCCTGCAGCCCGATGAGGGCATCTCCTTGCAAGTGATGACCAAGGATCAGGGGCTGGATAAAGGCATGCAGTTGCGCAGCGGCCCGTTGCAATTGAATTTTTCCGACACCTACCGCAGCGCCCGGGTCCCGGATGCCTATGAGCGGTTGTTGCTGGAAGTGATGCGCGGCAATCAGAACCTGTTTGTTCGCAAAGATGAAATCGAGTACGCGTGGCAGTGGTGCGATCAGTTGATCGCCGGCTGGAAGAAGGCAGGCGATGCGCCCAAGCCTTACGCCGCCGGTTCCTGGGGCCCCATGAGCTCCATTGCGCTGATTACTCGTGATGGGAGGTCGTGGTATGGCGATATGTGATCTTGAGCTGCCAGCAGGACTGGTGGCGCGCGAATTCGATAACCCGCAGCAACTGGCCGGTGCGCTGGCTGGCAATGTGGCCGAGCGCCTGAACGCTGCTATCGCCGCCAATGGCGTGGCGACCCTGGTGGTGTCCGGTGGGCGCAGCCCGGTGGCGTTTTTCCAGAGCCTGGCTGAAAAGCCGGTGGACTGGTCCCGAGTGGTCATCAGCCTGGCTGACGAGCGCTGGGTTCCGGTCGAGCATGCCGACAGCAATGCCGGCCTGTTGCAGCGCCACTTGTTGCAAGGCCCTGTGGCCGAGGCGAAGTTCATCGGCCTGTACACCCCGGCCGAGAGTCTGGAAGAGGCGGCACTGGCGGCGGACGAGATTCTGGCGCAACTGCCTGCCATCGATGTGCTGATTCTGGGCATGGGCGATGACGGGCATACCGCGTCCCTGTTTCCCGGCAGTCCGAACCTCGAACAGGCACTGAACCTGGATGACGAGCGCCGTTGCCTGCCGATGCTGGCCCCCAGCGTGCCTCATCAGCGCCTGACCCTGACTCGCCGTCTGCTGGCTTCGGCGCGTCACCCGATTCTTTCCGTGTCCGGCCAGGCCAAGCTCGACACATTGCGCACAGCGCTGGCGGGCGACGATATCGCCCAACTGCCGGTTCGTGCCTTCCTCAACTCAACACTTGAGATTTACTGGTGCCCATAAGCAAAGGATCCGTCGCCATGACAACGAACGAAAATAATCAGCCGCGAAACAGCATGGCGAACAAGATTGCCCAGATCGACGAACTCTGCGCCAAGGCCAGAATCCTGCCGGTCATTACCATTGCCCGCGACGAGGATGTCCTGCCACTGGCAGACGCCCTGGCAGCCGGTGGCCTGACGGCTCTGGAAATCACCTTGCGTTCGGCGTTCGGCCTGAGCGCGATCCGTATCCTGCGCGAGCAGCGCCCTGAATTGTGCGTGGGCGCGGGCACCGTGCTGGATCGCAAGATGCTGGCCGATGCCGAAGCGGCCGGTTCGCAATTCATCGTGACACCTGGCAGCACCCACGATCTGCTGCAGGCGGCGGTGGATAGCCCGCTGCCCATGCTGCCCGGCATCAGCAGCGCTTCGGAAATCATGATCGGTTATGCCCTGGGGTATCGTCGCTTCAAGCTGTTCCCGGCTGAAATCAGCGGCGGCGTGGCGGCAATCAAGGCCTTGGGCGGCCCGTTCAACGAAGTGCGTTTCTGCCCGACTGGCGGGGTGAATGCCGATAACCTCAAGAGCTACATCGCACAGCCCAACGTGATGTGCGTGGGGGGCACCTGGATGATCGACAACGCCTGGGTCAAGAATGGTGACTGGGGTCGCATTCAGGAAGCCACGGCAGAGGCGCTGGCGCTGTTCGACTGAATATCCGGCTTCGGGCATCAGGCCCGGGGCCTTCAAAGAAGTTGTTGTTGGTTTGTATGGTTTTTACGGTGCTCCCTGGTCCGGAGCGCCGTTTTTTTTGCCTGTACGATTTTTTCGCGAATGAATTCGCTCCCACAGAGTAGGAGCGAATTCATTCGCGAAAGGGTTGCCGCGGCCTTGTACGCAGGGGATCCAGCAGCCCGCTCAGGCCGTTATGGTCGATTTCCTGCATCAGGGCCAGCAGGCCACCCAGCTCGCCTTGAGGGAAGCCTTCCCGGGCGAACCAGTTCAGATAGTGGCCGGGCAGGTCGGCAATCAGTCGGCCCTTGTACTTGCCGAAAGGCATTTCACGGGTGACCAGCAGTTTGAGTTTTTCCGGATTCATGTGTAAGCCATCGATAACGTAATTCAAATGAGAACATACCTGCATTCTGCATGCAGGCAAAACGACAGTTCATGCAGAAAGAGCGGGTGGGCTATTCTGGTTATATCCATAACTCGTTGAAATATATGTAAAAAATAAAATAAAAGAAGCTGGCATGGGGACTGCAATCAAGTAAGTCAGCAACAAGACTTCTTTCCACACTGCCTAGTAAGGATATTGAAATGACCGACGTCAATAAAGAATCCATTGACCTGCTCAACGATCTGATCGAAACCAGCAAAGACGGTCAAAAGGGCTTTGAAACCAGCGCCGAGGATCTGAAGAATCCTGCGCTCAAGAGCTTCTTCCATACCCGTGCCAGCGAGTGCAGTACTGCTGTACGCGAACTGCAGGCTGAGGTCCGTGCATTGGGTGGCGACCCTGAAACCGGTTCAAGTGCGGCAGGCTCTCTGCATCGCATGTGGGTTGACCTCAAGTCTGCCCTGACCGGCAAGAGTGATGAAGCCATTCTCAATGAAGTCGAGCGTGGCGAGGACCATGCTCTGGAGGCCTACAAGAAGGCGCTGCAAAAGGCTCAGGAAAAATCCCTGCCTGCCAATGTGATTGCCCTCGTGCGCAAGCAGCTCGATGGCACCCAGCGCAATCATGATCAGGTCAAGGCCTTGCGTGATCAGGTACGCGCAGCGTCCTGATAGCCTGTTGTCGCAAGTCTGAAGAAAAACGCCAGCCAGCCTGGCGTTTTTTGCGTTCAGTCCTGGCCGAACACCCGCTGCTCCACGCGATTGCGACCGTTGTTCTTGGCTTGATACAGGGCCTTGTCCGCGAGGCCGAACAGGGATGCGAGTTTATTGCCCTGCTTGACGACTTGCGAGGCGACACCAATGCTGACGGTGATCCGTTGCTGGTCGCCGTTGAACACCGGCATGACCTCCACGGACGTGCGGATCGATTCAGCCAGGGCCATGGCGCCCTGCAGGTCGGTTTCCGGCAGCACCACGACAAACTCTTCGCCACCATAGCGGGCCGCAATATCCCCAGGACGACGGATGGTTCGCGAAATGGTGTAGGCGACCTTGCGCAGTGCTTCATCGCCGCCGGGGTGACCATGGCGTTCGTTGAAGGCCTTGAAATGGTCCACGTCTACCATCAGCAGCGATAAGGGCTTGCCTGAACGTACGGCCCGCGCCCATTCGATGTCCATTGCATCATCGAGCTGACGCCGGTTGGGCAGTCCGGTCAGGCCGTCGGTGGCGGCCAGGCTGGCCAGTTTGTCTTCGGCCTGGTGACGGCGGCGCAGTTCGCGGCACAGCAGAAAGGTCAGCCACATGATCCCGATGCACAACACGCCTGTGGCGCTGCCCACCAGCCAGGCATTGCGTCTCCAGACGGCATAAACCTCCTCTTCGGCCTGACCGATCACCACAATCAACGGCAAGTCGCCGACCCGGGAAAAGGTATAGAAGCGCATGGCCCGGAGCTGGGATGACATGGCGGTGAAGCTGCCGGTGCCCTCCTGAACGATTCGTTTGAAGTTCTCCGAGGCGCTGTAATCCTTGCCGGTCAGATCCAGGCCTTCCACATCGGGGTAGCGAACCAGCATGGTGCCATGGGCTGTGATGATGCTGATGCTGCTGCCCTTGTCCAGGACCTGGCTTTTGAACAGCTCCCTGAAATAGACAAGCCGGATGATGCCAGTGGCGACGCCTTCAAACTCGCCATTGGGGCCAGACATGCGACGGCTGAGACTGATAAACCAGTCCGGATTGCCCGATCGGGTCTTGAACGGACCATCTACATGAAGGCCCGTAGAAGGGTTTTTCAGGTGGTACTGAAAGTATTCGCGATCTGAAAAGTTATCGTTGCGCGGAATGACCGACAACGCGTCTGCAATAATCTTCCCGTCTTTATCCAGCAGAACCATATCGCCCTTGAAGGGCGCTATTGTAGAGCGGTCGAACAGGACAAGTTGTCGCAGTTCCGCCGAAATGTCCTGCAGGTCCGGGCGCTTCCACGACTTGAGAATGCCTCGCAATGAAGTGTCATACAGCTCGGCATTACGCATTACATCGGCATTGATCAATTGAACGATATTGGACGCTGTACGGGCCGCCGACGATGTTGCGTCGGCCCGCTCGCGAGCCAGCAGAAACGCGACAATGACCAGAATGGCAAGCATCGACAGCGAACTGCCGCCGATCAGCACTTTCTCGGAGCGTGTCCACTTGTAGTTTGCAGATTGCAGGGGTGCAGGAGAATTCATCGCAGCCGTTGTACTTCCGGAGCAGATCGGTCGAGGCCGGATATATATCACGCTCTTTATGAAAAGATAGGAATTAATTCAAGTAAGGGACGGTTTTTCGGTGCAGTGCCTTGAATAAGAGTACTTAGTGCGCGTTATTTGGTGGCGTGGTTTTTATGGCGCGGGCTTTAGAGCGGTAGATGGAGGCCGAATGTATTGAAGCCCTGCTCGCTTCTCACAAAGACCGTACCACCGTGCATCAGCGCAATGGCTTTGACGATGGCCAGCCCCAGCCCGTGATTCGCGCCGCTGTTACTGCGTGAAGCATCCACCCGATAAAAACGCTCGAACAGCCTGGGCAGATGTTCTTGTGATATGGGCGGACCGGGGTTGGCAATGCCGATGCTGACATGCTCGCTGCCGGGTTGAATGTCTACGCGTATCACCTGACCGGGCGCGGTATGTTGAACCGCATTGTGCAGCAGATTGATCAGCGCACGGCGCAGGTGGGCTTTCTCGATGGGAACGCTGGCATCGCCTTGCACTTCGACTTTGACCTGAGCGTCTTCGAGGATGAAGTCCAGATAATCGAGAGTCGTGGCGACTTCCTGGGCGAGGGAGGCACAGGTCAGTTCGGTGGCTTTGCTGCCCTGGTCGGCGCTGGCCAGGAACAGCATGTCGTTGATGATCGAGCGCAGCCGCTCCAGCTCTTCAAGGTTCGATTGCAGCACCTCGAAGTAATGCTCCGCCGAGCGGCCACGGGTCAGTGCCACCTGGGTCTGGCCGATGAGGTTGGTCAGCGGCGAGCGCAGTTCATGGGCTACATCGGCGTTGAACGACTCAAGGCGTGAATAGGCCTGCTCGACGCGTTCCAGTGTCGAGTTGAAAGAGGTGACGAATTGCTCCAGCTCCGGCGGCAATGGCGACATGCGCAGGCGACCGGACAAGTGGGGCGGCGACAGCTTGCGGGCTTCCCAGGAAAGACTGGCCAGCGGTCGCAGCCCGATGCGCGCCACCCAGTAACCCAGCACCGAAGCCAGTACGACGCCGACCACTGCCAGGCTGATAAGGGCAATCAGCAGCGAGTGCTGGGTATGCCAGAACGTCTCTGTGTCGATGGCGGTCATGAAGCGCAATGTGGGGCGCTGGTCCTTGGCCGGGAACTCGCTGACCAGCACCTTGAAAGGATACGGATGATCGGCCAGCCTGAAGTCGTGCATGCCCAATGGACCATGTGCCAGACGGCGGATCTGGGTATCGGGATTGCCGTATTCGTAGAGCGGATCGTCGCTGACGACCCAGAAACGGATACGCTTGTCTTCCTCGCTCAGCAGGCTGAGCTTGTTCTTGATCTTGCCCCAGTGCTCGGGGTTGCCGAAGCGACTCACCGCCGATTCCAGCACGCTGTAGCGCGCATCCACCTCGGCTTTGGGCAGCAGATCCAGGCCCTTGTCGACCTGCAGGTACAAGACCCAGCCAATCAGCAGAAACACCCCGAAGGCAACCAGCGCGAACAGGCCGCTCAAGCGCAGGGCGATGGAGTCAGTCCGCACTGCGGTCCTCCAGCACGTAGCCCATGCCGCGGATGGTGTGCAGCAGTTTCTGTTCGTGAGGACCATCCAGCTTGGCGCGCAGGCGCTTGATCGCGACTTCGACGACGTTGGCGTCGCTGTCGAAATTGATGTCCCAGACCATCTCGGCAATCGATGTCTTGGAGAGGATTTCCCCCTGACGCCGGGCCAGCACGCTAAGCAGCGAAAACTCCTTGGCGGTCAGTTCCAGGCGCACTCCGGCGCGCGTTGCCTTGCGGCTGATGAGGTCGATCCACAGGTCGGCGATGCTGATCTGCACCGGTTCATGACCGCCGCTGCGCCGGGTCAGGGCTTGCAGGCGGGCGACCAGTTCCAGAAAGGAAAAGGGCTTGCCCAGATAGTCGTCGGCCCCTTCGCGCAGGCCGCGAATCCGGTCATCCACCTGCTCGCGTGCGGTCAGCATGATCACCGGCGTCTGCTTTTTCGCCCTCAGGGCGCGCAGCACACCAAAGCCGTCGAGGCCCGGCAGCATCACGTCGAGAATGATGACGGCATATTCGTTTTCCAGCGCCAGGTGCAGCCCTTCGATACCATCCCGGGCCAGATCCACGGTATAGCCTTGTTCGGTCAGGCCGCGATGCAGGTAATCCGCTGTTTTCTCTTCGTCTTCGATAATCAGCACGCGCATGGGACGACTCTCATTTGTGGATGGCCAGCGCTGGCGCGGGCTCTGGCTGGCGGCGATGGAACAGCCGCTCCAGTTGCAGATAGATGACCGGCGTGGTGAACAGCGTCAGCATCTGGCTGACCAGCAGGCCGCCGACCACCGCAATACCCAGTGGCTGGCGCAGTTCGGCACCGACTCCGAAGCCGAGCATCAGCGGCAAGGCGCCGAGCAGGGCGGCGAGGGTGGTCATGATAATCGGTCGAAAGCGCGTCAGGCAGGCTTCGTAGATCGCCTCTTGTGGCGTCAGACCTTGTTCGCGCTGGGCTTCGAGGGCGAAATCCACCAGCAGGATGCCGTTTTTCTTGACGATGCCAATCAGCAGCACCACGCCGATCAGCGCCATGATCGAGAAGTCCTGGCCCATCAACCACAGCAGCAACAGCGCGCCGATGCCCGCCGAGGGCAGGGTGGAAATGATGGTCAGCGGGTGGACGAAACTCTCGTAGAGCACGCCCAGAATGATGTACACCGCCACCAGCGCCGCGAGAATCAGCCAGGGCTGGTTGGCCAGCGAACTCTGGAAGGCCTGGGCGGCGCCCTGGAAGTTGCCGATGATCGCTGCCGGCATGGCGATTTCTTTCTTGGCCTCATCCAGCATGCGTACCGCATCGCCCAGCGCCACGCCCGAGGCCAGGTTGAATGACAGGTTGGCGGCCGGGAACATGCCGTCATGGCTGATGGACAACGGTCCCATGGTCGGCGGGCTGACCCTGGCCAGTGCCGACAGCGGCACCATCTCGTTGGTCAGCGGCGAGCGCAGATAGAAATAGTTCAGGCTTTCGGCCTTGCCGCGCTGTTGCGCATCCAGTTCCAGCACGACCTTGTACTGGTTGACCTCGGTCTGGAATTCGCTGATCTGCCGCTGGCCGAAGGCGTCGTAGAGCGCCTGATCGACGTCGGCGGTGGTCAGCCCGAAACGTGAGGCGGCGCTGCGGTCGATGTCGATATGGGTCACGCTGCCGCCCAGTTGCAGGTCGTTGGACAGGTCGCGAAAGGCCGGGTTGCTGCGCAGTTTTTCGGTCAGGCGCTGGGTCCAGGTGTTGAGCAGGTCGCCATCGTTGCTCTTGAGCACGTATTGATACTGGCTGCGGCTGGGGCCGGAACTGAGGTTGATGTCCTGGCCGGCGCGCAGGTAAAGCACGATGCCGGGCACCTTGGCCAGTTTCGGGCGCAGACGGTCGATGAACTCATTGACCGACACGTCCCGCTGGGCCCGTGGCTTGAGGGAAATCCAGAAGCGACCGTTGGCGATGGTCTGGTTGCTGCCGCTGACGCCCACCGAATGCGAGAACGCCAGCACCGCCGGGTCTGCGCCGACGATCTTCGCCAGCTCCAGGTGTTTTTTCACCATGTCCGGATAGGAAATATCGGCTGCGGCTTCCGTGGTGCCGAGGGCGAACGCGGTGTCCTGGACCGGAAAGAAGCCCTTGGGGATCAACACATAGCCGACAACCGCCAGCACCAGCGTCAGGCCGAATACCCCGAGCGTCAGGCGCTGATGCGCCAGGGCCTTGCGCAAGCCGCGTTCATAAAGCGCCAGCAGTCGCTCACCAAACCCGGGTTTCTTGTGCTGGTCGTGCTTGGGAGCACGCATGAACATGGCCGCGAGTGTCGGGGCCAGGGTCAGGGACACCACGACTGAGATCAGAATGGTCGCCGTGGCGGTCAGGGCAAACTCCTTGAACAGTCGCCCGACCACGCCGCCCATGAACAGCAGCGGAATGAAGGCCGCCACCAGAGAGAAGCTGATCGACACCACCGTGAAGCCTATTTCCCCCGAACCCTTGATCGCCGCCTCGCGCATGCCCTGGCCCGCTTCAAGGTGGCGATGGATGTTTTCCACCACCACGATGGCATCGTCCACCACGAAGCCGACGGCCACGACAATCGCCACCAGGGTCAGGTTGTTCAGGCTGAAGCCCATGACGTACATCATCGCGAAGCTGGCAATCAGCGACACGCCCAGTACGCTGCTGACGATCAGGGTGGCGGACAACTGGCGCAGGAACAGCGCCATGACGGCGATCACCAGCAGGACGGCGATCAGCAGGGTCAGTTCGACTTCATGCAGCGAGGCGCGGATGGTGCGGGTCCGGTCGTTGAGCACTGAAACGTCCACGGATGCAGGCAGCATTTCCCGCAAGCGCGGCAGTTCGCGCTGAACGCGGTCCACGGTATCGACAATGTTGGCGCCCGGCTGGCGGAAGATCGCGATATTGACGCCCTGCTGGTCGCCGGACCAGGTTTTGACGTAAGCGTTTTCGGAGCCATTGATGACCCGCGCCACATCCTTGAGATGCACGGGGGCGCCGTCCTTGTAGGAGACGATCAACTGCGCATAGTCCTGGGGTTTGAACAACTGATCGTTGGCAGACAGTGTGGAAATACTGTCCTTGCCATACAAGGCGCCCTTGGCCAGGTTCAGGCTTGTCTGCTGAACGGACTGGCGTATATCGGCCAGGGTCAGGCCCAGTGCGGCGAGCTTTTCCGGGGCTGCCTGGATGCGGATCGCCGGGCGCTGCTGCCCTGCGATTGCCACTTGACCGACGCCTTCTATCTGGCTGATCTGTCGGGCCAGAAGGGTTTCAGTGATATCGCTCAGTTCGGTGCCGGGCATCAGGCTGGAACTGACGCTCAGGATCAGCACCGGGCTGTCGGCCGGGTTGACCTTGCGCCATGTAGGCAGGTTCGGCAGGTCGGCGGGCAAGCGTCCTGCGGCCGTATTGATGGCGGCCTGCACTTCCTGGGCGGCGGTATCGATGCTTTTGTTGAGGGTGAATTGCAGGGTCAGATTCGTCGAGCCCAGCGCGCTGCTGGAGGTCATCTGGGTCATGCCCGGTATGGCGCTGAACTGCACTTCAAGGGGCGTGGCCACTGAAGACGCCATGGTTTCCGGGCTGGCGCCGGGAAGCTGGGCGCTGACCTGGATGGTCGGAAACTCGGCTTCCGGCAATGGCGCGATGGGCAGGCGCGGGAAAGCGATGGCCCCCAGCAATACCAGGGCAAACGTCAGCAGCAGCGTGGCGACCGGATGATCAATGCACCAGGCCGAGATCGAGCCCCGACCTTTCATTGCGCGCTCCCCACCTTGAGCAGGGCAGGCTGTGGCGATTCACTCACCACTTCGATCCGCGTCCCAGGCCGCAGTCGCGACTGTCCGTCGCTGACCAGCACGTCACCGGCCTGCGGGCCGCTGATCAGGGTCAGGTCGCTGTCCTGATAAAGCACCGTGACGGGCACCACTTCGACTTTCTGTTCACTCGTGACCCGATACACATAATGCTGGTCGATGCCACGCTGCACGACCTGCGGCGGGACCTTGAGCGAATTGCGTTCGATGCCGGTCTGGATCTTGACCGTGACCAGTTGTCCGGGCCAGAGCTTTTCATCGGCGTTGTCGAACTGCGCCTTGGCGCGAATGGTGCCCGTGGTCGCCGATACCTGGTTGTCGATCAGCGCCAGTTTGCCTTCGCCCAGCAGCGTGCCGTTGGCGCCATCGCCCAGGTAAGCCCTGACTGCCGCCGAAGCGGGATTGGCGGTCAGGGTCTGCAAGGTGGGCAGCATGTGTTGCGGCAGGGAGAACTCCACCGCCACCGGGTTTATCTGGGTGACGGAAAACATGCCGGTGGCATCGCTGACGCGCAGAAAGTTGCCTTCATCCACATTGCGAATCCCGACCCGGCCAGTCACCGGAGAGCGAATCTGGGTGTGGGAAAGCTGTACCTGTGCGGCATTGATGTTCGCCTGATTCCCCAGCACGGTGGCATTGAGCTGACGAACCAGAGCCTGCTGCTGGTCGAATGTCTGCCGGGAGATGCCGTTGTCGTCAGTCAGCTGGCGATAACGCTTGAGGTCTACCTGCGCCACATCCAGTTGCGCCTGGCTCTGGGCCAGTTGGGCACGGGCCTGTTCGAGCGTGGCGCGAATCGAGCGGTCATCCAGGGTTGCCAGCAGGTCACCAGCCTTGACCGATTGTCCCTCCTTGACCAGCACCCGGGTCAGGATGCCGTCCACCTGCGGGCGAATCACCACACTTTGCAGCGATAGCACCGAACCTATTCCGGTCACGAATCGCGGCACATCCTCGGCACTGACACTGATCACCTTGACCGGCACGGCGACCGGGGTGTTTGTCTTGGTAACAGCAGGGCGTGTCAGGTTCCAGGCGGCAATCGCGGCAAGCGTTGCTAAGGTGGCCACAGCAATGACGATTCTGGTCTTTTTACGCATGTGAAGGAGGCGCCGGGAGGGTCAAGTGAGAAACCATGAAGTCTGGTGCTCCTTATAGCGGGTAAACCCGGTCAGTAGAATGACTTTTAGCTGTCAGAATTGTCAGCAAGCGACCAGATGGGAGGCGCAGCATCAAGAATCGCCAATTTCAGGCGATATTTGTTTCAGGTTGCACGGGAAAACGCTGAATCACTCACAGGTTCTAGAGTACGAGGTTATTGCAGTGCTACTTGCAGAAATTTCGCGCTCTATATAAGAAAAGTCCTACAGGTAGTGTGCGATTTTTCTGGCGGTTAATCCTTTTGTCGACTTAACTCAAATCTGTCGGTTGATCAAGCGGAGTAGAACCATGAAGCGCGAGGCGTCGGTGTGGAGAAAGTTTCTCGAGGCTGTACCCAGTGCTCGGAATCTGTCTGCTTTTATCAGTATTTCTGTATTTTTTTTATCCGCGCCCATCATGGCGCAAAACGAGGGTCTCAGGTTTCACGGCAAACTTGTCAATACAGGCTGCACTGTCGAAAGAACTGTCACCAGAGTGAAAGATAGCGAAGTTCGTTACTTGCAGGTTTCCGGTATTACGGTGCAGGTCAGTGCCGGGCGTGACGCATGCGGCGAGCAGGCCATGCCATTGAGCCTGCACTATCAAGTGTTGCCGCTTACTTCATTGCAGGCGGGCATACAGAATCCTGGAAATATCCAGACAGGGTTGCTCATACTGACTTATCAATAAAGCGCTTTCTTCTCATGAGCCGTCATGCTTGGCAGTGTGACGGTTTTTCAGGCTTTGAAAAAAAAGCGAATCATGTTTACCCAAATGCAATCTTTGGTTGACTGTTTTACTCTGTCTTTCTGCTCAGTCCGCAGTCTGTATGGCGTGTAGGCTGTTTTTGATTTTTCCTACAGAAAAGCCCTTCAATTCAAGTTGGTCTATCTCATATTTCAAAGTCATTAGCCTGACAGCGGCTTAAAAGTCCGGGACCTATAGTGCTCGCCGTCCGATAGTGGGCACACACGAAATAACACAAGGAATGTCGTTGTTATGAAAAAGCTTTCTCTCACATTAGCTGTTATGAGCGTTCTGGGGTTGGGTGCTGCGGGCATGGCTAACGCCGCCAACAACGGTAAGTTGATATTCAATGGAACACTGACCAATATTTCCTGTGATGTTGCTCCAGGCACGGGTGTCAGCCCAGGCACCAATCCTGGCGAAATCAATGTCGATCTTGGAAATGTATCGTTTTCCGATATCGGTCTTTCGAGCGAAAGCAAACTCGAAACGGCCATGCCTATCCAGTTGCTGGTCAACTGCAGTGCCGGTGCCGATCAGTACAACATGGTGAAAATGCGTTTTACAGCCCGCAATGGCAGTGGTCTGGATAACAACGATCCGAAACTGTTGCGCACCACCGGTGCTGCTGACGGTGTCGGTATCGGTCTGCTCAACGCATCCAATGTACTCATGGACCTGAGCGGCAATGAAACCATCGACAACACCCTGGTGAAGGATGGTGCGGGTGGTGCGACGGCAGAAATCAACTTCGGCGCCGTCTATGTACTTAATGGCACACCGACCAATCCGGGTAATGCCGATGGTTTCATGCCTTTCGTGCTGGACTACGAGTAATGAAACGGCAGGGTGAGCATTGCTCGCCCTGCCTCATGCCGAACTCAATGCGAATGCCACCATGTTATTTACCTCTTTTCGCTCTGCCGTCGTTCTTGCGGTTGGGCTGTGGATGTCGGCCGTCGAGGCGGGCATTGTGCTCAATACTACTCGGGTCATTTATCAGGGCGGTGACAAGGAAGCCAGTTTTGCTGTGCAAAACAGTGGCGGCGGAGAAATTCTTCTGCAGTCCTGGCTGGAAGCGCCGGCCAGCGGAGATAACGTCACTGCGAACCTGCCTTTTGTCGTGGCTCCGGCACTTGCCCGCATGGCAGGCGGCAGTCGGCAATTGTTGCGCATCATCTATGCCGGATCAGGCTTGCCGGAGGATCGGGAGTCGGTGCTCTGGCTCAATGTGCAGGAAATTCCCCAGACGGCCGCGGAAAATACCCTGCAGATTGCGATACGCCAGCGCATCAAGGTGTTCTTTCGGCCTCAGGGCCTGAAGGGCGATCCGGCGATGGCCCCGGAAATGTTGCGCTGGCGGCTGCTCAAGGGTGATGTGCTGGAGGTCGAGAATCCGGGGCCTTATCACGTCTCGATGCTCAAGCTGGCCACCCGCCAGGGCGGCAAGGAACTGGCGAGTCTTGAAAGCCAGATGCTTTCGCCGGGCCAGAACCTGCGCCTGACACTGATGCACAAGTCCGGCAATGGGCCGGTGGCGTTGAGTTTTATCAGCATCAATGACTTCGGTGGGCAAGTTCCTTATCAAGCGACTCTCAATGGAGAGCAAATTACGTTGGCCACTAAAACCCGATAGCGATAACTCTCCAAATATTAGCCTGGACGCTTTTATTGATTCTCAACCCTTTGAGTACTGAAGATAACAGTGACTCGGTAGTCGTGCGCCTGCGTGAAAGGATTCCGCTGCACGTCAGATCTGCGAAGTAGAGTGAAAACAGCTAATGGAATGGCACCACCAGAACAACAAGAAGGCCATGACAGGTTTTGGTCTGTATGGCAGGGCGAACTGGATCAAAGGCAAGACCCGAAGATCGTTGCGGCGATGTCGGCTGGCGATTGTGGGGGGAAGCCTGTGTATCACCGCGTTCACCGTGGTATCGGCAGACACGCAAGGTGCCCAGCCGGTCAAGTTCAACACGGCTTTCATTCAAGGCAGTGACCAGCCTCCCGACCTGCAGGAGTTTCTGCGCGCCAACAGCGTATTACCCGGTACTTACCGGGTGGATGTGTATGTCAACCGCGCACTGAGCGGTCGCAGGGATATCACCTTCAGTCGTAACGAAAAATCCGGCCTGATCGAGCCCTGCCTGAGCCCCGAGATGCTTGAGAACTTTGGCCTGGACCCGCAGCGTTTGACGGTGACCAGCGGGCAGGAGTGTTTCGATCTGGAAAACACCATCGAATTCGCTCGCATCGATTACCGGCCCGATGCCCTGCGTCTCGATATCAGTGTTCCGCAGGCGGCCATGGCGCGCAGCAGGCGAGGGTATGTATCACCGGAACTCTGGGACCAGGGAGAAACAGCCGGTTTCATCAATTACAACTTCAATGGCTCACGACGTGATCAGCGTGGGCAGCACTCGGATCAATATTACCTGGGGCTGCGCAATGGCTTTAACCTCGGGGCATGGCGGCTGCGCAACGAGTCTTCGCTGGTGTATGGCGATAACCAGCCCTACCGCTTTCGCAGCAATCGCACTTTCGCGCAGCGTGATATCACGGCACTCAAGAGCCAGCTCACTCTGGGTGAAACCTTCACCGATTCTCAGGTCTTCGACAGCGTGCGCTTCAAGGGCGCGGCGATAGCGTCCGATGATGGAATGCTGTCCGACAGCGAGCGCACCTATGCGCCGGTTATTCGTGGCACTGCCGAAACCAACGCCACGGTCGAAGTCCGGCAGAATGGTTTCATGCTGTACAGCGGCAACGTTTCGCCCGGGCCGTTCGAGATCACCGACATTTATCCCAGCGGTTCCAATGGCGATCTGCTGGTGACCATTATCGAAGCCGATGGTCGGCGGCGCACCTTTACCCAGGCCTATGCGTCTCTGCCGATCATGGTGCCTGCCGGCTCGTTTCGCTACAGCCTCGCCGCCGGGCAAGTAGACAGCAATGACGATCACCAGGCCTCGCCGAACTTCACCAGCGCCGCTGTCATTTATGGGCTTTCCGAGCGGGTAACCGGTTTTGGCGGCCTGCAACTGGCCGAGGACTACAACGCCGCCAATATCGGAGCGGGGGTCAATACAGGCCTTGGGGCCGTCTCTTTCGACATCACCCATTCGATCAGCGAGCTGAAGCAACAGAC
Source organism: Pseudomonas lijiangensis (assembly GCF_018968705.1). Classification (NCBI taxonomy): domain Bacteria; kingdom Pseudomonadati; phylum Pseudomonadota; class Gammaproteobacteria; order Pseudomonadales; family Pseudomonadaceae; genus Pseudomonas; species Pseudomonas lijiangensis. The sequence goes on from NZ_CP076668.1 coordinate 1,183,753, forward strand.
TCGCAGCGGCCAGAGTATGCGGGTGCGTTATGCCAATACCCTGGATGTCACCAACACCACATTGGCAGTGGCCGGTTATCGTTATTCAACCGAGCAGTACCGGACCCTCAACCAGCATGTCAGTGAAACGGACGAACGGCCCGGGTTGCTTGCCAATGGCCGTGCCCGGGACCGGCTGGAGCTTAACGTCACTCAGGTGCTGCCCAGCCAGTCCGGTTCTCTGAGCCTGACGGCTTCCGAGCAGCGCTACTGGAACCTGCCCGGCAAGACCCGCCAGTTGTACCTGTCCTACAACGCTGCCTGGCGCACCTTGAATTACAGTGTGTCGGTGGAGCGCAATCAGGAATTCGGCACTCAGGGAAAGGGTGAAAACGATAACCGCCTGGCCTTGAGCATGACTCTGCCGCTGGGAGATTCGCCGGGTTCTTCGCGTCTCTCGTTCAATGCCGTGCGTGATGACAACGGCGAATACAACGTACAGACCGGGCTCAATGGTCAGGTGCTGGACAGGCGCGACCTGTTCTATTCGGTACAGGCCGGCCATGACAGCAGTTCCGGAAGTTTCGGTGCCGGCAAACTCAATGTCACGACGCCTTACGGCCGTTTCGAGACGGGCTACAGCCAAGGCCGTGACTATGACGCCTTGACCCTGGCTGCATCGGGTTCGCTGGTGGCCCATGGTGGCGGGATCAACCTCGGCCAGCCGCTGGGGGAAACCTTCGCCCTGGTTCAGGTGCCGGAGGTCGGCGGCGCCAGGCTGAAGTCCTACAGCAATGTGGAAACTTCGGACAATGGCTATGCGGTGCTGCCCTACGCCCAGCCTTATCGCACCAACTGGGTGTCACTGGACACCCGGCAACTGGGCGCCGATATCGAACTGGATAATGCGATCAGCCAGATCGTGCCGCGTCGTGGCGCCATTCCACTGGTGAGTTTCAAGGCATCCCAGGGTCGTCGTGTGCAGTTCGAACTGGTACGCGCCGATGCCAGCCCGATTCCGTTGGGTGCCAGTGTCGAGGATGAGCAGGGGCGTAATCTGGCTGTTGTCGATCCCAACAGCCAGGCATTGGTACTCAGCGAAAAGGACAGCGGCGTGTTACGCGTGCAATGGTCGGGGCAAAGCTGCCGTGCTCCGTTCACGCTTCCCCCCAAAGACCCCAAGCGTGCCTATGAGCGGCTCAAGGTGGTTTGCCAATGAGCCGGGCATTGCGTTGCGGGGTGTTTGCGCTGTTCTGCTGGGCGAGCAGCACTGTGCAGGCGGTAGTATCGCTGGCGGGTACCCGACTGATTTTTGATGGCGCCTTTCGCGAAGCCAGTATCCAGGCCAGCAATCTCAGTGAACATGAGGTGTTGATTCAGGCCTGGTTGAGCGCTCCCCGGGACACTGACGAAACGCCCAGAGAGCAGCGAACAGTCCTGCCCTTTGTCGTCACGCCGCATTTCTCCCGTTTGCCTGCCGGTGGCAAGCAGGAATTGCGGGTGCTGTATCAGGGCACGGGCCTGCCCGAGGATCGCGAGTCACTGCTGCACCTCTACGTTCTGGAGATCCCGCCGCGGCGCGAGGGCAGCAATCAGCTCAATATCGCCGTGCGTCAGCGTATCAATGTGTTCTATCGACCTCCCGGCCTGCCGGGCGACCCGGCTGAAACCGTCGTGCGTCTGGGCTGGAGCCTGACGGAGGACGCCGTTCGTGTCAGCAATCCCACGCCTTATCACGCCACGCTGCAAGCGGTGAAACTCGATGAGTTTCTGCTCAGCGATTACCTGTTGCTGGAGCCGGGCGCGGGTCTTGAGTTGCCGATGCCGCGCAGGCCGCGACCAGAAGTCTTTTCATTCAAGAGCCTGACCGACTATGGCGGTCAGCGCTCCCATTGCACGCGGTTGAACGGGCGAATGCCGTTCACTGACTCAATCCCACTCCAAGAAGAATGCTGATATGACCTGTTTTCCTGCCAAACGCTGGTTGAAACCCCTCGTTCTTGTAGCGGCACTGAGCCCGGCCACCGGCTTTGCCCTGGTGTGCAAGACCCAGGGCTCGGGTGAGTCCGCGATTCATGGAGACTTGAGCAGCACGGTTGCCATTCCGGCCTCGGTCCCCAATGGCGAAGTGATCTGGCGTTCCGAACGACTGAACATTCAGGTCGAATGTGCCAGGGAAGGGCAGCAGTCGGTGCCGCAGGAAATCTTCATCTACATCAACCCGGACAATAAGGTGATCGGCCAGGGCATTCGTGCCGGTCTGACCATCGACGGCGTGGATTACCTGCAAACCGGCGGGCGTATCAGTACCCGGCAGTCCGTGCCGGTCTGTCATGAAGGGGATTCCAATATCGGCGCGTGCCCCAAGGTCAGTTTCAATCTGACGTTTTCAGTGTTCGTGCAAAAGTACGGGCCGACGCCACCTTCGGGAGTGGCCAGCGACCTGATCGATTACCGGGTTTTCCAGCTCGACGGTGCGGCCGGTCTGGACCCGGTTCCGGGACGCAACCTCAGTTATGTCATCAACAACCTCAATGGCCTGCGCTTCATCGCCTGTGAGGCGCAATTGCAGGTGATGCCTGAAACACTGGAGTTCGGTTCCATCGGCATTCAGAGGGTCGAGGTGGGAAGGGTATTTGCCAGACGTCCGTTTTCCCTGCTGACCAGCCGCAGTTGTGAATCACCGTTCAGCCTCAATGCGCGCTTCAGGCCGGTGACGGGGCGGCTTGCCGGTGACGTGCTGGTACCGGGCAACAACAGTTCGCTGGGGATTCGGATCGTGAGCGAGAGAAGCAACTTGCCGCTGCGTTATAACGAGCTGTTTCATCTGGCCGACCTGCTGGGTGATAACCAGACGGCGCGTGCAGACTTCAATGCCGAGCTGCTATGGCAGACAACAAGGCCCAAGGCCGGGCCGTTCGAGGCCGAGGTGATGGTGGATCTGTTCTACAAATGACGACGACCCATGGCCGATGTCTGGTCGGGCAAGCGTTCAACGATTGAGGTATGCTGCGCGCCCACGGGCATGTGCCCGGCCATTTCGACTTTTGGTGTCGCCATGACAACCCCCGAACAAACACCTGCTCCAGAAGCCGTCACCGACTCAGCGCCGGAGACTGACAAGAAAACCACGGTTGCGCCGTTCAGCTTTCCGTTCAAGCCGTCCGAGTTCGCGCAGGCCAAAAAGGATCAGGCCTGGTATCAGAAGTCGAGCAAGTCTTCGCATCACAAGACTCCCGGTGCCGCGCCTGCCGGAACCCGTCGCTCCATGGGCAAGCGCTGATCGGCATCAGGCCGACTGCAATGGAATGAACATGTAGGACGTCGGGTCGCGGGTCGTTACCTCGGCACCTGCTCCATTCAGCGTGTTGATGACTTCCTGACCCGCCACATGAAATTCCCAGCCCGCATCGGACGAAACCGGCTCCGTGCGGGTGGTGACCTGCTCGATGGCGGCCGCAAAAGCCTGCATGTCCGGCAGGTAAGCCACAAACCCGTTGCCCTTGAGCGCAGTGGTGCGAATCCCCAATAGCTGACAGACCGACTGCTTGGTGGCGATCTCGTCCCGGTCGGCCTGACGCGATTGCTCGATCAGCGCCATCAGTTGAGTATCCACCAGCTTGTTGCCCACGATCAGGTCCGGACCCTGTTCCCAGGAGTGCGGCGGGCAGTCCTTGGCTTCAGGGCGCAGGGGAATGTGCGGATTGATTTCCATCGGGTAGATACGGCACACCAGCGGGCGGCGCTCGTAGATGCGGCAGAGGTTCTCGGCGTCAAGATTCCGGCAACGCCCGACGTTGTAGGCTGCGAAGGTGATTGCGACATAAGCCTGTGCAGAGCCGCTGCTCACCACCGTCGAACGGCGAGTGGCGTGGGTCAGTTGTTCCGGGGGAACACCATAACCATCACTCAGAAAGGCTTCGGTCAACACGATCACCGCACCGCCGTCAGCCGCCCACTGCGTGGCTTCGAGCAGAGTCAGGGGAACATGGTGATCGGTGCAGCAACCGCCGCAACCTACGCAGGAAAACTGAGTGTTCATTGTTTCGATAACCCGTTCAGGATAGGTGCCAGGACCGACAGCGAGTTGCTGTCAGTCACGACCTGGACAGGTAGCGAAGCAAATTATGCGCCAGCGCCGCCTCACTTGAGTGGGAGGCTATCCCATTCGGTCACGCTGGCCTGTCGGCTTTTACGGTTGTACAGACACAGCTCGGTGCCCTTGCGATTGTTCATGTGCTTCTGGGGATAGCGGCCTTGCAACAGCAGGGCACTGTAGCCAACCCGGTCATCGAACAGGGCGTTGCTGCCAACGGGTTTGCTGTCCTTGAGCTGGCTGGCCTTGAGGCAACTGTCGAGCATGGCCTTGTCCAGAGCGTTCCAGGCTTGCGGGGTGGCAGCGTTGGCCTGGCCGGCAATTGCCCAGAGGATTATCGGCAGCGCGATAAGTGATTTCATGATGGGCCTCCACACTATCGGGAGTCGATTATGCCCGATCAGGCCCCTTCGATTGCCGAACGCCGGACGTAGGACATGTCCATTTTTTCGTACAACTGCCGCGCCGTCAGATTGTTTTCCATGACCAGCAGGTCGACCCTGGGTTCGCCGCGTTGGCGCAGGTGGCTGAACAGCAGTGTCAGCAAGGCCATGGCGACACCCTGGCGTCGGGCGCGTGGGTGAACCACCAGATCCTTGATGAAGGCGCTGGTCCAGCAGGTAATTACGCCGACCGGTCCTTGATCGTCCACGGCAACGAAGCACAGCCCGGTATCGAACTCGGGGTCATGTTCGAAAGCGTTCACCCAACGGGAATAGTCCGGCACGCTTCCGCTGCCATCCTGATAACCCAGGCTGAGCAGACGATGAATTTCGGGGGCTTGATCGAGAGAGAAGGGTATGGGGCGGATGGCAGCAGGCCAGTGTGGTTCAGGTGCCGGCTGCCCGAGGTCCCGACGCATCAACCAGTAATGCCGGGTTGAGGCGTCGGTCCTTGAAGGGCCTTTGGAGCAGGGCGTTCTGCGAATCAGTTGCCCTGGGCCATGACTGTGTGTGCCGCCTCGATCAGGCATCTGGTCAACTCGGGGGACGAGAACTTGGTCAGCACGGCATTGGCGCCGGCCAGCTTGGCTTTTTCGCCGTTCATTGCGCTGTCCAGAGAGGTGTGCAGCAGGATGTACAGGTCCTGGAAGTCCGGGGTTTCACGCAAGGTCCGGGTCAGGGCGTAGCCATCCATCTCGGACATTTCGATGTCAGAGACCACGATGTTGATCTGCGCCGGGGTGCCTTGCAGTTCCAGCAGGACATCGATGGCTTCCTTGGCGCTGCGGGCCGTGTGGCATTCCAGGCCAAGGTTGCGCAAGGTGATGATCGACTGCTGCAACGCGACCTGGCTGTCGTCGACTACCAGAATCCGCGACTGGGACAGAGCCATGACGTCTTCGGCAGGCAACTCGTCGGACTGCACGACGATTTGTGCCGGCGCGATGCCGTGAATCACTTTTTCGATATCCAGCACTTGTACCAGAACGCCATCGACCTGAGTGACACCGGTGATGAACGACCGGCCGCTGGAACCGAAAGGCGGTGGACGAATGTCGGTGGTCAGGCAGTGGACGATCTTGCTCACCGCCTGCACATGCAGACCCTGCTTGGAACGGCTGACGTCAGTGACGATCAGGCAGCCGCCATCGGGATCGGCCAGCGGGCGCTCGCCAATGGCACGGCTGAGGTCGATCACCGACAGAGAGGCACCGCGCAGTGTCGCGACACCTTTGACGTGCGGGTGGGACTCGGGCAGGTGAGTCAGGGGCGGGCAGGGAATGATTTCACTGACCTTGAGCAGATTGATCGCCATCAGCTTGCCGCTACGTAACGTGAACAGCAGCAGCGAAAGTGAATCTGCTCGGACGTTCTTGGGTGACATAAAAACCTTCTGGCTATAGGTGTTCGTCGCTGAGAGGCGCAAAACAACTTTCAGTGACAGGCTATCGGCTCGCGACAGGCTGGCTTTAGGCTAACGGCCGCAGCATTGAAGGCCTGTGTGTTCGGTCACTCTTCTTGAAAAGTGATTTTCACTTCGTGCAGGATTGTTTTCGGCCGCAAGAGCGGGGGGCGCAATACTGGCAGTTTGATTTGTTTGACGTCAAACGGTTGATTGCGTCACAGAACGAAAGAGAATTACCGATTGTGTCTTTTATGCGCCCCCGTCTGTGTCCCGGGTTTGCCCTGCGGTAAACTGTCGCACTTCTCTTTCCGGGTACCTGGGTGCGACAAAAAGACGCATCCTTCTATATATAAGGAAGAGATCTGTTTTTTGCGCCTCTGTGCTCCACCACCTCCCTCGTGCCGAAGGAACCATCCGGTTGGCAAATCCATCCGTATGGCGGACAGGCGCTTGAGTTGGCAGGGACGAGAGACGAATATCGCGCACCATCCGCCAGCGGGTATTTACTCGCGATCAGTCCCGCAGGTGCCTGCGCTGGCCCGGCGCACCTGCACACCATTTCGATAAGGTAAGTGAATGAGCGACAACACGTTGTACCTGAGACGCGAAAAGCGTTTTCTGGTCTTGCTGGGAATCATCTGCCTGTCCCTGATCGGCGGCGCCCTGTACATGCAGATCGTGCTGGGCGAGGCGCCTTGCCCGCTGTGCATCCTGCAGCGCTATGCCTTGCTGTTCATCGCCATCTTCGCTTTCATCGGCGCCGCCATGCCGGGCCGTCGCAGCATCACGGTGATGGAAACCCTGGTCACCCTCAGCGCCCTGGGCGGTATCGCGGCTGCCGGCCACCATGTCTACACCCTGGCGCATCCGGCAGTGAGCTGCGGCATCGACACCCTGCAGCCCATCGTCGACGGTCTGCCCCTGGCGTCGCTTTTCCCGCTGGTATTTCAGGTCAGCGGTTTCTGCTCCACACCCTATCCGCCCGTCTTGGGGTTGTCATTGGCCCAGTGGGCTCTGATAGCATTCGTTCTGACCGCTGTTCTGGTCCCGATTGGCGTCATTCGCAATCGTCGTAGACCTTACTGAACGCAAGGGCTTTGATGGAAAAATGCCTCGTTTTCACGAGGCATTTTTTCTGGTTATAAAGATCAATGATTTGCGATTGTTGCAAGCTTTGAGATTAACTGTTACAAAATTAGGCATAGTCAATAAAAATTTACATATCTACAATCGCCAGCACTCATCGTCCAGCCAGGCTTGGCGATCAGAAATTTTGAGGCTCGGAGCGCCCTGTGCAGGCTAAACAGGCAGCGCAATGCTGGCCTCTGAGCGCGCAGGATCAGCGCGCGCAAGGCGATTGATCTGCGAAAGCAGGACAGTTTCCGGCGACTCAAAATAAGAATTCATAGCAAAACCCCCGGATTTGTCGTTTCGCAACAGAGCGTTTCGGCAGGTCCTTGTTCAATTTAAAAAAAGATGCCGGCACTGGCAGGGTAAAGTGTTGGCGGTCGAAACCCACTGCACCGCGCAAGCTGCTTTTAGAGGTCGTGAGATGAGTAAAACAAGGTACCCCAGGTTTTTTGGCTACTTGGCCCTGTTCAGCATGCTGTTGCTCAGCGGCTGTGACGGCGTTCCTCTGCTCGATCCGAAAGGGCAGGTGGGTATCGAACAACGGAACCTGATCATCATCGCCACGCTGCTGATGCTGATCGTGGTCATCCCGGTCATCGTCCTGACCTTCGTCTTCGCCTGGAAGTATCGCGCGTCCAACAAGGCCGCCAAGTACACGCCCGACTGGTCGCACTCGACCAAGATCGAAGTCGCGGTCTGGGGTATCCCCATGATCCTGCTGGTCTTCCTGGGCTACTTCACCTACATCTCCACTCACTCGCTGGACCCGTACCGTCCGCTTGAGTCCGACGTCAAGCCTGTGACCATCCAGGTTGTCGCGCTGGACTGGAAATGGGTGTTCATTTATCCGGAACAAGGCATCGCCACGGTCAACAAGATCGTCTTCCCTGCCAATACCCCGATCAATTTCCAGGTTACATCCGACTCGGTAATGAACTCGTTCTTCATTCCAGGCCTGGGTGGCCAGATCTACGCAATGGCTGGCATGCACACCAAGCTGCATCTGATCGCCAACGAAAACCACGAGTTCAACGGTATCTCGGCCAACTACAGTGGCGCGGGCTTCACCGGCATGAAGTTCAAGGCTATCGCCACCAGCCAGGCTGATTTCGATGCCTGGATCAACGAAGTCAAGAGTTCACCTAAACAGCTTGGTGCTGCTGAATACGCTGAACTGGCCAAACCTAGCGAACGCAATCCCGTCGAACTTTATTCCACGGTTACTCCGAACCTGTTCCAGATCATCATCGACAAGTATGAAGGTATGAACCCAGGCAAGAAGCTTATCCCTGGTGAGAAAGAAGTCGCTGGTGCCGAAGGTGCGGAAAAGGGCAAAAATTCAGCTGCTGGGGCAGAGGAGTAAACGATGTTAGGTAAATTAAGTTGGGAATCGGTACCGTTCCACGAGCCGATAGTCATGGTGACCCTTGCCATGATCGCGCTCGGTGGTCTGGGTGTGGTCGGGGCGATCACTTACTTCAAGAAGTGGTCCTACCTGTGGACTGAGTGGCTGACTTCCGTCGACCACAAGAAAATCGGCGTGATGTACATCATCGTTGCCATGGTCATGCTGCTGCGCGGCTTTGCCGACGCGATCATGATGCGTGCACAACTGGCCATGGCCCAGAACGGTGCCGAAGGCTTCCTGCCGCCTGAACACTATGACCAGATCTTCACCGCTCACGGTGTGATCATGATCATCTTCATGGCGATGCCGTTCTTCACCGGCCTGATGAACATCGTTCTGCCGCTGCAGATCGGTGCTCGTGACGTTGCCTTCCCGTTCCTGAACTCCCTCAGCTTCTGGCTGCTGGTAGCGGGCATGCTGCTGATCAACATCTCCCTGGGTGTCGGCGAGTTCGCCAAGACCGGCTGGGTTGCGTATCCGCCGTTGTCGGGTCTGCAATACAGTCCTGGAGTCGGTGTCGATTACTACATCTGGGCGCTACAGCTATCAGGGCTAGGTACGACACTTACGGGCGTCAACTTCCTGGTTACCGTGCTGAAGATGCGTACCCCTGGCATGAAACTGATGGACATGCCGATCTTCACCTGGACCTGCACCTGGGCAAACATCCTGATCGTGGCTTCGTTCCCGATCCTGACCGCTACCCTGGCGTTGCTGACCCTCGACCGTTACCTGGACTTCCACATCTTCACGAACGAAATGGGCGGTAACCCCATGATGTACGTGAACCTGTTCTGGGCATGGGGTCACCCTGAGGTTTACATCCTGATTCTGCCTGCGTTCGGTGTCTTCTCCGAAGTCATCTCGACGTTCTCGGGCAAGCGTCTGTTCGGCCACAAGTCGATGATCTTCGCTTCCGGCGCGATCTGTGTACTGGGCTTCATGGTATGGCTGCACCACTTCTTCACCATGGGTGCGGGCGCCAACGTCAACGCCTTCTTCGGTCTGGCGACGATGCTCATCGCGATACCGACGGGTGTGAAGCTATTCAACTGGCTGTTCACCATCTACCAGGGTCGTCTGCGCTTCACCGCGCCAGTACTCTGGACCCTGGGCTTCATGGTTACCTTCTCGATCGGCGGCATGACCGGCGTTCTGCTGGCAATCCCGGGTGCTGACTTCGTACTGCACAACAGCCTGTTCGTAATCGCTCACTTCCACAACGTCATCATCGGCGGTGCGGTATTCGGTTACATCGCCGGCTTCGCGTTCTGGTTCCCTAAAGCGTTCGGTTTCACCCTGAACGAGAAGTGGGGCAAGGCAGCGTTCTGGTTCTGGATCAGCGGCTTCTTCGTTGCATTCATGCCTCTGTACGCGCTGGGCTTCCTGGGTATGACCCGTCGCCTGAACGCTACCGACATGCCTGAGTGGAACATCTACCTGAACGTTGCTCTGTTCGGTGCATTCCTGATCGCAGCCGGTATCGCTTCGCAGCTGATCCAGTTGTTCGTCAGTATCCGTGACCGCAACAAGAACCGCGATCTGACCGGTGACCCATGGAATGGCCACACTCTGGAGTGGTCCACTTCTTCGCCACCACCGTTCTACAACTTTGCCGAGCTGCCTGAGGCAAAAGACATCGACGCATTCACGGACGCCAAGCGTGCCGGTACCGCCTACAAGGTTCCTGCTCACTACTCGGCTATCCACATGCCTAACAACACGGCGACCGGCCTGTACATGGGTCTGCTGTTGACCGTCTTCGGCTTCGCGTTCATCTGGCACATCTGGTGGCTGGTGGGTGCAAGTCTGGTAGCGACCATTGCTGTCTTCGTTGTTCACGCTGCACGTGACGACCAGGGCTACATGGTTCCTGCTGAAGATGTAGCGCGTATTGAAGGTGAGCATCACAAGGTCCTGGCGGCCAACGGTGCATACACTCCTGTCAAGTCCTCGCTGGAACAGGTTTAAACATGTCAAATATTGCTATCAACTCCGGAGCCCACGGTCATGACGCTCATGACCATGGGCATGACGATCACCACGACAGCGGTGGAATGACGGTCTACGGCTTCTGGCTGTACCTGATGACCGACTGCGTGTTGTTCGCATCGTTCTTCGCGGTCTACGCCGTGATGGTCAACAGTGTCGCGGGCGGCCCGTCGGGCCAGGACATCTTCCTGCTGCCTTTCGTGGCTGTGGAAACCGCGTTCCTGTTGGTCAGTAGTATCACTTACGGCTTCGCCATGCTGGCGCTGTACAAAGGCAAGAAAAGTCAGGTGCTGGGCTGGTTGGCTCTGACTTTCCTGTGCGGTGCTGCGTTTATCGCCATGGAAGTCTATGAGTTCCATCACCTGATCCACGAAGGCTACGGTCCTAGCCGCAGCGGCTTCCTGTCGGCGTTCTTCGCCCTGGTCGGCCTGCACGGTCTGCACGTAACCAGCGGTCTGATCTGGATGGGTATCATGATGTATCAGGTCCAGAAAAAGGGCCTGACCAACACCAACAAGACCCGCCTGAGCTGCCTGAGCCTGTTCTGGCACTTCCTGGACGTGGTCTGGATCGGTGTGTTCACTATCGTCTACCTGATGGGAGCCCTGTAAATGGCGAATTCACATCATCCAGCTGAAGACAATAGCCACGGTTCCGTGAAGTCGTACATCATCGGTTTCGTGCTGTCGATCATCCTGACTGCCATCCCGTTCGCCCTGGTCATGTCCCCGGTTCTGCCGAAAGACCTGACCATCGCGATCATCCTGGCCTTTGCGATCGTCCAGATCCTGGTGCACCTGCATTACTTCCTGCACCTGGACTTCACGAGTGCGCAACGTAACAACGTGCTGGCGTTTGCCTTCACCGCGTTGGTTATCGTGCTGCTGGTCGGCCTGTCGCTGTGGATCATTTTCAGTATCCATCGCGAAATGATGGCGCATTGAGGAATACCAGATGTCCCTGAAGCACTTTATCCAAATCACCAAGCCGGGGATCATTTTCGGTAACGTGCTTTCGGTGGCAGGTGGCTTTTTTCTGGCTTCCAAGGGTGATATCGATTTCATCGTGTTTCTTGCGGCGGTAATCGGTACCTCCCTGGTCGTAGCGTCAGGTTGCGTATTCAACAACTGCATCGATCGTGATATCGACCAGCGCATGGAGCGGACTCGCAACCGTGTGCTGGTGCAGGGCCTGGTGTCCATCAAGCTTGCACTGCTGTATGCCACGATTCTGGGCATCGCCGGTGTCAGCCTGCTGTACACCTACGCCAACCCTCTGGCTGCCTTGCTGGGCGTGATCGGTTTCGTGATTTACGTGGGCTTCTACAGCCTGTACTTCAAGCGTAAATCCGTACACGGCACCCTGATCGGCAGCCTGTCGGGGGCCATGCCTCCGGTGATTGGCTACTGCGCTGTAAGCAACAGCTTCGATTTCGCGGCATGGACGCTACTGGTGATGTTCAGCCTGTGGCAGATGCCGCACTCGTATGCGATCGCGATCTTTCGTTTCAACGACTATCGTGCAGCGAAGATTCCGGTTCTGCCGGTCAAGCGCGGCATTCTGGTCACCAAGCGTCACATCCTGCTCTACATCCTGGCGTTCCTCGTAGCGACCCTGATGTTGACTTTCGGCGGTTACGCGGGTCTGAACTACCTCGCTGTTGCAGCGGGCATGGGCATGTACTGGTTGTACATGGCCTGGAAGGGCTACAAGGCTGCGGACGATACTGTCTGGGCCCGCAAGCTGTTCGTGTTCTCCATCTTCACCATCACCGCCCTGAGCGTGATGATGTCGGTGGACTTTCAGGTAACGAAAGAGTTGTTGGTGACCTACGCCTTCTGACTTGCACCTGAACCCGAAAAACAAAACCCTGTCCCGAAAGGCACAGGGTTTTTTATTGGATGCTCACTTCAGTTCAAATGATCTGGCAGAATACGGCACAGGCCTGACTCATCCAGGCAGCGGCTAAACGAAAGAGGGCGTTATGAGTCAAGAAAGCATCAACTGGGAAACCCTGGGTTTCGATTACATCAAAACCGACAAGCGCTACCTCTCCCACTGGCGTGATGGCGCCTGGGATCAGGGTTCCCTGACCGAAGACAACGTTCTGCATATCAGCGAAGGTTCTACCGCGCTGCATTACGGTCAACAGTGCTTTGAGGGCCTGAAGGCTTATCGTTGCAAGGATGGCTCGATCAACCTGTTCCGCCCTGACCAGAACGCCCTGCGCATGCAGCGCAGCTGTTCCCGTCTGCTGATGCCTCAAGTGCCTACCGATGTGTTCATCGAAGCGTGCAAGCAGGTCGTCAAGGCCAACGAACGCTTTATCCCGCCTTATGGTTCGGGCGGCGCTCTCTATCTGCGTCCGTTCGTGATCGGCGTTGGTGACAACATCGGCGTGCGCAGTGCGCCCGAATTCATCTTCTCGATCTTCTGCATTCCGGTTGGCGCCTATTTCAAGGGTGGCCTGAAGCCGAACAACTTCGTGATCTCCGGCTACGACCGCGCTGCTCCGAACGGCACCGGCGCGGCCAAGGTTGGCGGCAACTATGCAGCCAGCCTGATGCCCGGTTCCGAAGCCAGAAAATACAGCTTCGCCGACTGCATCTACCTGGACCCGCAGACTCACTCCAAGATCGAAGAAGTCGGCTCGGCCAACTTCTTTGCAATCACGGCCAACAATGAATTCGTCACGCCCAAGTCGCCTTCCGTGCTGCCGGGTATCACCCGTCTGTCGCTGATGGAACTGGCGCAAAGCCGCCTGGGCCTGACCGTTGTTGAAGGCGATGTGCTGATCGACAAGATCGGTGATTTCAAAGAAGCGGGTGCCTGCGGTACTGCGGCCGTCATCACCCCGATCGGCGGGATTTCCTACAAAGACAAACTGCATGTCTTCTACAGCGAAACCGAGGTCGGTCCGGTAACCCGCAAGCTTTACGCTGAACTCACCGGCGTACAGTCCGGCGATGTTGAAGCTCCAGCCGGCTGGATCGTGAAGGTCTGATTCCGCGCCATGCCGTAGGAGCCAATTCATTCGCGAAGCAATTCGCGGATAAATCCGCTCCTACGGATTCATTCCTTCGCAGGCCCCAGCACAATCGCCAGATGCCGCAAGTCCTCGACTTCGACGCTGAAGCTTTTCCCCGATGGGCTTTTGACGACATTTCCCAAGGCATAGACCGTGAAGAACTTCACTTCATCGGCATGGCTCAACAGCTCGGTGATATACCGACTGGAGCGATAGGCCTGCATCTGCGCGGGTGACACGTACAGCGTCACCAGTTTGGCTTCGAGACGGTCGAAGAACTTGAACTTGAACCCCAGACCATAACGTTCCACCAGCCCGCCGCCATACAGCACCCGGCCGTTGTCGCCTGTCTGCGCATATTTGATGTGGCGAAAGTACGAGCGCAGGGACAATTCGCCCTGTCCGGGAATCCTCAGGGTCAGCAGCTTGAAGTCATCGGGCGATAATTGCGCCTTGGCCTGACGGAAGCTGTCCACCAGCCGTTCAAGATTATTGGTGCGCGTTTCACTGTAACGCGGTGCTGCAGGCGTCGAAGCTTCTGCTGCCGGAGAGTCGTTTGCAGGCTTCGGTGCGCGAGGTCCAGCCTTGTCGGGGCCGGCCTTTTCCTTGACCGGGTCTTTGATCACGGGATCGAAGACATCAATGTAGTCATCCAGCTTGCGCTTGACCTTGCGAATGCGGGCCTGGGGATCGGTCTCTTCGACTTCGGGTTCTTCTTTGGCTTCCCCGGCTTCTTCCTCGACCCACTCGCAGCTGGCGTGATGGTCGTAATGCGGGTTGGCGCGAAAGTGAGCAGCCACGAAGGTTGGATTGTCCTGAGGCTTCACGTCATAGCGAACCCCCGTCACCTTGGCGCCCAGCGCCCGGCAGGCCTCACTTGAGCACAGAAACTCGAAGCGCGAGCGCGGTGGCTCCTGAGAGAAGTATTCACGCCGGGCCGCCGTGATCGACAGCTCCTGCTGCAACTCGACACAGAATGCGCGAGTGATGGTTTTGCTGGGCTTCATGCTCGTGTGGCGCCTTCCAGTCGTTGGTCTTGCAACAACCTATTTCAGCCGACCCCGGCTTGCAACCCTTGCCGAGCGGGAACCTGCCTGTGATTCCCGCTCTGGCTCAAGAACAGCTTACTGGCCCGGCACTGCCAGCCACTCACCCAGCGCCTGCTGGTAGGCGCCTGTGGCTTTGCTCAGGTGCAGCCACTGATCGACATAGCTTTTCCAGGCCACATCGTCGCGTGGCAGCAGGTAGGCTTTTTCACCGTATTGCATGTAACGGGTCGGGTTGACCGCGCACAGCCCCGGCATGCGTTTCTGCTGGTACAGCGCTTCGGAAGCATCGGTGATCATCACGTCGGCCTTCTTGTCCAGCAACTCCTGGAAAATGGTGTTGTTGTCGTGGAAAGCAATCTGAGCCTTGGGCAGATAAGCGCGGGCGAAGGCTTCGTTGGTGCCACCGGCCGGCTCGATCAGGCGCACGGATGGCTGGTTGATCTGCTCAATGGTCTGGTACAGGGCCTGATCTTCGCAGCGGACCAGCGGAATCTTGCCGTCGATATCCAGCGTGTTGCTGAAGAACGCCTTCTTCTGCCGCTCCAGCGTGACGGAAATACCGCCCATGCCGATGTCGCACTTACCGGCGACCATGTCAGGCATCAGGGTTTTCCAGGTGGTCGGGACCCACTCGACCTTGACGCCCAGGCTCTTGGCCAGCGAGCGTGCCATGGTGATATCGATACCTTCGTACTCGCCGTCTTTGCGCAGGAAGGTGTAAGGCTTGTAGTCACCCGTGGTGCACACTGACAACTGGCCAGCCTGAATCACCTTGTCCAGATGCGAAGCCGATTCCTGGGCCTGCGCCATGCCTGTCAGGCCCAGCAGAAGGGCGGCCGGTACGCTGTATTTCAGATTCATCATGAGGCTGTGTGCTCGCAACGGTTTGATTGGATTTATCGGACGCGGCAGAGTGCTCCATGGGCTGGAGCGACGTGAAGCCGCAGTCGCGTCATGCCCGTTCGTTGAACTTACGGGTACGCATTTCGTCATTTCACAGGACGTTGAATGGAAAGGAGATCGATCATGAGCAACACAACCATTTATGTACAGGCCGGTGGCGGTTACGAGCGCGTTATTGTCGGTGACAGTGAAGTGCTGGCACCCAAGGCCGGGGAAATCACCGTGCGCCTGCACGCCAATTCCCTCAACTACCACGACTTCGCGGTGGTCAGCGGCATGTGGGGCCCCAGCGAGTCACGCATTCCCATGGCCGACGGTGCCGGTGTGGTCACGGCGGTAGGCGAGGGCGTCAGCGAGTTCAAGGTCGGGGATTCGGTGGTCAGCACCTTCTTCCCGGACTGGATCAGCGGCGAGCCGCTGGTGGAAGGCTTCGTGACTGTTCCAGGCGATGGTATCGATGGCTATGCCCGTCAGCAAGTCACCGCCCGCGCAACCTCCTTCACCCTCGCACCGGTCGGCTACAGCCACGCAGAAGCCTCGACCCTGACCACAGCGGGCCTGACCGCCTGGCGTGCGTTGATGAGCGATGGCGGCCTTAAAGCAGGTGACACCGTACTGGTCCAAGGCACCGGTGGCGTTTCGATATTCGCCCTGCAATTCGCCAAAATGGCGGGTGCCACTGTCATCGCCACATCCTCCAGCGACGAAAAACTGGAGCGCCTGAGCGCGCTGGGTGCCGATCACCTGATCAACTACCGCAAGGACAGCACCTGGGGCGAGACTGCCCGCACCCTGACCGGTGGCCGGGGTGTCGATCACATCATCGAAGTCGGTGGCCCATCGACGCTTGAGCAGTCCATGCAGGCGGCGCGTGTCGGTGGGCATATCTCGGTGATCGGCATTCTGACCGGCGTCGCCGGGCAACTGGCAGTCGTGCCGGCGCTGATCAAGCAACTGCGCCTGCAAGGCGTACTGGTGGGCAGCCGAACCCTGCAGCAGGACATGATTCGTGCAATCGATGCCAACGGCATGCGCCCGGTACTGGACCGCTCGTTCCCGCTGACCGATATCGTCGAAGCATTCCGCTATCAGGAAACCAACCAGCACTTCGGCAAGATCACCCTGCATATCTGACCGGCTCGCACAGGAAGAGGCCTCAGCCGTAGGCCTCCTCCAGTGCGTTGAGCTGTTCTTCGATGGTCGCCATGATGGTTTCCCAGTCGGCCTGGGTTCTTTGCCAGGTTTCTCCCTGATGCACATAGAGAAAGTCCACGACGGAATACGTGACCTTGCCCTTGCCTATGGCGCCGAATGCTTCGGCACTCAGCGCCCGGGCCAGCATCTCGAGTTCGGCTGCATGGTTCAGCCAGCGCCAGTGATGCTTGATCACCACCTTGTCCAGCAGGATGCACTGCTTCTTGAACGCCTTCAGCGCCAGACCCAGCGGGCTGGCACTGAGCAATGAGTCGATCTGACGCGGATCGTTGCCCGCCTTCAGCTCGGCATTCGGGCCGAAGAACCACTCGTTGAACCCGATCTCTATCTCCCGAAACGCCACACTGGCATCCCAGATGACCCCCAGCGCCTTGTGCTGACGCACATCCCGCTTCCAGGCCCCATACGCCTTGAACGCAACCCCCGCGATCCCGATGATCGCCAGCGTCTCCACCAGAGAAGACGCCGAATAAACCACAACCCAGGCATCCACGGCCCGCACAGGACTGCTGCCGGAAGCCGCACTGTAATAAGTCGCCGCTACCACCACCATCAACGCAAAACAGGCGCTGTAGAACCCGAAGGCATAAGGGTCTTTCATTATTATTCTTGTCCCCATCAGTCAAGGTGGCCAGAGCATCAACCGCTTAAATGATGGGTTTCAGGGTAGTAGAGAGTGGGGGTGTTTGCTGCCGAGAGAGCCGACTGATTGGGTAGGATTTATCCGCGAGACGTCATTGCAGACGATGCATTTTTGAGAGCTGAGTGATTCATCCCGGGCTCACACAACCTTGTGGGAGGGGCCTTGGCCGCGACATCCTTCAGACAAAATATGTCAGGAAATGGAGCTTTTCCAAGCCGTCATGTCGCAATTTCCGGTTTCTAGCGACATGTTATGAGGTCATGTCGCTGGCGACGACATATCAAAAAGTACGGCGCTGTCTTGCTGCGGGTGAGCACCTGTATACGGCGGACAGGAATGAACCCTTTCTTGACCCTCTTTTTTCGCCTCAGATTCGTCCTTTAAAAATCAATGACTTACAAAGCTCGATAAAAAAAGGGTTAAAACGGCTGTTGGCGCATATTTTTCTTTGAAAACGGAGGGTTATCGAGCAGAGTGTCTACTTCACTGCCGTATAGGCAGCTCAGAAAACCACCCCACGTGATGTCTCAAAAGCCTTTGCCTTCACTGCCGTATAGGCAGCTCAGAAATGCGACAACCCCTGCCCCGAGCAATGTCGTTTCTTCACTGCCGTATAGGCAGCTCAGAAAGAACAGGTCCACGTTCACGAGCTGAAGTATCTCTTCACTGCCGTATAGGCAGCTCAGAAAAGATTGTCTACGCTCTGCGCCTGAACTTCTGTCTTCACTGCCGTATAGGCAGCTCAGAAAAAATCCAATTGGTCGATTCCACGATATGCAGGCTTCACTGCCGTATAGGCAGCTCAGAAAGATCGATCGGCAAAGCCCCGCGATGATGAGCACTTCACTGCCGTATAGGCAGCTCAGAAATAGCGTGTATGCGTTATGCCCGCTCACAGAGCCTTCACTGCCGTATAGGCAGCTCAGAAACAGGTAAGCACAATGCATCAGTTAGCAAGACGCTTCACTGCCGTATAGGCAGCTCAGAAACCTATGAACCCGACGAATTGCGCATTAGGATCCTTCACTGCCGTATAGGCAGCTCAGAAACCTATGAACCCGACGAATTGCGCATTAGGATCCTTCACTGCCGTATAGGCAGCTCAGAAATAAGTGATGCGCAATTATTACCGCTCGGTAAACTTCACTGCCGTATAGGCAGCTCAGAAAAGCATCCATTCGGTGCGGGAAGTGGCCCAGTCCTTCACTGCCGTATAGGCAGCTCAGAAAAGGACGTACGCTTTTCCTCGCCTACCATGTACCTTCACTGCCGTATAGGCAGCTCAGAAATGAAACGCCGCCGTTCGCGCCAGCAAATTCTGCTTCACTGCCGTATAGGCAGCTCAGAAAAAGAACATCATCCGGGGCTTAGTCGAGTAGGCCTTCACTGCCGTATAGGCAGCTCAGAAAACCGCGAGCCATGGGCAACACCAGATCAGGTACTTCACTGCCGTATAGGCAGCTCAGAAAGATCTGAATGCGCTTGCCCAGGGCAACATCCACCTTCACTGCCGTATAGGCAGCTCAGAAAATTGCCCGCGAACGAGAATTTCGCCGCATCCACTTCACTGCCGTATAGGCAGCTCAGAAATCGGGCCGCTGGCCGCGCCGGTCGTAGAGCCGCTTCACTGCCGTATAGGCAGCTCAGAAACTTGCGAGGACAGGTTTTTGCGCTCCTGATGCCTTCACTGCCGTGTAGGCAGCTCAGAAACTACGGGCGTTAAGACCCGGATAAATCGCACCTTCACTGCCGCACAGGCAGCCCAGACAAGATCACTTGAGCATTGAGCAAAGCACTGAGCCTTCACTGTCGTAATAAGCAGCTCAAAAAAACAAAGCCCTTGTAGCTAGCTCACCTACAAGGGCTTCAATCCATTGCCAAAAGAACATCAAAACCAGGGAACAGTAGCCGTAGCACTCAACCCATAGCTATTGAAGGTCCCATCCTGGGCGCTGCTCTGTATCGGCTCATGCCGGATGAACAGCAGGAACGTCTGACCATTGGTACGGCTGCGCATCTGGACGAAGGGCAGGTTGCAGCGTTTTGCGGCGCTGTCGGGGATACGTTCGCGGGCTTGTTCTTCCGTGAGGCCGTGGCGTTTGATCAGGCGTCGTCTTGTGCGCTCCGGGTTGCTGTCCACCTGCACGCGGCTGACGCGCCGATGCTGTGCGTCAGTGGGGATCGGGCTCAGTTCGCCTACTCGCACATGGTCACGCATGCCCGTCAGCCAGCTCTGGGCCATCAGGGCATCCAGCGCTTGCGCACTGCCGTGCAAGCGCAGGCGGTCGCCCAGGCCGGTAGCCCTGCCGCTGATAGCGGGGAAGCTGATGCCGATGTCATCGCGACGCAGGTCATGCAAGCCGCGATGCAACTTGGACATCAGTGCGCTCATCAGTTGCGTGGCTGCAAACTCCGGATCGGGCAGTAATTGCAGGTCGAGGTAATGATCCATGGCTTAGCCCGCCTCACCGAATACGCCGCCACGAATCAGAGTCGCGATGACGAAATGCTGCTGATCCAGCTCCGGCACCTTGTCCTTGAGCACCCAGCTATCGAGCAGGGTGTAGAAGTCATCCTTGGTGCTGCGTGGCTGACGATACGCTTTGCCTTGAGTGGTGACCGAACCATAGGGTTCCACGGCAATCGGGCCATTGATATCGGCTTCCTGATACCAGGTGTCGATGCTGCGAATGGCGTTGCCGATCTTTTGCGAGTGGATGCCCGCGACATCGCCGACCTTGTAGAGCGTCTTGCTTTTGCTGCCGCTGGCGCGTTCCAGAATCAGTTCTTGTGAGGGGAAGACTTCCTGCCCCGCACCCATTCGTACATAAGCTTTCACCTCCAGCAGCACATGCTGTTGACCTGCCAGACCACTGGCGATCAATTGCGTCAGCTCGCCCAGTGCCTTGGCATTTTCAGGGCTGGTATTGAACTCCCGCAGAGACAGCGCCAGAGAATCGAAAGCCCATTTCGACGCAGCCTTGCCATCCACCAGATGGGCGACTTCCACTTCCACCTGTTCGGCACCGATACGATTGCGCCACAGAAAGCGGCCGTTGGCCAGGTTGTGGGCATAGCGGCGTGCCAGCTCATCGAAGCCATTGCCATCTACATAGCTTTTTACAGTGGCGAGCAGCTTGTTCCGGTACTCAGTGTCGTTACAGGCCGATGGCTGGCCGGTGCCGCCCAGGATGCGCAGGGTAAAGCTGACCCGCAGGGTGTCGGCATCATGGGGCAGGGCGGCGACATCTACGGTTTGCAGGTTGGGCTTCTCGATCTGGGCATCCAGCTTGGCCGGGTCCAGGTCCTTGGTTTTCAATCGGTTGGAAATAGTGCCGCGCACCGATTTCTCACGAACTTCCAGCGGTGTCCATTTATCGCGAGACTGCCAGTCGCCGGAATGAAACAGCGCATCGGAAGGATCAAGCTTGCGCTCGAAAGCCAGAACGGAAGCGGTCTTGAGGGTGTCGTTAGCCATGTTCAAATACCTTTTAGGAAGATGGTCAGCAGTCAGTCGAAGTCGTGCAGAACAGCAGGGCGATAGTCGTTGGCGCAGCGATAGAGGCCGTCATCGGGTTGCGAGTCGGCGTACCAGAGCAGGTGTTCGGGAGTGTGCAGGCGATGTGGGCTGATCCACTCACCGATGCCATACAGGCTTTCGACGAAACGGAAATCGGTTTGCCCGTCACGGGCATTAGCTACCGAGCCTGCAGGCAGCACGTCACTCAGCGCGCCATAGCCCACAGGAATGGGCACTATCCAGCCGCTGTCTTTTTTGTCGTTGACCCACTTGGGCTTTTTGGTCGGGTCTTCGTTGGCAACGCTGTGCCAGTTGAGCCTCGACAACGACAGCCAGGCGTCGAGCCGTGAGGCATCGGGGTTCTGCTCTTTTAAGGCGTCGTGCCGTTGCTCAAGCAGGTCCTGACGATCAACCAGCGCAAAGCCCGGCAGCAGGCGCAAACGGATTTTGGTGAAGAGCTCTTGCCTGTCGTTTTCTTCAGGCATGAATACCATGAAAGGCTGTCGCTTGTAGGGCGGCGCACTGGACGGAACCACGCTGCCGCCAGCAATACGCATTTGCGAAAGCTGATCTCGTACCTGCCGGGCGATCAACTGCGTGGCTTCGCTATCGGTCGGCAACGTATCGCCTTGCACCCCGAACACAAGGCTGATCTCCATATGCATCCGGCCTTCTTCAACAATCGCGGCAGTACTGCCGTCCTTGTTGATGGGGTTGCGAGTCAGGCGCAAGGTGCTCACGTACTTGCTGTCGGTGATTTGCTCTTCGTGATGGTGCACAACGACGCCGACAGCCTTGAACTTCAGGTCCAGCCCAGCCTCGTGGGTTTTGCGCCCCAGTGCCCACATCAGGCCCAGGAATGCCGTCATCGACGGGAAGCCATGAGTCAGCGGGCTGGAAATGGAGTTGGCGTTCTGTACGCGAATGCGTGGAATGACCAGCAGATGAGTGAACGAAGGGCAGTCAGCCATTGGAGATCTCCCGGCCAGTGATTGGCATGAAAGAGTCGGCTTCGATGATTGCCTGTCTGGTCCAGTGTCTCAGCTCCACATCGCCGACGGGCAAGCCTATATTGCGAAGGATTGCATTCAGCCATTGCCCAAAGCGCTTGGCGACTTCATCGGGCCAGTCATTGCGTTCAAAGGCCGCGATAAATGCCTGGTCTTCATCGAGATAATCATCGCGCAAAGGCAGGCCGATACGGCCCGGGTCGAGCCAGAGTTGTTCACATAATGGCAGGTCGCAGTCAGGGTGACGGCTCCAGCCTGGTTCGAGCTGCTCGCGGTTGGTGAGGCCAAACGTGACCAGTGACAGGCCCAACGCTTTTTCGATGCTTTTTCGTGCATCACGAGTAGGCAGAGTTCTGGGCGGGTCTTTTTTCAGCAGCGTACACAAGGCTTCGATCTGCTCGGGCACACCTTCAAAATATCGAAAGCGATCAAACGCCGTTTCGATATTGAGAAAGCCAGGTTGCCTGTACCGCTTCCAGGTCGGCGGTATCGAAGCCAGCAGATAATTCACCCCACCGCGCTCGCTGTTGAGCTGGCTGATGTTCTGCGGCTTGGTACCACCCAGCTTGCGGGTGACCAGATTGCGATAATCGCGGTATTGCCCGTCGTAAAGCTTTTCCTCTCGTCTGGCCTGTCGGGCTTCTTTGCTGGCTTCTCCGAAGCGGGCATCGTTGATGTGCTGATGCACCGCATGGGCAAGGCTGCTGGCGACCAGGGGCTGCAAGAGATGAAAGCCCGAGTTGTCAGTCGGCTCACCGGAAACACTCCAGTACACCTGCTTGGCCATGGTGTGAGAGGCCAGGGTAGAGACAGGCCGTATCAGTCCCTTGAAGGCCGATGCCCATTCATGGGCAGTGGCTTCGTCATCGCTCAATGCACTCAACAAGTCAGCATCATTGGCCTGCAACCAGTCCAGCAAACGACGGCCTTCGACTTCTACCTTGAGAAATTTGTACACGTCGAGAGCAGCGGCATTACCCACGATATCGTCGGCATAAACCTCGCCCAATACGTGAGTGCCTACTTCGGCATGCTGATGCAGTGATTGCGGTACGACATGCAGGCTGCTGCCCCGAGCATCGGGATGCGTGGCCTTGAGCACATGAGTCACCGCCTGAATCTGCGCTACCCGACGCGCAGCATCGGCCAGCCAGGTGGCGTAATCATATTTGCCAGCGGCCTGACCACCGTCGCCCTCGTCATTGCCCTTGAGCTTGGCTTCTTTACGCTCATTGATAAAGGCAGTGATGGCAGTACGGAAAATGGTGGAGCGGGGCGTAGGCCTAGATCCTTCATCCATGTTCGGAACCTTTAATAATCGACTGAGCGGATGCCAGTCCCATTAGTGCTTTGGGGTAATTCACTCTCTGCATATGCCTTCCTTGTATTGATGTTGATTCATTTCAGGCTTTCCCAAATCCCAAAACCGGGTGATACCTCCACCCAAACCAGCTCTCATGCACGCTGACCGACGTGAATCTCTCGGCGCATTTCCTCAGTGACAGGTCCTGTGCCTCCGCCTGTTCAACAAGCAGCTCCATCAAATCGTGTCGACCCCAAGGTGTTATCCGTGGGCCAAGCAGGCTGTCGAGGTCGATCTCGGTGAGTTGGTCTTGTGCGAGGGTATAAATCTCGGGCTTGCCGCGTTTGGCCTCTTCATGAATGCGATGCAGCACAAGCTGTTCTTCGTCTTCGTCAGGCAGAAACACCAGTTCGGTTTGCGGCGTGGTCTGTTCGCGGAAGGGCTGATGTTGCGGCAGGATCCAGGTCAGCGAAGCCTGTGAATATTGCCAGGCGCAGGCCGCATCCAGGTTGAATGTCGATTTCGATGCCGGGTTGTGATCCTTGGGCAGCATCTGTGCGGCAAGCCGTTTATGTTCGAGGTCCACCAGACTTTTCTTGGCTTGCCACTCCTGAGCCGGGCGCGGCTGGATACGTGGGCGGGCTGTCAGGGTCTTGTATTCATCCTCTTTCAGCAGCTTGCCGAGCCGATGGGTCATCAGCCTGAACGGATCATCAAGCGTGCCATTTTTGTTCTCGAAACCCGGTTGCACAAAAGCGGCTGCCTGCGGCTTCTCGAAGTGCCGCAAATTGGCATCGAAAATAAGCACATTGGGCGTCTTGCACGGTTCGTTGCGATGCCGCTGTATGCGCCCGGCCAGTTGAATGAGCGAGCGCATGGACGAAGGCTCGACGATGGCCCAGTCATAATCGTGATCGCGACCGACTTCAGTCACGGGTGAACCCAGCACCACAAACAGATGGTTCTGCTCGGGAGACTGATCGATGGCTTGCCGAATTCCTGGTAGCGCATAAACCGCTTCACGCTTGCGCCGGTTCAGGCAGGTGTCCAGTTGCGCTTCGATGGCTGAGCGCAGCACTTGCGGAAAACGCGAGTGGTAGACGCATAAATGAATGCGGTAATCCTCAGGCGCGCCAGCCTCAAATAACGCCAGCGCCACATCGAACAAGGGTTCGATATTGGCCATGCGCACCAGACCGAAGCTAACCCGCTTGCCGCTGTGGGGGCAGGTTTCGGCGTGTCGGGCATGGGCTTCAAGCATGGCGCTGCGCACATGGCTGGCGAACTCGACACGAATGGCGTCCGGTTTTTTGGCTTTGATCGTCAGTGGTATCAGCTCACCGCATCTTCGCGGTTCGGCTTTGCCCAGTTCTTCAACGCGACGTTGTACGAACGCTTCATGCTCGGTAATAAAGCGTTGGGGATCACTGCAGGTCATGCCGTGGGCGCTGAATTCATCCACCCACAGGCAAGCCACCTCGGATGGCGGATAAGCCTGCTGGTCATGGGCGCCGCGGTTGCGTCGGTAATGCATACGGCCTGCACGATAGGCCTGGAACATTCCGTCAACCAGGGCGGGTGGCAACGTTGCCGAAGAGAGTAAAACTCTCGTTCCGAGCATGCCGGCCCAATGCATCAGACGGGTCAGGGCGGGCAAATCAGGCAAGTCGAAGTCGTCCAGCTCATCAAGCACCAGATCGCTGCTCATCATGCGCAGCATCGGCGCAATCTGACGTCCCGAGCGCTGAGCCTCGGTGGCGGGCATCAGGTGATCGATGGTGCAGACCAGCATGGGGGCGCTGAGCAGCGAACGTATGTCCTGATTAGCCATGGCTTTGGATAAGAGGCCGTGATTGCTCGACTGTCCCTCGTACAAGACGTGGCTGTCTTCTTCGAGCAACGCCTGCACCGAGCCCGAGCCGGTTTGCTCCGCCAGCTTCTGGTGAAACTTGAACAAGGCTTTGCTGGCCGAGCCGCCGACATGCACGGCCAGTTCGTCTTCCTTGAGGTGCAGATCCTGACGATAACTGGCTCCGGTCTGCAGCGTCAGCGTGCGCAGCCCCAGGGCGAAGGTGCAGCGAAACCCCAGTTGCGGATCGGCCAGGGCATTCATGATACGAACGTTGGCCAGGGTCTTGCCGCAACCAGTCGAAGCCATATTGACGATGAACGCCCCATGCTCGAATGACTTGTCCCGCAGGCTGGTGGCGGCATCGCTGGCTTTGTCCTGCCACTCGAAGCGACCCGAGCCACTGCGTTTGCGCAGCCCTTTGTGCTTGGCAAGGCGCGGCAGATAACGTTCGAAACCCGGCAGCCCATGAACGATGGTGCCCGCCAGACGCGCCACGCCCAGCAAGTGCTCATCCAGTTTCTGTTTGGGTTTGCCGTCTTCGGTATTGGCGTAGAGCAGGCATTGCGCATCGCCTTTGACGCGCTGTTCTGATTTGACCGTTAGCCCGGAGTAATGGTGGTCAGCCAGCATCAGACTCAGG
Organism: Pseudomonas lijiangensis; assembly: GCF_018968705.1. Lineage (NCBI taxonomy): Bacteria > Pseudomonadati > Pseudomonadota > Gammaproteobacteria > Pseudomonadales > Pseudomonadaceae > Pseudomonas > Pseudomonas lijiangensis. Next base: position 1,209,370 of record NZ_CP076668.1, read on the forward strand.
CGTGCCACATGCATGACATAAGGGTTATTCAGCCAGTCGCCTTTGCCTGCCTTGGCTTGTAGCGTCAGCAGCCGGTTTGCAACTTTTGCTGCCTGGGTGCGCCATTTGGGCAGTGTGACCGGTAAACCATGCTCGAATTGCCAATAAGGCTTTATCTCAACCGGTTCGGCAGGGCTTTTCAGCTCGTTCCACTCATGGGTGACGCCCTCCAGCACATTGGCCAGAGAGGTCGGGGACACATAACGCGAAGGCTTGCCGAACCAGAGTTTTTCGTCGCCCAAGTCCCCCTTGAAAGGCTTTGTCGGCAAGCGATGGTGAGTCACGACCAGCCAGGCAATCGCTGCCGCCAAAGGAGGCAAGTCGAGAAAAGGAGGTGGTGTGTCGGGGTCAAGGCCATCGCGTAGATAACGGCCTTCAGCCAGCCAGCTTTCGTCGTCCAGTGAGTCGGGTTCGGCCAGACGTTTAAGCCAGGTTTCGTCGGAGTCGCGCCCGACGAATGCCAGAAAAAGCCGCAGCGAAACCCACTCGTGGCGATAAAGGTTTTTCTCACGGCTCTGTTTTTGCAGGCGTTGCTGAAACGCGATGCTGGATTTGCCAAGGTCATGCAGCAACGCCGCCATCTGCGCCAGCAAGGTGATGTCTTCGGCGGTGTGCCAATCGTTTTCATCTTCCTTGCGCAGCACATTGCGTCGCGTAATGTTGGTCGGTACAGCGCCCTGTTCATTGAAGCGACTGGCATCGCCAACGATCCACAGCAACTCGCTATGGTCCAGCCCTCTGATCCAGTGACAGGCCACCGCCGTGTTGCGGCGTGCGCTTTTCCTCAGCAGGCGACGCAAGGTGTCGAGGCCGTCTTGAGTGATCGGCGTTTGCCAGGTCCGCTCGCCGCGACGTTCGGCGAACTGATCCAGAATACGCCGGGTTTCCACCAGCGCTCGCTTGTCGCACTGGCAGATAAGCAGGATATTCACGCGGCGCTGCCTCCAAGTTGCTCGGCAACGTCCTTGAGACTATCGATCATGAAGTCCAGTGCTTCACTGCGGGTCAGGTTCTCGATGCAGGCCTGACGAAACGCCTGTTCATCGTCGCCGCGCATGGCTGAGATAAAAGCCTGCGGCAGAATCAGCCCGTCCTTGACCAGGTCTGCGGCATCGAACACCAGCCCGCCACGTCGGGTCTTGCCGTGCAGCACTGCCAGACCATGGGGCAGGCCCAGCACCCAGGTGGCGGTTGCAGCCAGGCCATAAGCGAGGTAATTGCCATGATCGAGAAAACGGTTGGCCGGATCACCGCCTGAGCCACGTTTGGCGCGCACGAAGTCGCCATACTTCATGGCTGTGGCAGCCAGCTTGAAAAGGCGCTTGGTCAGCCTTGCTTCTTCGGTCAGCAGAAAGGTGTGGTCCGGGGCGTTATTGAGGGCTGTAAGAGATTGCGCCAAAGCGTTGTCGAGTTCGACCGGATCGACCTTGAACCCGGCCTTGGCAAAGGCCTTGTGCTCGATCCACTGGAGTCGGATATGTTCCAGCCGCAAGCGCTGAAAAGCCTTCGCGGCTTCCAGACGCAGATCGTCCCTGAACCAGAACGTCACCCAGCGTTGCAGGTATTCAGTAGGCCGATATTCGCTTTGCGGCGAGAACCAGGCGACCTCGATATCGATCTCGTTGGCACTGAACAACGGCGTACCGCCACCGCCGCAAAAGCCCACCAGCACACCCGCCTTGGCCAACTCACGCATCGCCGCCTGAGTGACCGAAGTCCCCGTGCCCAGCAGCACGGTCGTGGTATTGGCGATGGGGATATTCCAGTACAGCGACTGCTTGCCCGCATCGGTCACATACTCGACCCGACCGCCATTCACCAATACCCGGCAATGCTGCAGATAATAAATATTCGCGCGTTTTGAATGCAGGATCGTCTTGAGATCCGAAGAACTGATGTCATCCATGATCGAACCAGTAATGGCACTTGGCCGGGGAGAGGGAATGTATATAGCCGAAAGCGTAAGGCGGTGCTTTAGGTTTTTTGAGGTTGGGGATGGTCGTGAGTCAGAAAGATGAGTCTGCGGTTCTTGTAGGGAGTGGATTACAGAAGGGTTGTTGTGGGCAGGCGTGCTTCTGCAGGTTTGGATTTAAATTTATGTAGATCAGTTGGTTATGGGTTTTTTGGGTGGTTGATTTGAGTGTTTGTGAGCTGCCTGTTCGGCAGTTAATGAGAGCAGATGACCATTAATGACCGGGTCGTATTTCTGAGCTGCTTATGCGGCAGTGAAGGTGGATTTCTATTACTGGGAAGATGGCGATATTTTCTAAGCTGCCTAGACGGCAGTGAAGAGCATACAGGCAATGCCCGGCTGGATCGCCACTTTTCTAAGCTGCCTACACGGCAGTGAAGGGCGGCGTATCTCGGCCAGCCAAGTTTTGTAATTTCTGAGCTGCCTACACGGCAGTGAAGTATGAACGCAGCCACCGCTTGGATCTGCCAGCATTTCTGAGCTGCCTACACGGCAGTGAAGTCTGCTGTGCTCATGTGCTGCTCCAGTTTTTATTTCTGAGCTGCCTACACGGCAGTGAAGAAGGAGGTGATGCAGACAGTGGTACGGGAAATTTTCTGAGCTGCCTACACGGCAGTGAAGTCTTCGACGAAAGGGCTTGAGCAAGCGTTGCATTCTGAGCTGCCTACACGGCAGTGAAGTGAGTACCCTACAGGCTTGAAGCCCCCGCTCAATTCTGAGCTGCCTACACGGCAGTGAAGGAAAGCAGTCGGCCTCATGCCTAGTGACACTGATTCTGAGCTGCCTACACGGCAGTGAAGGCCGGTGGCGGCGGTTATGCCTTCAAGTTTGTATTCTGAGCTGCCTACACGGCAGTGAAGCGTTCGGCATATGGCATTGGCGGGCGAATGGAATTCTGAGCTGCCTACACGGCAGTGAAGGGGCTCAAGCACTAGGTTCAGATCGGTATGCTATTCTGAGCTGCCTACACGGCAGTGAAGCGTATTCGTCTGCTTGTTCCAAAGCCATCATCATTCTGAGCTGCCTACACGGCAGTGAAGCTGCCAAGCGTCCTCGAAAGCGAAGAGCTGAAATTCTGAGCTGCCTACACGGCAGTGAAGCAGCGACTCAAGGAGAAGTGGTCATCGTTCATATTCTGAGCTGCCTACACGGCAGTGAAGTAGACACTCTCCTCGATAACCCTCCGTTTTCAAAGAAAAATATGCACCAGCAGCCGTTTTACCCCTTTTTTTCATCAGATATGTAAGTGATTGATTTTAAAGGGGCGCATATTGGGTGAAAAAATAGGGTCAGAATCAGCATTCCGGAAAATGTTTTTGTGCGTCTATTGCTCGCTGTAGATACGGGCACGCATCGGTAGATATTGTCCCTTGCATTGTCGCGGGCAAGCCCCCTCCCACTGGTGGTACATCCGAGTCGGTTGAGCACCGTCTTCGTTACTGAAGTCGCTACGGAGTAATGCCGATCAGTTAAGGCATACACAACACTTGTGGGAGGCAGCTTGCTGGCGAAAAATCTGAAAAGCGGCAGATATTCTGCGGCTGTATATTGAAGTCGCCAGCAAGCTGCCCTGCACAAAGTGATTTATCAAAAAATACGGCGCTGTCGCACTCCCCGGGAATATCTGTCTACGGTGGCCAAGAATGAACCCTTTCTTGACCCTCTTTTTTTCACTATCGGTTCGTCTTTTAAAAATCAATGATTTACAGATATCGATAAAAAAAGGGGTAAACGGCTGCTGGTGCATATTTTTCTTTGAGAACGGAGGGTTATCGAGGAGAGTGTCTACTTCACTGCCGTGTAGGCAGCTCAGAGACGCCCAAGCCCAGCATCGCGCTGGGCCGAGGCCTTCACTGCCGTGTAGGCAGCTCAGAGAATCATGCCCAATCGAGCGAACTCGATGCCCCGCTTCACTGCCGTGTAGGCAGCTCAGAGACATGAGTGGCGAGATCACAGCCCAGTACTCACCTTCACTGCCGTGTAGGCAGCTCAGAGATACGGCCGAGATCGTTCGCACCGTCATGGGCACTTCACTGCCGTGTAGGCAGCTCAGAGAAGCTTCACCGCCATAGTCGCGGGCAAGCCCCCTCCCACGGGAGTACATCCGATAGAGTTACATCGCTTGAAGCACTGCTTTCGCGACTGAAGTCGCTCCCACACAAGCCAACTCATTCGCGAAAGGCCTTGAAGGCATCCTGCACAAACCTTCTAGACTTCCCATCCCCCATGCGCGATAACACGCTTCTCTATCCCCTTGTTTGCCCATAAGCCTGCCATGACTCAGAGCAACTGGATCAATCTTGCTCAGGACCGCGATACCGGTATCGAGACGCTGCATGCGCATTTCGAGGGGAATGCTCATGCCTATGATCCTCACTGGCATGACAGTTATCTGGTGGGTGTGACGGAGCAGGGGGTTCAGCAGTTTCATTGTCGGCAGCAACGTTATGCCAGCACGCCGGGTCAGGTGTTCATGCTGGAGCCGGGTGAGATTCATGATGGGGATGCGCCCAGCGCCGAGGGTTTCACGTATCGGACGCTGTACCTCGACCCGCACTGGATCGCCCGCGAACTGCCCTCGCTGTTTGAAGAGGCGCCGGATGGCTATCAACTGGGGTTCTCCGATACGTTGGCAAGCGACCCTCGACTGACCAATGCCACCCTCTTTGCATTTGCCGCGTTGCACGGGCAGGAAACGCGGTTGTTCCGGCAAAGTGCCCTCGATGGATTGCTGGAGCGGCTGACCAGCAATCTGCGCTGGCGGCTTCGGCAGAATCAGGACCCGCGTCTGCCTCAGGTGGCCTTGCGCGCCCGTGACTACCTGCATGCCCACTTTCGACGCGACCTGGGGCTGGATGAACTGGCCAAGGTCTGTGGCGTGGATCGCTTTCGTCTGAGTCGTGCCTTCAAGTCGGCGTTTGGCCTGCCGCCCCATGCTTATCTGGTGCAACTGCGTCTGGCTCAGGCCAGAAGAATGCTGGCCGCAGGCGCATTACCCGTTCAGGTCGCCAGCGACCTGGGTTTTGCTGACCAGAGTCACCTGGGCCGCTGGTTTCTGCGGGCCAACGGCATGACCCCTTCGGCCTACCGAAACCGCTGCACGGATCTTCCAGACTAAAGCCCTTTGCCGGGCGAGCATGAGTGCATCCCGCTTCTGGAGTTGTGCGCATGCTGTCCTTCATGTTGTTTGCCTTTGTTGCCTCGATTACGCCTGGCCCGACCAATATTCTGGTGCTGAGCAACAGTGCCCGTTATGGCTTTCGCGCCAGCCTGCCGATCATTTTCGGGGGCTGCATGGGGGCCGCTGTTCTGGTGTGGCTGGTGGGAACAGGAGTGGGGCGTTCTCTGATGCAGATACCGGGAGCGCATCAGGTGATGGCCACCGTCGGCGTGCTCTGGCTGACCTGGCTGGCGTGGAAGATTTTCAACAGCGCCAGCACCATCGAACAGGACGACAAGCAGAACCGGCTCGGTTTTATCGGCGCGGCAGGTCTGCAAGTGGTCAATCCCAAGACATGGATGATGGCGCTGGCGGTGGTCAGTGTGTTCAGCAAGGGGACGGTGGTCGATCTGGCGCTGGTGTTCTTTCTGGTATCGGTACCGTGCTTGGTGTGCTGGGCATTGCTGGGCCGGGGATCGGCACGACTGCTCAAATCGGAGCAGGCCATGCAGCGGTTGAACCGTGGCATGGCGCTGCTATTGCTGGTGTCGGCGTGGGCAGGCTTCTTGCGTTGAAGTCAGCTTTCACACCTCGCAACCGCCTCGATTTCGATCAGATACCCATGATGCAGAACCGGCACGGGGACCACGGCACGGGCCGGGCGATGCTGACCCAGGCAGCGGGCGTAGAGCTGATCGAACGCGGGCCAGTGTTCGATGCCGACGATATAGACGGTCACCTTCAACAGATCATCAGCACCGCTGCCCGCCTGTTCAAGAATCGCCATCAGGTTATTCAGGGCAATGGTGGCCTGCACCTCGAACGGCTCGTCGACACTTTGGCTGCCATCGGCGCGCACCGGTAACTGGCCGGACACCCACAACAGACCTTGGTGGCGCACGGCTTGTGAATAATGCCCGCCCGGTGCGGCGGCGTTTGGGGTATGGATCAGGTCTATCGGTTTACCAGCCATGCAGGCGACTCCAGGTTTGTGCTTCGCCATCGGCATCAAGGGCGTGGTAATGGGGGAATTGCGCACCTGTTGCGCAGGCATGGTTCGGCAGGATGCGCAGGCGGCTGCCAATCGGGAAGAGGGCGGTCAGGTCGTCTGCCGGTGTTTGCAAGGTGACGATGCCGTGTTCCTGATTGGCGCTTTGCAATAGAGCGCCGTCGACCCATTGGCCGTCTTCAGTGCATACCTGGCCATAGGCGAAATCCTGTTGCTGGCGTTGGGTGCCGCGGTCGCGGCTCATGGCCATCCAGCCCGAGTCGGTAATGATCCAGCCCTTGTCCAGTTGATGGCCGATGACTGTGGTCAACACGCTCAAGGCCAGCTCATCGGCCTGGCACACACCCACGTTATGCATCACCAGATCAAAGAACACATACACCCCGGCGCGCACTTCGGTGACGCCTTGCAGATCGTCAGCCGACAACGCCGTGGGCGTCGAGCCGATACTCACTTGAGGGCACCGCAGGCCAGCCGCCCGAATCCGCTCGGCAGCGCCGACGCACTGATCGCGTTCCTGTTCGGCCAGCCGCTGCAGGGCTTCGGCGGTGTTCAGTTCATAACTGGAGCCTGCATGGGTCATGACCCCGACGAGGCGCATCCCGCCCTCATGCAGCACCTGCGCGACTTCGATCAGCACCTCATCGTCGTACTTGATGCCCGAGCGATGGCCATCACAGTCGACCTCGATCCAGACGTCCAGCACTTCACCTTGCTCCTGAGCAAAAGTGACGATGGCCCGGGCACCGGCAACGCTGTCGGTGATGATGCTCAGTGCGCAGCCCTGACGTTTGAGCGCCAGCGCCTGAGGTAACTTGCCGGGCACCATGGCGACGGCGTAGAGAATGTCGCTGATGCCAGCCGCAAAGCAGTGCCCGGCTTCTTTCAGGGTCGACACCGTGACGCCTCTTGCACCCGCAGCTATCTGCGCCTCGATCACCGGCAGGCACTTGCTGGTTTTGACATGCGGGCGCAGGCGAACACCCAGGCCGTCCATGCGTTGCTGCATGCGCTGGATATTGCGCTGCATTCTGGCCACATCAATGATCGCGGCAGGTGTTTCCAGGTTGGAGAGGACGTTGGGCATGATCGATTCTTGAAGGAAGGCTGACGGTTCTCACTCTACTGATTGATCGTGAATCCATGGTTAAATCAGGCGTCACTTATGATTAAGTAAAATTGAATGATCACCATCGAAGACCTGCGCCTTGCCGTGACTCTGGCCCGCTCCGAATCCCTGAGCGCAGCCGCCAGAACCCTCAATGTTTCTCCGCCTGCGCTGTCCATGCGTTTGCGCAAGCTGGAGGCTTTGCTGGGTTCCAGCCTGGCCAGTCGGGATGCCCGGCGCCTGAGCCTGACGGCAGAAGGTGAACGTTTTGCCAGAGAAAGCGCGATATTGCTGGAGCGTCTGGAAGCGCTGCCCGAGTCTTTCAAACAGCCTGACGATCAACTGACCGGCACCCTGCGGCTCGCCGCGCCCTTCGGCTACGGTCGCCAACGCATCGCGCCCCTGCTGGCCCGTTTTGCGAAGCTCCATCCGGGATTGCGTCTGCACCTGGACCTGCGCGAAACACCCTGGCCGGATCGTCATGACAGCGATGCCGTGATCCATATCGGCAGTATCAATGACAGCTCATGGGTGGCCCGTACCCTGGTGCAAAACGAACGTTGGCTGTGTGCCAGCCCGCAATACCTGAAAACCCATGGCGTGCCCCAGAGCCCGGCCGAACTGGCGAACCATCGCTGCATCTGCATCCGTGAGAATGAAGAAGACGTCACGCTCTGGCACCTGCGCAAACAGACCGCCCGGCATACCGTGCGCATCGAGCCCGCCATGCTCTGCAACGACGGCAGCGTTGCCCGGCGCTGGGCCGAGCAGGATCAAGGGCTTGTTCTGCGTTCCGAGTGGGACGTGAGCGACGCCGTCCAGACCGGCGCTCTGGTCAGGGTACTGGCCGACTGGTCCTTCGAGAGCGCCCCCATTCTGCTGCTGGTGCCGTCACGCAAACACCGCAGTGCGCGGATGCAGGCGCTGATGGGATTTCTTGAGGCGTCGTTGAAGTGAGCGATTGCTCTTAAAGATGACTGATGTCACGCCGATATCGCTGTAACCTCAGTCACCGCTCAGCCAACTTCCGCAGGATGCGCAGAGCTTCCATCATGGACGAACATCAATGAATCAAAGTGGATACCTGTGCCTGGCCTTCATGATCATCGTGGGCTGCCTGAGCTTTTTTCTGCAACCCGAGGCCGCTGGCGTTTCATTTGCCCTGATTGGCCTGTTTTCCTGCAGCTACTTTGTCTATTTCCTGATCAAGAACAACCTGCACCACGGCATCATTCGTGGCCTGCTGCTCTCGGTGCTGGTCATGGCGCTGGCGGTCATCCCGGTTCTGGGCTGGATCGTGGTCATCGGTTTTGTGATCTACAACATATCCAAAGCTGTGGATGGTCTTAAAAGCCTTATCCCTGACGTGCTCACCAGCGTGGTCATTTATGGCCTGCTGTTTTCCCGGCTGGCTTTCGATATTCGCGACCCGGTGGCGATTGCCGCTCTGGCAGCCGCTTACCTGATCGCTTCGATTGTTTACTGCCGAAGCCTCAGCGAGCTGCCCACCCCAAGCGCTCTGTTCAAGATGAGCATCATGTGGCTGTCGATCCCTTTTGCGGCGCTGACGGTAATCTCCATCGTTTCGGCTCTGGGCAACCTGTTCCGCACCATCAGTTCTACCATCACTTACACGGTCATGCGGCCGCAAGTGGTTTCAGCCCACATGCGCGGCGGCATGCCGATTGATTCCTATACCCGCAACATCAGCACCACCGTCAACGCAACCGTGACGCGAGTCGTGCCGGGTGTGGGGGGCGTGGTGACGACGTCCATGGCCGGCGAAGTGGCGCAGAAGGTCAAAGAGGAAAAGCCAGAGTAATTCGGGGGGAATGGTTCTGGTCGCAGGTTTTGCTGACGACCAGACTCCGGATATTCGTTCCAGGCTAGAGGTCTTTCTTCACTTCCTTGTCCACATGCTTGTCGGCCTTGTGGCGTTCTTCATCATCGTGCTTGAGGCCTTTTTCGGCTTCCTTGGCGTCATGCTCGACACCCTTGTCCACTTCACGATTGTCGTGCCTTACGCCTTTCTCCAGCTCGCTTTCAGCAAGGGCCGGACTTGCGAAGCTGCCCAACAACAGCGTTGCAGCGAATGTCGCCATCACTAGCTTCTTCATAGACTTCTCCATTTCCTGAACGGCCGTCCCTTCATGGGGCGATCAGGTTCAACGATAGACGAGTCAGGAACAGGCATGGGGTTTTGTACCTGGATGCTGGTTAAAGGCTATATGGCATCATTTGCTTGTCTGTTAAGGTTCTGCCCCACCAATGGATCAATATGAATCAGGACGATGAACGAAGACGCTCTCAAATTCGCCAAATACTGGCGCAACTCTCTGGTCGATGCCGAAAATGGTAGCGGTGGTCTCAAACCTGATGGTCTGACCGATCATATTCGCCTTCCGTTCGAGGCTTTGCAGTCAGGGTATCTAGGGAGCGAAACCGTCGAATCCCTGTTCAAGGATGAGCCTGAGCGATCCCAGAGTATTGAGGTCACTATTCGGCCCTGGGTTTTCAGGGCGCGACTTGAGCACGGCAAAGTCCGCAGCGGCATGCATGCGATAGTGACGCCACTGATCGGGCATGTGCGGGTCAATCGCCACGGGCAACTTTTCCCGACCGCCAACACCGTCATACCGCGTGACATTCTCGACCCATTGGAGTCGGGCAGTTTCTCGCTGGGTGATGTCGCCGATGTGGATACCTTTCTGGCAGTCAATACGCTACCGGCCTTTGAGCCGCCGGAAGACGGCCAGGTGGCAGATGCCGATGAGTATGCCCGGCAATGGGCTGCCTACCTGCAGTTCTGTGAACACTTTCTAGAGGAGGTCAGCCCTGGCTGGCTGCAAGGCGACAACGGTTATGAGCGCTCGAATGAGTGGTGTCTGTTCAAGGAGGAAAAGATATCCGGGGCCAGCCAGCATATTGTTCGTCTGTACGATCACATACGTGATACGAAACCCGGCAGTGCGCTCTTTGAACGTTATGCCAGTCAAGTCACTCTTGCTCCCGAACCCTGTCTGCTGAAAAGCGCAGGTTTTGCAGCGCGTCTTGGGCATGCCAGCGATCAATACGCTCTGGCCGATGAGCAACGCGATGCGCTGGCGCATTTTCTGGCATCCCGCCACGGCGATATTCTGGGTGTGAACGGGCCGCCCGGCACCGGCAAGACAACGCTGCTGTTATCCGTGGTTGCATCTCTGTGGGCCGAGGCGGCGCTTGCTCAGGCCGAGCCTCCGGTGATTGTGGCCAGCTCCACCAATAACCAGGCCGTGACCAATATTCTCGATGCCTTCGGTTCGGATTTCGCCAAGGGTGATGGCCCTTTTGCCGGACGCTGGTTGCCGGATATCGACAGTTTCGGGGCCTATTTTGCAAGCGCATCTGCCAACCCTGAAACAGTACGCAAGTATCAGAGCCAGAGTTTCTTTGCCAAGACCGAATCCTCGGCCTATCTGACGCGTGCACAAGGCGAATGGTTGAGCAACGCGGCGTTGGCCTTTGCGGGCACTGCGCCGCTCACGGTCGATGTAGCCGTCAAACAGTTGCATCAGGCACTTGAGGCCCGCGCCAACGAGCTGAGGGTGATCGAGCAGTCATGGGATGCGCTTGTCAAGGCTCGTGAGGCACTTCGAGCCGAATGGGGCGATGACCCCGATGCCGGTATCGAACGTGCGCGGACGGCGGTACAGACGCTCAAGGCCCAGAGCGCTCGATTCAAAGCCCTTGAAACCTCATTGCGTCAGTATCTGGCCGATGAACCTCTGTGGTACGTGCTGTTTGCCTGGATCGCGCCCGTACAGCAAAAACGTCGGCTGCGGGCTTGCCTGCATATCGAGCGCAGCCACCTCGATCCGCAGACTTCAGAGCCTCTGCTCAGTGAAGAGCAACTGGAGCAGTTGTCATCGCTGAACAAGGTGTCGGCAATCAGTGATGCCCTGGTGGCCTGGCATAAGGCTGTTAAAGAGCAGGTCGTCACGCAGGAAGCCAGAATCGTCAGTGCTCAAGCCCTGCTGCAGGCACGGCAGCAATGCCTGACAAACTGGCAGAGAGCATTGCTGCCTCTGGAACTGCCTGCCGATGCGGTCACCGACGACATGACGCTCAGCGAGTGCGATGCACTGGCCGACACCCGCATACGCTTCCCGATTTTCCTGTTGAGTACCCATTATTGGGAAGGGCGATGGCTGCTTGAGCTTGAGCAGACCTTGCCGGATATCCTGAAAAACCCCAAAGCCAATGGCCGCAAAGCTCTGGAGAAACGCTGGCATCGCTGGATGAAGCTGACCCCCTGTGTGGTGTCGACCTTCTTCATGTTGCCCAGCTATCTGAAAGGCAGCAAATATAACGGCAGTGGCTACGACGATGACTACATGTACGAGCTGATCGACCTGTTGATCGTCGACGAGGCCGGTCAGGTCCTGCCGGAAGTGGCGGGGGCCTCCTTCGCCCTGGCCAAAAAAGCGCTGGTCATTGGCGATACGCTGCAAATCGAGCCTATCTGGTCGATTCCCGATTCGGTGGATATCGGCAACCTGATGAGCGCCGGGCTGTTGCCACGGGTTGGCGTGGACCAGGCTTATGAAACACTCTGCGCCACCGGTGTCAGTGCGGCCTCGGGCAGCGTGATGCGCATTGCCCAGAATGCCAGTCGCTATCATTACGACCTCGACATGGACCGCGGGATGTTCCTCTACGAACATCGTCGTTGCTACAACTCGATCGTCGATTACTGCAATGCCCTCTGCTATCAGGGCAAGCTGGTGCCCAGACGTGGTGAAAAACCTCAAGGCGGATTACCGGCACTGGGTTATCTGCATGTGGATGGTATTTGCCAGCAGCAGAACGGCCGGAGCCGGATGAACCGTCTGGAGGCAGAAACCATCGCGCAATGGCTTGTCGCCCATCGCTCGCAGCTTGAGGAACGTTATGGCCAAAAAGAGCTGTGGGAGATCGTCGGGATCATCACCCCCTTTGGCGCTCAGTCCCAGGCTATCGCCGAGGCATGCGATGCCAGCGGTATCAAGACCGGCAAGGGCGATGGCGAGCTGACCGTGGGCACCGTGCATTCCTTCCAGGGCGCGGCGCGCCCCGTGGTGATCTTTTCGGCGGTGTATTCCAAGCACGCCAATGGCGGTTTCATCGACCGCCGCTCAAGCATGCTGAACGTCGCAGTCTCCCGCGCCAAAGACAGTTTTCTGGTCTTCGGCGACATGGACCTGTTCGGCATGGTGCCTGAAACCAAGCCGCGAGGCCTGCTGGCTGAATACCTGCTGCGCGACCCTGCCAGCGAACTGGTATTTCAATACCAGCCGCGCAAGGACCTGCAGACTTCTCGCTCAACCTTTAGCCATCTGACCAATGCACCGGCCCACGATCAGTTCCTGCTCAAGACCCTGGCGACTGCAACACGCGAAGTGCACATCGTTTCACCGTGGATCATTTTGCAGCGCATCCATGACATCGGTGCCTGGCAAGCCATGACTGACGCCGTGGCACGTGGCATCAAGGTGAAGGTTTATACGGATCGGGATTTCAATCTTCGTGCAGGCTGGGAAAAGAATCCGAGTGAGGCGCTCAGGCAGGCCCTGCAATCATTGCGAGGTCAGCAGATCGAATCCCATGTCGTGCGCAAGGTGCATAGCAAAATCGTCATGGCCGATGATCAGTTACTGTGCATGGGGTCATTCAACTGGTTCAGCGCAAATCGCGGCAGCGGGGCCAATTATGAAACCTCCATGGTGTATCAAGGACCTGATGTGGCGAGCGAGATAGGCACCCATCGGCAGAGTCTCGCTGCACGTATCGACCCTGTGCATTGAGGCCCGTGCTTGCGGCTGTCCGGAATCCGCTTTCTGGCTGCCGCCGTCCGGTTAGTGGGGCGGGTGTCGAACGCACCGGTTATTCAGAAAACCTGAAATCTCCTGCGCCAGTTCCCGCGCATGTTCCGGGTTACTACGAAACCAGGCCGAAACAGCATGATCGCATCCGGGCAGCACATGCTTTTTGAAAGCGTGAGGGCGCAGGTGTTTCTCGATAGCCTCGATCACTTCATAAGGAATCGGGCTATTGATAATGCGCTCGTGCGGTGTGCCCTGATCTATTGTCACTGTTCCGGCCGATGTACCCGCCACGTTGCCGAAGGCCGTGGATTCAAGGCCATCAAACTCTCCGATCACCAGCATCAGTTCTCCCTCGAACTCATTCAGGAATTCAAGGGACGATGAATCAAGAAAGCTATACGGAACTGAAATGACGCTTTTGAACGGCTCGCCAAATGGCTGTTGATAAGCGGCATCCGAATACAGAGCCGGGCAGAAAAGGATGATTTTCCTGACACTGGCCTTGTGGGCTTCAGCCACTTTCAGGGCCAGTGCTCCGCCCAGACTGTGGCCGATCACCGTGTCGAAACCTGTGCCCAGGCAACTGGCAAACCGCAGGGCTTCTTGCAGGTTATTGCCCAGTGAAGTGTCTGGCAGCTGGATATCGGTTGTCGTGTTATGCCCAGAAAGATTGAAACTCAGACTGGCAACGCCCGACGCCTGCAAAGGATAAAGAATGCCATTCAGTTTGCTGTAGTCCGAGCGGGCACCATGAATGGCCAGCACCTTTGGCAGTGCATCTGGCGATGCGGCATTTGCGAGGATTCGGCCTTCAAGTTCATAACCCTCGAAGGCCTGTGAAAAATAACGGGCAGGGCCTGTCGGCGTTTCATCGAACTGCAACCGGGATCGAATTCGAGAGCGGTGAGATAACGCCGACAGATTGATCATAACGAAGCCAGTGTGTGAATGAAGGCAACTCGCAACGGGTTGGTTTCCACGCTCAAGAGTTTAATGGCCAGCGCGCAGCACACCACCACCAACATGGGCTTGATCAACCGTGGCCCGACCCGCACTGCGGCCCGCGCACCCAGTTGTGCGCCAGCAAAAGCCGCCAATGCCATGGCAATCGCTATCGGCCAGACAATCACGCCTTTGGTGATAAAGACCGACAAGGAACCCAGGTTGCAGGACGCATTCGCCAGTTTGGTAAAACTCATGGCCCGCATCATGCCCAGGCCGCAGAGCAACACGAAACCGACAATAAAGAACGAACCGACACCTGGGCCAAATATACCGTCGTAAAAACCCAGGGCAGGTGCCACGGTAAAAGAGAACAGCAGAATGCCGATTCGTTTACGGCGATCTTCATTGCCGATCTTTGGCGAGAACGCAAAATAAAGCGCAACCAGAATCAGCATTACCGGCACGCAGACTTCCAGATAGCGTTTGTCGATAGAACTGACCAGCAAGGCACCACTGGCCCCGCCGATAAATCCACAGAGCACCAGAAAGCGACCTTCCCGCCATTCGATCATGCCTTTACGGGCAAAAGTGATCGTTGCCGAAACGGTGGCCGAAGCAGCCTGAAACTTGTTCGTGGCAATTGCACTGATAGGGTCGACGCCCGCCAGAAACAGCGCCGGCAAAGTGATCAGCCCGCCACCTCCGGCAATTGCATCAAAAAAACCGGCGCAAAAAGCCACAAGCGCCAACATGCCAATCAAATCCCAGGCCATTACATTTCCTCATTACCCATACAGGCCAGCCATCTGCATGGCTGGCCGTTCAAGACACCCGACAAGACCGGGTGCAACGCAATCAACCACGCAACAACAGCGGGTCCTCTGAAATAATCAGAGGGGCAGAGAATTTGGACAGGCCAAATATGCGCACCAATACTCGCCGGTTGTCCTTGATGACATCCCGACAATGCAAAGCCCGAATGTTATTGATGACCATTGCCGATTCCTGGGTCAGTACATATTCACAAGGCGTGGCTTCTTTAATGCCTTCGCAAAGCGCGGAGTAAGCCTTTTTCACAAAGGGCGAAGCGTTTTCATTGACTGAAAAACGATACGAGTTGAAGCGGGCTGCGAAGCCGACTTTATTGTCGAACTCCAGAATCGACACCCCGCGACCGTCTTCGCCTTTGCCGCTGACAAAAGAGTCACTGCGGGTGAACTGGAAACTGCCGGTGGTCAGCGCCAGGCAGTTCGTGACGCCGATCTTGTCCAGCACAGGCGGGAGTGGAATGACGGTGGTCGGCTCCAGACTCGGGTTCCACAGGGCCGAAAGGATCAGCGAAGACGGCGAGGGTGAATGTCCGTCCCGGGCGTTCACGGCACACCAGTAAGGGGCTTCGGTATGAGGCCCGAGCGCCAGGCCCGAATGGGAACTCAGCTCCTTGACCTCTGGCTCGTCGGTGATTCTGGTCAAGCCTCCGCCTTTGAAGTTGGCGACCAGACGAACCAGTTTCCCTTCGTTGTCCATGTCATAGGCAAAGGAGCTGTTATCCACCAGCTTCAGCAGGATCTGGTTGCGGGCGGCCATGCACAGCACGTCGTGCCGATCTTCCAGCGCTGCCAGCTCCGGCAACTCATCGGGTGGGCTGTCACTGCTGATCCTTTGCAGGCCTTCGAATATCAGCAGCGAGATAAGACCATCGGAGTAGGCAAGCAGAAGTTCTGATTGCTCTTTCGACATCGAGAACTTCAACTCAGTGGCCGCGACAGACGCCTTGGCCCTGGCACCCGCTGCCTGCGGCCCTCCAATGGCCGCCAACTCTTCGCAGAACGTATGCAGCAGTGTTGACTGCTGAACATCAAAGCTGAACGTTCTGACTTCCTGATGGGCGAGAGAGATAACGGATTCGGTACTTTGTTTTATAGCGGTGGTCATGTGTGACATCCCTGTGGTGCTTTGCACCTTTTTTATTGTTTATAGGCACTGCTTGAACAACAACGCACAAGGCCCTGCATATCAAACGATGCATGGCTTCAGGTTGATGCAAATCCATGAAGTTTTTAAAGGCACAGATATGCCGCTGACACGTTCAAAAGCGAAGTGCCTATCAATGCCTGTGTTACGCGCAATACGTAACGTGCATGGATTTTTTCTAGCGTAATCGGAGTGCTCGCAGGGAATGGCAGAGCAAGAGTGACGGGTGCGGCAGTGCTGTGTGTGCTTGAGGGCGCATATAGGAAAACCTGGCAGATTGTTTTTATTTTGATTTTCTGTAGCGAGTCTTTCAAAGTGGGTCGGGAATATTGAAACTTCCCGGGGCAGTTAATGACCCACTGAAAAACGCGCCGAGATTAACATCAAAATAATGGCCAGCAAATTATTTTGATAAGGCTGTCCTTTTGGCCGTGACAGGCGAACGTCATGGAAGGGATATTCGGTGCCTGTTGCACACAGCCGCAACAGGCACTGTCACTCAGGCTACGCCGTTGGGACCGTCGAGCACCTGACGTACTTTTCTGGCGAGATCGTGAGGCATGCAGGGCTTGGACACCACTTCAAACTCGGTCCCGCCCAGGTCCGTCCGCTCGATAGAGCTTTCGGCATAACCTGTGGTCAGCAGCACCTTGATTTTCGGGTAGCGCCGTTTCACCTCCCTGGCCAGCATCACCCCGTTCATGCCGCCCGGCATGATCAGGTCGGTGAAGAGCAGGTCATACGTCTCGCCGCTTTCAAAACGCTTCAGCGCTTCCCGGGCATTGAGCACCATGTCGGTGACGTAGCCGTAATCTTCCAGCACCATCTTGGCCAGTTCCGCGACGTCGGGGCGATCCTCGACGATCAGAATGCGCTCGCTGCCGGATTTGCTGGTAATCGGCTTGGCGTGGTCATGAACACTGATGCTGGCATCATCCACAGGGAAGTAGAGACGCAGGGTGGTCCCGACATCCTCCTCGGAGTAGATTCGCGCGGCTCCGCCCGATTGCTTGGCGAAGCCATAGACCATCGACAGCCCAAGACCGGTGCCCTGGCCTTCTTCCTTGGTCGTGAAGAACGGGTCCATGACCCGGTCGCGAATGTTGGGAGGCATGCCGATGCCATTGTCGGTGATCGAAATGCTCACGTAGCTGCCCGGCAACAGGCCGTCATAAGAGACGCTGGCCAGATCCTTCACGATGATATTGCGCGTTTCGATGAACACCCGACGGTCCTGCCTGCCAATCAGCGCATCCCGTGCGTTGATCAGGATGTTCAGCAGAGCAACTTCGGCCTGGCTCGGGTCGAGGCGGCAGTTGAAAAGGGCGGGCTCAAGGCTGTACTCAACCGGCACTTCTGCGCCGAAAGTACGCTCGATCAAAGCCTCCATGCCCGTGACCACCTGATTGAGGTTCAGCACCCGGCCTTGCAGCTTCTGCTTGCGGGCAAAGGCCAGGAGTTGCTTGGTCAGGGTGCTGGCACGGTCAACGGCCGACTTGGCGTGCTCGACGCTTCGCTTGATGCGAGGGACATCGATGTTGGACTTGTCGGTGGCTGAGTCGATCAGGCCGATATAACCCCCCATGACCTGCAACAGGTTATTGAAGTCATGGGCAATCCCGCCGGTGAGTTGACCCAGGGCTTCCATTTTCTGCGCCTGACGCAAGGCATCCTCAGCGTCACGGCGACGGCTGACATCCAGTTGGGAGGCGAAAAAGTAAACAAGATCACCGTTGTCATTGAAGACTGGCGACATGAACAGGGCGTTCCAGAACGACGAGCCGTCTTTCTTGTAGTTCAGGATTTCCGTCGCGATGTCTTGCTTGTCTGCAATGGCCTGGCGCAAGGCGGCGACAACTTCGCGATCCGTTTCCGGTCCCTGCAGAAAGCGACAGTTACGGCCTACGATCTCTTCGGCTGAATAGCCCGTCATCTCGAGAAAAGCCTGATTGGCAAAGATGATCGGATTGTCCGGGCGATGAGGGTCGGTAAATATCATCGGCATCCGGGTGGTTTCGACGGCTGCAAAAAAGATATCTTTTTGTGGATGAGAGATATCACCCGTTACCAGGTTATTCACCCGGACTTTACTATCGCTCACACACCCACCCTCAACGCTCGGCCACACCAGTGAATCATAAGAGCGTTATCTTACCTGTTCGGTTCCGGAGGGTTATATACGGTAGGGCAAAAGAGTGGGGTAAGTGATCAGTCAAGGTCAATAAATCACTTTGTGGGAGGCAGCTTGCTGGCGACTTCAGCGTACGACGCAGAATATCTGCCAGTTTCAGGACTTTTTCGCCAGCAAGCTGCCTCCCACAAGTTTTGTTTGATGAGTGCGCGCAGGGGCATGGCAGGCAAGTGGTGGCCCTCTTGAAGGCTTGGCAGTCTTCCTGCACCATCCTGCACTCTGTTATTTCACTGGATGAAATTCACGGCATGCTGGACGCAAACGCTACCCATATATCCTTGGCGCTCGAAGGCGTTTCCACCGATCTGCAAGTCCTCAGCTTCATCGGTCGCGAAGCCCTGAATCAGCCCTACCGTTTCGATATCGAACTGGTCAGCAGCCGTCCTGATCTGAAGCTCGAAGAACTGCTGCACAAGCGCGGCAGCCTGACCTTCGGTGCCACGGGAAAAGGCCTCATTCATGGTCTGGTCTACCGCATCGAACAAGGCGACTCCGGCAAGAAGCTGACCCGCTACAGCATCAGCCTTGTCCCGCAACTCGCCTACCTGCAGCACAACCATGATCAGCAGATCTTCCAGCACCTGACGGTGCCAGAGATCATCGCTCAGGTTCTGGAGGCGCGAGGCATTCTGGCCGATGCCTACCGCTTTCAACTCGGTGCGACCTATCCCGAGCGCGATTACTGTGTTCAGTACGACGAGTCCGACCTGCATTTCATCCAGCGTCTGTGCGAAGAAGAGGGCATTCACTTCCACTTCCAGCACTCCGCCAGCGGCCACACGCTGGTGTTTGGCGACGACCAGACGGTGTTCCGCAAACTCGCCCCCGTGAGCTATCAGCAGGATTCCGGCATGGCGGCCGAAAAACCGGTCATCAAGCGCTTCAACCTGCGCCTGGAAACCCGCACCACCCGCGTCAGCCGTCGCGACTACGACTTTGAGAAACCGAGCCTCCTGCCCGAAAGCAGCGCCAAGAGCGGCTTTTCACCCGACCTTGAAGACTACGACTATCCCGGCCGCTTCACCGACCGTGCCCGTGGCAAGCAACTGGCGACCCGCGCCCTGGAGCGCCATCGCAGCGACTACCAGCTCGCCGAGGGCAAAGGCGACGAGCCGACGCTGGTCACGGGCCACTTTCTGGCCTTGAGTGAACACCCGCGAACCGAGTGGAACGACCTCTGGCTGCTGCAGGAAGTCATCCACGAAGGCAAGCAGCCGCAAGTGCTGGGCGAAAACATCACCAGCGACGTCACCGACAACAAGGACGACTTCCACCAGGGCTACCGCAACCGCTTTCTGGTCAGCCCGTGGGACGCCCATTACCGACCGCCACTGGCCCATCCCAAACCCCTGACCATCGGCAGCCAGAGCGCCATCGTCACCGGACCAAAAGGCGAAGAGATTCACTGCGACCCGTACGGTCGGGTCAAGGTGCAGTTCCATTGGGATCGTGAAGGGCAGGCCGACGACAAGACCAGTTGCTGGCTGCGGGTCGCCACCGGCTGGGCTGGCAGCGCCTATGGCGGCATCGCCATCCCGCGAGTCGGCATGGAAGTGCTGGTCACCTTCCTTGAAAACGACCCCGACCAACCGCTGATCACCGGCTGCCTATTCCACAAGGAAAACGTCGTCCCCTACGACCTGCCAGCCCACAAGACCCGCAGCACCTTCAAGACCCTCAGCTCACCGGGCGGCAAGGGCTACAACGAGTTTCGCATCGAAGACAAGAAAGGCGCGGAACAGATCTACCTGCACGCCCAGCGCGACTGGGATGAAAACATCGAACACGACCAGAAGATCCGCATCGGCAACGAGCGCCACGACACGGTCGAAGCCAACACCTTCAGCGAATTCAAGGCCGAAGAGCACCGCATCACCCATCTGGACCGCAAGACCGAAGCCCGTGCCGACGACCACCTGACCGTGGGCGCCACCCAGCACGTGAAAGTGGGCACGGGGCAGTTCGTCGAAGCCGGGACGGAGATTCACTACTACGCGGGCGACAAGGTGGTGCTGGAAGGCGGCATGGAATTCACGGCCAAGGCAGGCGGGAGTTTCATCAAGATTGATGCCGGTGGTGTGACTATCAGTGGGGCGCAGGTGAAGACCAATTCGGGTGGGGCGCCGGGGGCCGGAGCCGGGCTTGGAATTCTGGCTCCGCTGATTCCGGGCCTCGCCGCTGCCGACAGAGCCGGGCAATTGATGAAAGCCGCCAAGGCCAACCCGACCTGGCTGGAGCTGAACCTGCATTACGACAACCTTGAGCCGGTGCCCGGCGCCTCCTATCGTGTTGAGTTTGCCGATGGCTCGACCCGAGAAGGCGTACTGGACGACGACGGATTTGCCCGCCTGGAAGACGTCCCCAAAGGCCCGGCCAAGGTGTATTACGGCGAAGACCCAAGGCCGTTCAACCGCGAAAGCGTAGCGGTTGTTCAGAGCTCGGACGAAAAGGTGAATGAAGATTTACGCAAACTCGGCCTGGACCCGGATCAGGTTGATTTACAGGCATTGGTGGAAAAAGCTGCAGGGAGGCTGTCATGAGTCAGAAAGGAGCCGCGGGCGCACACAAAGGTGATGACGACCGTAGCGCGGCCTATCAGGAAGCCGCTGTTGAGCTGGCCAAAGGTATCGCGCTGGGTGCCGTACCGTTTCTGGGGCAGGCCATCGATGCCTACGACACCATCGAATCCTCTATCGTTCTCTACAACGCAGAAACGACCGATGGCAAGGAAGATGCGCAATTCGATCTGTTGATGGCCGTCATCGGCTGGATCCCGGGGCCGGGTGACGGCCTGAAGAAAAGCCTGCGAATCGTCAACAAAGACCCCCAGCGCTACGCCCCGGTGCTGTTCGACCTGCTGCGCTTCGTACTGCAGGAATGCGGCATCAAAACCAGCCCCGAAGAACTGCTCAAACAGGTCTTCGATGCCGGAAAACTGCGCACCGAACTCGACGACATCATCACCGGCGTCAAGGGCTCGTCGACCTTTCAGAGCCTGCCCAACTGGGCTAAAACCTCAGTCGTCACAGTCCTCGCGGCATCTCGGGACAACATGCCAGCTATGGTGGGGATTGTTGAGAAGCGGCTGGTGAAGTGGAAGGGGATGCAGCGTAATAGCTCGGCGGCTTCTTCTGGATCAAGTCTTCCGAAAAGGGCAGAAAAGCCAGCGAGTAAAGACCCGACCGTTGCGACGCAGGGTATGGATGATCCCAGCGCAGGCCATTCAAATAAACCTGCGAATGCCCAATTAGGCATAAAAACTTCCGAGATTCTAAATGAAGGACTTGGAGTCTGTGGCGAACATATTGCAGACTATATTTGTGCGGATACTTTTGGGTGGGGAAAACAATGGGATGGACACGATAAAGGGGGCGATGGGAAGTGGTTAGGTAAAGAACCAAGTAGCACCATACTTGGGAAGCTTTCAAAAGGCGGCAGTCCCAAAAAAAGACATGCACTTTATAAATTAACTGATGGTGCTAATGGTGTAGGGATTGATTCAATTTGGCGAGCAGATCCGGAAAATAATAATGGCAAAAATTTTGCTATTGTCGAAGCCAAGGCTAGCAAGAGAGAAGATGCTCCGAAATTCTTGCAGGTTGCAGACTCTAAACCAAAGATTGCCTCAAAGCTAGGGCTCTCAGGAATAGTAGATCCTGTCGAATTACTTGAGCCCATCCTTGATGCTGAAGGCAGTTCAGTTGAGTCACCAAGTAGAAAGTCTGGCGGAAAGACGGGAGGGAAAATGGGCGGAAAATCAACCCAAGTCGAACCCAAGAAAAAGCCTGCTGAAAACGGCACCAAGTCTGGATCCAAGAAAAAATATTTTGTGCAAATGAGTCGAGTCTGGATTGAAGAAAAACTATCACTTGCAATAAGCGATATACTTTTAAAAGAGGAGGTTATGAAATCATATAGCCGCCATCTTTTCTTTACCCCTCTTTATCATCCAAGCAAAAGTCCCAAAGACCATGCAGAAGCACAATTGGCAAACTCTGCCGAAACTGCTCATCGTGAGCATGCAGCCTTTCACTACGACGAAGAGGAAGTGCGCGTAGCCGTCAACAAACGGCTGGCTTCGCTCAGAAATAAATTTGGCAACTTGGTTATTCTGCAAGAAGAGGGTAAGCAAACAGCATGAATAGACGACAAAAATTCATTTTTGATTCTTACTATCAAAAATCCATAAAGCTTTACGATGAAACAGAAGCACGCTGGATAGGTGAAACGATGCAGGCTGACTCTCCTGCTCAAGAGAAATCACTGCGCACCAAGTATTTTAAAGGGGCGGCATTTAATGCTTTATTGATAAGCTACACTGCTGGCGAGTCAATAAGTAGCCTTGTTCCTCGCCTTGAAAAACTCATAAAGAATTATGAGATCTTTCAACAAGCACTTGCTGATGAAGAGGGTGAGCCTGATATTTCTCCATTGGCTATCGATGACTGGCCCGGACAGTATGAAGAGTGTCTGCAAGTTATTAGTCTTTGCGTATTGTTGCACCGTACAGATTTATTGAATCGCTTTGTCGTATTGCTGGATCGTGCAGGGTATGCACATGAAGATACTCTTTATGAAGATTTGCTTCGTAAGCATTTGCCTGACCGTGCGGATCTGGACGAGTGGTATCACGAACTCTATACACCGCTTATCAAAGCTATTTATGCAGAAGACCCAGAAGAGGCTAGCGACTTACTAAAACAATATTGCAAAGAATGGTATCCGGCCTTCAAGAATTTGCAAACTAACTGGCATGATAGTCATTTGGATATTGAAGACGACAATGGAAACTATGTCGGCTATTGGGCTTTTGAGGCTGCCGCTGTTGCCTTCTTGTACGGCATAGACGATAGCAAAATAGACCATATGGTTTATCCGAAGGACTTGGTCGAATACGCAAGAAATTATCAACCTGCCAATGAAACTCAAGTTACCCGCATAGATGCCGGCCAACCCTGCAGCAAAACCGGCTACTGGTTCACCCCAGCCCAAGCCAACTCAAGACGCCATTTCCAGCAAGGCGAAATCATGCCGCGCATCAGCGACTCGACGTGGGGGGATACGATTTGGTACTGGTCGGGTGAGAAGTGACTCTCTTTATGACTGCTGTTCGAGGGTGTCACCAATTGCTCAAACAGGTCTTCGATGCCGGAAAACTGCGCGCCGAACTCGACAACATCATCACCGGCGTCAGCCAGAAAGTACGACGAACCAGTGTGCTTGAAGGTTGAGGTGTGACGATATGGAAAAAAGACAAAATTTTTTCAGTCAGGAACACTACAGTAATTTTTTGAGAGAGCATGATGAAGTAATAGAGTTTTTTAAAAAGAATATCTTTCAGTCTGACTCTCCTGAAGAGGAGGCAGCTCTTCGCTCAAGGTACTTTCAAAGTCTTGCATTGGACAGGCTTCTGGCCGCTTATACCGCAGGAGAGAAAATAGTTTCTTTACTGCCCCTCCTTGAGGAGCTGATTGAGAAATACGAAACTCGTCAAAAGGCGTTGGCTGAGTATCAGGGGTTACCAAAAATATCTCCATTGGCAATAGATGATTGGCCGAATCAATACGAAGAAGCAGTTCAGGTCATCAGTTTGTGCATACTTTTGCATCGTACTGATTTATTACCTCGCTTTGTGAAACTCATAGACGAGGCGGGTTATGCAG
Source organism: Pseudomonas lijiangensis (assembly GCF_018968705.1). Taxonomy (NCBI): domain Bacteria; kingdom Pseudomonadati; phylum Pseudomonadota; class Gammaproteobacteria; order Pseudomonadales; family Pseudomonadaceae; genus Pseudomonas; species Pseudomonas lijiangensis. The sequence goes on from NZ_CP076668.1 coordinate 1,233,274, forward strand.
GGGATGACACTCTCTATGAGGCCTTGTTGAGTAAGGTGATGCCTGATCGATATGATGTGGATCAATGGTATCACGATGTTTACACGCCTCTTATTCAAGCGATCTATGTCGATAGTAAAGAGGAGGCATCAAAACTCTTGAAGAAATATTGCCAACAATGGTATCCGGCCTTTAAACAAGCTCCTTGGCACGATACCCATCTCCAGGGAGAGGACGGAACATACGTGGGATACTGGGCTTTTGAGGCAGGAGCCATTGCATTTTTATACGGCATAGACGACAGCAAAATAGACCATATGGTTTATCCAAAAGACTTGGTCGAATACGCAAGAAATTATCAACCTGCCAATGAGTCTCAAGTTGCCCGCATAGATGCTGGTCAACCCTGCAGCAAAACCGGCTACTGGTTCACCCCCGCCCAAGCCAACTCAAGACGCCATTTCCAGCAAGGCGAAATCATGCCTGACATCAGCGGTTCAAGCTGGGGCGATACGATTTGGTACTGGTCGGGTGAGAGTTAATACGCAGCATTTTCAATGGGCGCGCAACCTCGATTCTCTTCTGAAGGCTGCGCGCCCATCCACTTTGCTACATGCCCGCAAGTGACTCACGCCAGACCGGCCGCACCTGCTCATCAATCCCCCAATGAGGCTGACCGGGACGAACGCAGACGCCACCGACCCAACGCTCATGAGTCGCATGTTCCGGCCAATACGCCGCGCCACTCAACACCTGTTTGCCCAGCTCCGTAATCGTCAACAAGCGGCGAGGCCATTCCAGGTGAGTCTCCGACTCGATCAGCAAGGGACGCGGAGTATCGATCAGTGGCCGCATCATTGCGTGAAACATCATGTCTCCCAGAAACGGCAGCGGTTCGCGCTTGGCCATCAGCTCGGCGAAAACCCTGCCACAGGTTACCGGGCCAGCTTCGTCCACATACTGCAACGTCAGGCGCTCAGTGAGTGACAAACCATCCTGAATCCCCGGTAACTCCTGCAATTGCCGCAGCAGCGCTGGCGCGAGAAAGGGCAGGGCGGCATGGGTGTCATGCGCCAGTTTCGCAAGCTCCACAGGAGATGAATCGCAATACGCCAGCCATGCCCGACGCGCCAACAGCAGCGCGTCTTCATCCACCAGCTTGCGCTGTGGCCAAAGCCAGGCAAGCACATCCGGCGCCAGTTGGCCGATACCGATGAAGCGCTGGACGCCGGGCACCCGGTCCACCTCGATCAGCTCAAGCTTGCGCGGCAAACGCTCAAGGCCTGCCAACGCCCTGATCAGGAAAAGCTGATCATAAGCATCCGCTTCGCACCACAGCACGCTATGGGCGGCGTCGCTCAACTGCATGAGGTTGGAATATTCATCATCGAACCGTCGAGCGGCATCGGCCACCTCAATCCCGAAAGCCTCGTTGATGAACTGGCTGCGCAGCGCCTTGTACGCCTCGGCAGGCAGATCCTGGACCGGCCCCATGCACAGCGGGTCCGTCAGCATCCGGAACGAACCCTTGAACCCCGCCAGTTGCAGGCTGTGCGCAATGTCGTTGCCGCACCGCCAATGCACGGTTCGCGCTTCATCACTGGCCTCGAAGTCCGGGTGCCGCGCCGCAAAATCCACCGCATCCACATGGGCCTTGAGCTTGGGCCAACTGCTGAAACCCAACTCCCGAGCGATCAGCCACTGGGCGTCGGACAAGGTCACAGACGCGGAGGAATGAGTACGTGAAATCAGCGAAAGCTCATCAGGCGCAGCGCCAGTTTTCATGCGCTGCAAAAGCTCCTTGGCACGCTTGCGCTGCTGCTCAAGGTTGATACGGCCGTCATTGGGCAATGACGCAGAACGAGTAGACATACGATCTCCTTGCACAAACCTTGTCCGCTTGAAGGTCGGGAGTCGTAATGACAAATGGGGTGACGCATGATCCTGGGCGCAGCCCTTTCCGCGGAGGGTGGCGTGGATAGCGCCGAGCGGGAATATAGGCAACGGACACGATGAATGCAATGTTCACCGTGCTATCTCTGCATGGCTAAAAGGCCTCCCACAGGGTTATTCAATAACCTCAACTGTTCGACTTGATCCGTGGGACCGGATTTATCCGGGAAGGCGTTACCGAGCCACCATCCGCAAACTGCTGGCCACACAACCCGCCGCCGCAAAACCTGCACCCACCGCCAATGCCAGGCTTGGCCCACTGTCGCCGACCAGCCCGAAACACAGGGCAACCAGCGCTGCGCCGGTCGCCTGCCCAATCAGACGGGAACTGGCCACGGTCCCGCTGGCACCACTGGCTCGTTCCTTCGGGGCGGTGGTCATGATCGCCTTGAGGTTGGGCGCCTGAACAAAGCCGAACCCGATCCCGCAATAAATCATGCGAGCCACGATTTCGCTGGTCGAAGGATGGTCAGGCATCCACAGCAGCGACAGCATGCCAGTACTCAAGATGGCCAGCCCGATGCTGCACAGCACCCCCGGCGGATAACGATCCGACAGCCGCCCGGCAAAGGGGCCGATGGCCGCCACCACAACCGACCACGGCGTCATCAGAAAACCGGTCTGGATCGGATCAAGGCCCAGCGTGCGTTCAAAAAAGAACGGCAAAGACACAAACGCCAGCCCCTGAGTCGTGAACACACAAAACGCAGTGAGGGCCGACAAGGCAAACATCGGACGCTTGAGCAGATCCAGCGGAAACATCGGCGCCGGATGATTGCGCTCGCGACGCAACATCAACGCCCCGGCGATCAGAAATACACCCAGCCCGAACAGCACACTGAACATGGATTCCAGTTGTGCGGCCTGACCTAATGCAAAGATGAGTGCGCCGAACGTGATCGTGTTCAACAGCGCCGTCTTGTAATCAAAAGGCTGCTCGGCGCGGGTATGAGCCGTGGGCAAGGAGTTCCAGGCGAAGGCTACGGCAAACAGCCCGATAGGCAGATTGATCGCAAACAGCCAGGGCCAACTGGCGACTGACAGCACCAGCGAGGCCACGGTCGGGCCGATTGAAAAAGCGGTGCCCACCACCAGAGCATTCAGGCCCACCCCGCGCCCCAGATGCTCCCGCGAAAATATCTGGCCGATCAGTGCGGTATTCACGCTCATGATCGCACTGGCACCCAGGCCTTGCAGCACCCGTGCAGCGATCAGCGTGCTCAACGAATCCGCCAGACTGCACAGCCCGGAAGCCACGACAAACAAGATGAGGCCGCCCAGGTAAATCTTGCGCGGCCCGATGACACCGCCCAGCGCTGCCAACGGAAGCAGGGTCGCCACCGCTGCCAGTTGATAGGCATTGATGATCCACACTGCCGCGGCAGGTGGCGTGTTCAGATCTGCCGCAATCGCGGGCAGGGCGGTATTGGCAATGGCGATATCCAGCGTTGCCAGCGCGATGGACACCAGAATCGCCGCCATCGCCCGCCATTGTCGTGCGGTGAGTTGAGGTCCAGTGGAAGACATCGTTCAGGTCACGCCTGATCGGCGGCTTGATCAGCCTGAAACTTCTTCACCACTTCATTGGCAATCTTGAAACTGTCGAGCGCTGCCGGCACGCCGCAGTAGATACAGGCCTGCAGAAGAATTTCCTGAATCTCGGCGGGCGTCACGCCATTGTTCAAGGCACCCAGCACATGCAGACGCACCTCGTTGGGCCGGTTGAGAGCTGTGAGCATGGCCAGATTGAGCATGCTGCGCGTCTTGCGCTCCAGCCCCGGACGAGTCCAGACCTCACCCCAGCACCATTCGGTGGTGATCTTCTGCATCGGAATCATGAAGTCCTCGACCTCATCGACCGACTTGTCCACATAAGCCGCGCCCAACACCTCGCGACGCACCTCCAGGCCTTTCTTGAATTGCGGGTTATCGAACTCTTCTTTCAACGGCATGGCAGGCTCCGATATTCATTTTTATTGAGTCGCGACTGAAACGCCCAAGGTGTGGCCCCGGGGCGTGTATCGCCACTATAGCCATTTGCCGGAATAACAAAAATTCACAATTTTCATGATGTGCATTCCAGCGTGGAATGGTTTCGCGCTCCCGGCACGACACCTATCTGTACAGGCTGTGTGGGACCGGATTTATCCGGGAAAGCGCCACTTCTGCCAGCGATGTCTACCCGGTGCAGCAAGGCCGCATAAGCCACACGGCCTTACTCAATCACTCTGTTATCTCAGCGCCCCATCACCTTCCGCCAGAACCCACGCTCAGGCGAAGGTAAAGCCTCGGGCGCAACATTCGGCATATCCCGCAACCGAATCCAGGGCTCATCACGCCACTGCATCACACTCAACGACGTACCCGGCCACTGCAAATGGCTCAGCCTCGGATTATCCAGCGTCACGTTCTGCGCCCCATGCAGCACCGGCAACACCTCATGCGTCAGCCACTGCCGCAACGCCCGGTTCTCAGGCACGTAATGATGAACCAACAAGGCAAACGCCCCCGACTCGCTGACCATCAGCTGCTTTTGCCACTTGCCGTTAGCCTGCAACCAGACAACCCGACGCTGATCGGCATCCAGCTTGAGCGCCGACCGCTCACCCAGGGTTTGGCCCATCAGGCGAGCAAGGTCTGAGAGACAGAACCAGGCTTGGGATTCGGTGAAAATGGCGCGGAGCATGCGGCTGTGGCGCAGGAAGAGGGTGGCTTCAAAGTGGGAGGTACAAGGAATATCGCTGTTGAAATTTTGCATGGTTTTCATTCATCGGAAATGGCTGATGGAACTGCCCGAATTGTCGCCAAACAATGGGTGGCAGTTGTGTGTGGGTTGGCGAACCGGTAGCCATCTCCAAGCCCGGCAGGCCCGAAGGCCTCCCGCACACAACCGCCATAACGCGATGAGCCGACAGGATAAAGCGCCGGCATCACGATGGGGAGAGATTTAGCTTTGTCGGGTCGCCAAACCCGGTCGCTGAATTGGTAGCGAACGTCGGAAGAGTAGCTTGGGGGCTGGGTGCGGGAAATGAGGGGATTCAGTTTGGGTTGGTTGATGGGGAGTAGGTGGTTGTAGGGCGGGTGTGAGTGTGGCGTAGGATTGGCCTTAACTGATCGGTATGAATTTGTAGGACCGGATTTATCCGGGAAGGCGTCAGTTCTGCCACCGATGTCTATCCGGTGTAGCAAGGCCGTATAAGCCACACGGCCTTACTCAATCACTCTGTTATCTCAGCGCCCCATCACCTTCCGCCAGAATCCACGCTCAGGCAAAGGTAAAACCTCCGGCGCGACACTCGGCATATCCCGCAACCGAATCCACTGCTCATCACGCCACTGCATCACACTCAACGACGTACCCGGCCAGTGCAAATGGCTCAGCCTCGGATTATCCAGCGTCACGTTCTGCGCCCCATGCAGCACCGGCAACACCTCATGCGTCAGCCACTGCCGCAACGCCCGGTTCTCAGGCACGTAATGATGAACCAACAACGCAAACGCCCCTGACTCGCTGACCATCAACTGCTTTTGCCACTTGCCATTGGCCTGCAACCACACAACCCGACGCTGATCCGCATCCAGCTTGAGCGCCGACCGCTCACCCAGGGTTTGGCCCATCAGGCGGGCAAGGTCTGAGAGACAGAACCAAGCTTGGGATTCGGTGAATATGGCGCGGAGCATGCGGCTGTGTCGCAGGAAGAGGGTGGCTTGGAAGGAGGATGTACACGGGGAGTCGGATAGAAGCTTTTGCATAGAGGCACACTTTTTATGGTCGCTGAAAAAAGCTGCCACGGATTGTCGCCAAACAAATGGAGGCAGCTGTGTGAGGGTTGGCGAACCGGTAAAAAGATAAACCCGGCAGACCCGAAGGCCTCCCGCACACAACCGCCATAACGCAGTGCGCAGAAGAATAAATCGACTGCTTCGCGATGGGGGAATTTATCTTTAGATCGGGTCGCCAAACCCGGTCGCTGCTGGGGCAGCGAATGACGGGAAGGGTAGCTTGGGGGCTGGGTTGGTAAAATGAGGGGATTCAGTTTGGGTGAGGGGATGGGGAGTAGGTGGTTGTGGGGCGTGTGTAAGTGTGGTGTAGGATTTGACTGGCATGAGGGTTGGGCCGCCTGTGCGGCAGTGAATCCAACAACGCACTCTTCCTGCACTTCGAGGATTTTCTAAGCTGCCTATACGGCAGTGAAGCTGCCCGCCGAGTTCTACGACATGAATACATGTTTCTGAGCTGCCTACACGGCAGTGAAGTCGACGCCTCGGTGACAGAAGCCAACACGTTATTTCTAAGCTGCCTACACGGCAGTGAAGGCTGATCCCGAAGAGCTCGCTGCTCGCTGTCATTTCTAAGCTACCTACACGGCAGTGAAGCCTGAAACGGGAAAAAATGTGTACGTGGGGTCTTTCTAAGCTACCTACACGGCAGTGAAGGCATCACCTGGTTTATGACTGCCTCGTTCAACGTTTCTAAGCTACCTACACGGCAGTGAAGAATCACCTGCCGAGCCCGCCAGTTCTGGCGGTTTTCTAAGCTGCCTACACGGCAGTGAAGGTAAAGACATCAGCGGTAAGCCTGGAAGCGCCTTTCTAAGCTGCCTACACGGCAGTGAAGGTGATTACCGGTCTGCCGCTTGTGTCCTGGAGTTTCTAAGCTGCCTACACGGCAGTGAAGAATTGGCTTTTGCAGTCGTCGCCCGGTCACTGTTTCTAAGCTGCCTACACGGCAGTGAAGGCCCATGGTGGGTGTTCTCTTTGGTGGGTAAATTTCTAAGCTGCCTACACGGCAGTGAAGGCAGGTGTGATGTGCAAACGTCCATTCGCTGTTTTCTAAGCTGCCTACACGGCAGTGAAGTGCGGCAGTCTGTAGAAGACAGCGTGACCATCTTTCTAAGCTGCCTACACGGCAGTGAAGATTTGCCAGCGCTGTGAATGCGGACGTCGTATTTTCTAAGCTGCCTACACGGCAGTGAAGGCGTTGCACGATCTTCGATTGCGGCTCACCTGTTTCTAAGCTGCCTACACGGCAGTGAAGTAGACACCTTGCCTAATAACTCTCCGTTTTTAAAGAGAAACCACCTGCCTGAAGCTGTTTTACCCTCTTTTTTGTGGCTCTCGTAAGTTATTGATTTTAAAGGGGGCGACGGAGTCTGAAAAAAGAGGGTCAAAAAGAGGGTGCGTTAAGTCGTGGTTTGGCGCCGGACTTGTAGGAGCGACTTCAGTCGCGATAGGCCGGTACATTAAAAGGACATGTATTGCCTGGAATGCTGATTCGCGAATGAATTCGCTCCTACAGCCCCTGCAATCACCAAAACCCAGGCACAAAAAAACCGGCTCAACTGGCCGGTTTCTTTTAAACCCAAGCTCTGCAACCGCTTGGGTGTCTTGCTGTTTGGTGCCCCGAGGGAGACTCGAACTCCCACTCCTTTCGAAAACGGATTTTGAATCCGCCGCGTCTACCAATTCCGCCATCAGGGCTCAATGGCGGCGAAGTATAGGGATGCGCATATCATTGGTCAACAAGGTTTTTTGCAGGTTTTTTACTAATCCGTCCAAACCGGATAAACTCCCCGGCCCTGCTTATCGAACACCATCATGCGCGTTGCTGACTTTACCTTCGATCTTCCTGATTCCCTGATTGCTCGCCATCCGCTGGCCGAGCGGCGCAGTAGTCGTCTGTTGACCCTGGACGGGGTGAGCGGCGAGCTGGCGCATCGTCAATTCACTGATTTGCTTGAGTATTTGCGCTCTGGCGATCTGATGATCTTCAACAACACCCGTGTGATTCCCGCACGTCTGTTCGGGCAGAAGGCGTCCGGCGGCAAGCTGGAGATTCTGGTCGAGCGGGTGCTGGACAGTCATCGGGTGCTGGCGCATGTGCGGTCGAGCAAGTCGCCCAAGCCGGGTTCGTCGATTCTGATCGATGGCGGTGGCGAGGCCGAGATGGTGGCGCGTCATGACACGCTCTTCGAGCTGCGTTTCGCCGAGGAAGTGCTGCCGCTGCTGGACCGCGTCGGGCATATGCCGTTGCCTCCTTATATAGATCGCCCGGACGAAGGCGCTGACCGCGAGCGTTATCAGACGGTCTATGCCGAGCGTGCCGGTGCGGTGGCTGCGCCGACGGCAGGTCTGCATTTCGACGAGCCGCTGCTGGAGGCGATTGCCGCCAAGGGCGTCGAGACGGCTTTCGTGACGCTGCACGTGGGCGCTGGCACCTTTCAGCCGGTGCGCGTGGACCGCATCGAAGATCACCACATGCACAACGAATGGCTGGAAGTCAGCCAGGAAGTCGTCGATGCCGTGGCCGCGTGCCGGGCGCGGGGCGGGCGGGTGATTGCGGTCGGGACCACCAGCGTGCGTTCGCTGGAGAGCGCGGCGCGTGATGGCGTGCTGAAACCCTTCAGTGGCGACACCGATATCTTCATCTACCCAGGTCGGCCGTTTCATGTGGTCGATGCGCTGGTGACCAATTTCCATTTGCCTGAATCCACGCTGTTGATGCTGGTTTCGGCGTTCGCCGGTTATCCCGAAACCATGGCGGCCTACAAGGCGGCCATCGAGCATGGGTACCGCTTCTTCAGTTACGGTGATGCGATGTTCATCACCCGCAATCCCGCGCCGACTGCTCCGCAGGAATCGGCCCCAGAGGATCAAGCATGAGTCGCACCTGTCGTATGTCTTTCGAGCTGCTGGCCACTGACGGCAAGGCTCGTCGCGGTCGCCTGACTTTCCCTCGTGGCGTGGTGGAAACCCCGGCGTTCATGCCGGTGGGCACCTATGGCACGGTCAAGGGCATGCTGCCTCGGGATATCGAGGCGACCGGCGCGCAGATCATTCTGGGCAACACCTTCCACCTGTGGCTGCGTCCGGGCACCGAGGTCATCAAGGGCCACGGCGACCTGCACGATTTCATGCAGTGGAAAGGGCCGATCCTGACCGACTCCGGCGGTTTCCAGGTGTTCAGCCTGGGTGCCATGCGCAAGATCAAGGAGGAGGGCGTGACCTTCGCTTCTCCTGTCGATGGCGCCAAGGTGTTCATGGGGCCGGAAGAGTCGATGCAGGTCCAGCGTGACCTGGGCTCGGACATCGTGATGATTTTCGACGAATGCACGCCGTACCCGGCTGATGAAGACGTCGCTCGGGTTTCCATGGAGCTGTCGCTGCGTTGGGCCAAGCGCTCGAAAGTCGCTCATGGCGAGAGCACGGCGGCGCTGTTCGGCATCGTGCAGGGCGGCATGCATGAAAACCTGCGCATGCGCTCGCTCGAAGGGCTGGACCAGATCGGTTTCGATGGCCTGGCCATTGGCGGTTTGTCGGTAGGCGAGCCCAAGCACGAGATGATCAAGGTGCTGGATTATCTGCCAGGCCAGATGCCAGCAGACAAACCTCGTTACCTTATGGGGGTAGGCAAGCCTGAGGATCTGGTTGAGGGTGTGCGCCGCGGAGTCGACATGTTCGACTGCGTGATGCCGACCCGCAATGCCCGCAACGGCCATCTGTTCATCGATACCGGTGTTCTGAAGATCCGTAATGCGTTCCATCGCCATGATGATTCGCCGCTGGATCCGACCTGTGACTGCTACACCTGCCAGAACTTCTCCCGCGCTTATCTGCATCACCTGGACAAGTGCGGCGAAATGTTGGGGAGCATGCTCAATACGATCCACAATTTGCGGCATTACCAGCTGCTTATGGCTGGTTTGCGCGAGGCTATTCAACAAGGTACATTGGCCGCCTTCGTCGATGCCTTCTACGCCAAACGCGGCCTTCCAACGCCGCCGCTTGGCTGAAACAGAACCGATTTTTCGTGTTTCTTATACTAATTATGCAATTGGAGCGCTAAATGAGCTTTTTCATCTCTCCCGCTTTCGCGGATGCTGCTGCACCGGCTGCCGGTCCTGCAGGCACCGGCTTTGAGTGGATCTTCCTGGTCGGCTTCCTGGTCATCTTCTATCTGATGATCTGGCGTCCACAGGCCAAGCGCGCCAAAGAGCAGAAAAACCTGCTCAGCAACCTGCAGAAGGGCGACGAAGTCGTTACCACTGGTGGTATCGCTGGCAAGATCAACAAGGTGACCGACGATTTCGTGGTGATCGAGGTTTCCGACACTGTCGAGCTGAAAATCCAGAAGGGCGCTATCGCTGCCACTCTGCCAAAGGGCACCCTGAAAGCGATCTGAGTACCATCTTTTACCAATCGACGGGGCGCGCAAGGCGCCCCGCGTTCTAAGCGGGCGGCGTGATGCTGAACAAATACCCTCTGTGGAAATACGTACTGATCCTGGCGGTGCTGGCGATCGGTTTCATTTATTCCGCACCCAATCTCTACCCTGACGACTCGGCTATCCAGATCAGCGGCGCGAGTACTGCGTTGCAGGTCAGTCAGGCGGATCTGGACCGTGCAGGCAAGGCTCTTGCCGATGCCGGTATCGCGGTCAAGGCCTCTTCTCTGGCTGAGAATGGCAAGGGCGGTTTGTTGCGTCTGAGCAAGCAGGAAGATCAGTTGCCAGCCAAGGATGTGGTGCGCAAGGCTTTGGGTGATGACTATGTCGTCGCACTCAACCTGGCCCGTACTACCCCGACATGGTTGCGTAACCTGGGCGCAAGCCCGATGAAGCTGGGTCTGGACCTTTCCGGTGGTGTGCACTTCCTGCTGGAAGTGGACATGGACAAGGCCATCGATGCTCGCCTGAAAGTCTATGAAGGCGAAGTCAAAACCCTGTTGCGCAAGGAAAAGGTGCGTTATCGCAGCCTTCCACAGGTCAACAACGTCATTCAGTTGGGGTTCACCGACGATGCCGAGCGTGAACAGGCCCGTGCCCTGGTCCGCAAGACCTTCACCGATTTCGATATCACGCCTGCCGAGTTGAACGGTATTCCCGTTCTGCGTCTGGCGCTGACAGCCGTCAAGCTGGCTGAAATTCGCGATTACTCCATCAAGCAGAACTTGACCACCGTACGTAACCGGGTCAACGAGCTGGGTGTTGCCGAACCTCTGGTTCAGCGCCAGGGCGCCAACCGTATCGTGGTTGAGTTGCCGGGCGTGCAGGACACTGCCGAAGCCAAGCGTATTCTCGGCAAGACAGCCAACCTGGAGTTCCGTCTGGGCGCAGGTCCTGATGATTCCAAAGGCACGACCGAGATGTTCGAGTTCCGCGAAGGCGGACGTCCTGCAGCAGCGGTCGAGCGTGGTCTGATCATTACCGGCGACCAGGTGACTGACGCCAAGGCGAGCTTTGACGAGCACGGCCGTCCACAGGTGAACATCAACCTCGATGGTCACGGTGGCGAGCTGATGAGTCGCGCAACCCGCAGTAATGTGGGTCGCAGCATGGCGGTGATCTTCATCGAGCAGCGTCCGGTCACGACCTATGTGAAGCAGATGGTCGATGGCGTCGAGAAAGACGTGCCGGTGCAGACCTTCAAGGAAGACAAGAAGATCATCAGTCTGGCGACCATCCAGTCGCCACTGGGCAGCCAGTTCCGGATTACCGGTCTGAACGGCCAGGGTGAGTCCTCCGAGCTGGCGCTGTTGCTGCGCGCCGGTGGTCTGGCGGCACCGATGTACTTCGCTGAAGAGCGCACCATCGGCCCGAGCCTGGGTGCCGACAACATCACCAAGGGTATCGATGCTTCCCTGTGGGGCATGTTGTTCGTTTCGCTGTTCATCATGGCGATCTACCGTTTCTTCGGTCTGATCGCGACGGTCGCCCTGGCCTTCAACATGGTCATGCTGCTGGCGCTGATGTCTCTGCTGGGTGCGACACTGACCCTGCCGGGTATTGCCGGTATCGTTCTGACCATGGGTATGGCGGTCGACGCCAACGTGCTGATCTTCTCGCGGATTCGTGAGGAAATCGCCAATGGCATGAGTGTGCAGCGTGCAATCAACGAAGGTTTCGATCGTGCCTACACGGCGATCCTCGACGCCAACCTGACGACGCTGCTGGTCGGCGGCATTCTCTTTGCGATGGGCACAGGCCCCGTCAAAGGGTTTGCGGTGACCATGTCGCTCGGGATCTTTACCTCGATGTTCACGGCCATCATGGTGACCCGCGCAATGGTCAACCTGATCTACGGCGGTCGTGACTTCAAGAAGTTGTGGATTTAAGGGGCTGCCATGTTACGTACCATCAACTTCATGGGCGTTCGCAATGTCGCGTTCGCCGTTACCATGCTCCTTACTGCACTGGCGCTGTTCAGCTGGTTCCATAAAGGGCTTAACTTCGGTCTGGATTTCACCGGCGGTACGCTGATCGAGCTGACCTACGAGCGTCCTGCTGATCTGGGCAAGGTCCGTGAGGAGCTGGCTTCGGCCGGTTTCCACGAGGCTGTGGTGCAGAGCTTCGGCGCGACCACCGACTTGCTGGTGCGCATGCCGGGTGAAGACCCGCAACTGGGTACTCAGGTAGCCGACGCGCTGCGCAAGGCGGGTGCCGATAACCCGGCCACCGTCAAGCGTGTCGAGTTCGTCGGCCCGCAGGTCGGTGAAGAGCTGCGTGACCAGGGTGGTATCGGCATGTTGCTGGCCCTGGGTGGCGTTCTGATCTATCTGGCTTTCCGCTTCCAGTGGAAGTTTGCGGTCGGTGCGATCATTTCCCTGATTCACGACGTAGTCGTGACCATGGGTATCCTGTCGTTCTTCCAGATCACGTTCGACCTGACGGTTCTGGCGGCGGTGCTGGCGATCATCGGTTACTCGCTCAACGACACCATTGTCGTGTTCGACCGGGTCCGTGAAAACTTCCGCCTGCTGCGCAAGGCTTCGCTGATCGAGAACATCAACATCTCCACCACCCAGACATTGCTGCGCACCATCGCGACTTCGGTCTCGACGCTGCTGGCAATCATTGCGTTGTGGGCGTTCGGTGGTGACAGCCTGGAAGGCTTCTCCATCGCGTTGTTCATCGGTGTTCTGGCGGGTACTTACTCGTCGATCTACATCGCCAACGTGATGCTGATCTGGCTGAACCTGACCACCGAGGATCTGATTCCTCCGGTTGTCACCGAGAAGGCGGATGATTTGCCTTGATGGCCAGCTGTGGTGGGAGCCAATCCATTCGCGAATGAATTCGCTCCTACTGGAAATGAAGAAATGAAAAGGCGCGAGTTTTCGGAACTCGCGCCTTTTTTTATGCTCCAAGGCTTGGCAGTGCGTAGGAAAGAATCTACGCGTCCGTAGGTCAGGAGGTTCAAAGTGAACAAGTCTCTGCTTGTTGGTGCTGTGTTGGGTGCTGCTGTCGTTACCGCTGGTGGCGCTGTTGCCACCTACAGCCTGGTAAAGGGCGGCCCAGAGTATGCAGATGTGTTGGCCGTCGAGCCGATCAAGGAACAAATCAAGACCCCTCGTGAGGTCTGCAAGGATGTCGCCGTTACCCACCGTGCTCCGGTCAAGGACGAGCATCAGATCGTGGGTAGCGTGATCGGTGCTGTGGCGGGTGGCTTGCTCGGTAACCAGATCGGTGGCGGTAACGGCAAGAAGATTGCCACGGTCGCCGGTGCGGTAGGCGGTGGTTATGCGGGTAACAAGGTTCAGGAAGGCATGCAGAACCGCGATACCTACACCACGACTGAAACGCGTTGCAATACCGTCAACGATATCAGCGACAAGGTCGTGGGCTACAACGTGAAGTACAAGTTGAACGAGAAGGTTGGACAGGTCCGTATGGCCAATGATCCGGGGAGTCAGATCCCTGTGGACAAGAATGGTCAGCTGATTCTGAGCCAGGCTGCTCAATAAGCCAGTCTGTGGGGGCAATCGGGCGGTGATCCGCTTATTCGCGAATAAATTCGCTCCTACGGGTAGTAGGCAACAGGCATAAAAAAAACCGGCGAAAGCCGGTTTTTTTACATCTGCCCGTCTTAGCGTTTCAGCGAAGGCGGCAGGTGTGGAGCGATGGCAGTCAGGACTGCCTTGAAGCATTTGGTGTTGCCGGCAACGATGTGGCCTTTCTCCAGGAATTCGTGACCGCCTGTGAAGTCGCTGACCAGACCGCCTGCTTCTTGAATCAGCAGCGCGCCTGCTGCCATGTCCCACTCGGACAGGCCCGATTCCCAGAATGCGTCGAAGCGACCGGCTGCTACATAGGCCAGGTCCAGGCTGGCAGCGCCTGCGCGGCGGATGCCGGCGGTCTGGCCGACCAGGCTGCGGAACATGCCCAGGTAGTTTTCCAGGCCGTCCATTTGTGTGTCGCGGAACGGGAAGCCGGTACCCAGCAGGGCGCCTTCAAGGCTCTTGCGCTGGCTGACGCGCAGGCGACGACCGTTCAGGGCAGCGCCACGGCCACGGCTGGCGGTGAATTCTTCCTGGCGAACCGGGTCGAGAACAACAGCGTGCTCAAGGCGGCCGCGGTATTTGCAGGCGATGCTGACGGCGAAGTGCGGGATGCCACGAACGAAGTTGGTGGTGCCGTCCAGCGGGTCGATGATCCATAGGTAATCGGCGCCTTCGCCGCTGCCGGCGTGCAGGCCGCTTTCTTCGCCGAGGATGCCGTGGGTAGGGTAAGCCTTGCGCAGGGCAGTGATGATGCTCTGCTCGGCAGCACGGTCGATTTCCGTGACGTAGTCTTTGGCTTCTTTTTCGTCAACCTTGATGGTATCCAAGCGCTCGATGGAGCGGAAAATCAATTCGCTGGCGCTGCGGGCGGCGCGCAGCGCGATATTCAGCATGGGCTGCATGGACAATTCACCTAAGGTTGTTAAAGAGAGCCGGGTATTCTATGGGTTAAGTCGAATTATTTCCAGCCCCGGCATTGTCGTCCCGATCAGGTTTTACGATTTTCCGCGGTTGCGCCTCTGTAAGGTTCGTGGCGTTAATGAGGCAGGTTCTGTAAGATTTGCACCCCTTAATTTTGTCGGTGAGCGCTCGCTTTGCTGCAGAACATTCGTATCGTCCTGGTCGGCACTACCCATCCCGGAAATATCGGTGGGGCTGCGCGTGCCATGAAAAACATGGGGCTTTCGCGCCTGGTACTGGTCGAGCCGCGTGTGTTCCCGTCCCCTGAGGCCGATGCGCGAGCGTCGGGTGCTGGCGATATTCTTGAAGGCGCGCAGGTCGTTGCGAGCCTTGAAGAAGCGCTGGTGGGTTGCAGTCTGGTGCTGGGCACCAGTGCCCGTGATCGCAGTCTGCCCTGGCCAATGCTTGACCCGCGTGAGTCGGGCGTGAAGGTCGTCGAGCAGGCCGGGCAGGGCGCCGAGGTTGCGCTGGTCTTCGGTCGCGAGCATGCCGGCCTGACCAATGAAGAGCTGCAGCGTTGTCATTACCACGTCCATATCCCGTCGGACCCTGCATTCAGTTCGCTCAATCTGGCGGCTGCGGTTCAGGTGCTGGCCTACGAAGTGCGCATGTCCTGGCTGGCTGCGCAGGAGTTGACGGCAGCGCCAGTCGCAACGGCGCGCAATGCCGAGCTGGCGACCATGGATGAGATGGAAGGCTTTTATGGCCATCTGGAAGCGGCGCTGGTGGACATCGCCTTTCTTGATCCCGAGAAGCCCCGTCATCTGATGGCGCGGTTGCGTCGCCTGTATGGTCGCAGCGAGGTGGAGCGCTCCGAACTGAGTATTCTGCGTGGCATCCTCACCGAGACCCAGAAAGTGGCTCGCGGTGAACCTTATAAGCGGAAGGATCAATGATGTTCGAACGTCTGCGCGAAGATATCCAAAGTGTTTTTCATCGTGATCCGGCTGCGCGTAACGCTTTTGATGTGCTGACCTGCTACCCGGGCATGCATGCCATCTGGCTGCACCGGCTGGCGCACATTCTGTGGCGCCACGGCTGGAAGTGGCTGGCGCGGATGGTGTCCAACTTCGGGCGCTGGATGACCGGTATCGAAATACATCCTGGTGCGCGCATCGGTCGTCGTTTCTTCATCGATCACGGCATGGGTATCGTGATCGGCGAAACGGCCGAGATCGGCAACGATGTCACGCTCTATCAGGGTGTGACGCTGGGCGGCACCAGCTGGAATGCAGGCAAGCGTCACCCGACTCTGGAAGATGGTGTCGTGGTGGGCGCGGGCGCCAAGGTGCTCGGGCCGTTCACGGTGGGTGCGGGTGCCAAGATCGGCTCCAATGCCGTGGTCACCAAGGCCGTGCCTGCGGGTGCGACTGCGGTGGGGATTCCCGGTCGCATCATCGTGAAATCCGATGACGAAACGGAAGCCCGGCGCAAGGCGATGGCCGAGAAGCTGGGTTTCGATGCCTACGGCGTCAGTGCCGACATGCCGGACCCGGTTGCGCGGGCCATTGGCCAGTTGCTCGATCACTTGCAAGCTGTGGATGCCCGCCTGGAAGACATGGGCGGCGCTCTGGGGCGTCTTGGCAGTGATTACTGCGCCAAGGAGCTGCCCAAGCTGCATGACGAGGTTTTCGATTGCGTGAAGGACAAGAGTGAAGAGAAGGTCGGCTAAGGTTTGCTGAATATGGAGGCGTGTCAATACGACGCGCCTTTGCTATGATACTGCCCGCTATTTTGGCTAATCCCGACTATTTCACTAGGTCTAATAGTTGACTTAAATACTCGGGAATAGCATACTCGCTCCTATTCCGAACCTCCGCGGTACACGCCATGCGACTGACTACAAAAGGCCGATACGCTGTAACAGCAATGCTTGACCTGGCATTGCATGCGCAGCACGGGCCAGTGTCTCTGGCCGATATCTCTGAGCGGCAAGGCATTTCCCTGTCTTACCTTGAGCAATTGTTCGCCAAGCTGCGCCGCAGCAATCTGGTCTCGAGCGTGCGTGGTCCTGGTGGTGGCTATCAGTTGTCCCGCGACATGCAGGGCATTCAGGTTGCTCAGGTTGTCGATGCGGTCAATGAGTCCGTCGATGCCACTCGTTGCCAGGGCCTGGGTGATTGCCATGCCGGTGATACCTGCCTGACCCACCACCTGTGGTGCGACCTCAGCCAGCAGATTCATGAATTTTTAAGCGGTATCAGCTTGGCGGACCTTGTCACTCGCCGTGAGGTGCAGGAAGTCGCCCAGCGCCAGGACATGCGCCGCAGTAATAACAATGCGTCGCAGCTGGGAAAGATTGAAACGTCCGCCGTCGAATGAACGCAGATGAATGAGCGGTGCGCCTGCCTGATAGGAGAGATTCAATGAAGTTGCCGATTTACCTCGATTACTCTGCGACCACGCCGGTCGATCCGCGCGTAGCGCAGAAAATGATGGATTGCCTGCTGGTTGACGGAAACTTCGGTAACCCGGCTTCCCGCTCCCACGTATTTGGCTGGAAAGCCGAAGAGGCCGTTGAAAACGCCCGCCGTCAGGTCGCGGATCTGGTCAACGCCGATCCACGCGAAATCGTCTGGACCTCCGGTGCCACCGAGTCCGACAACCTGGCCATCAAGGGTGTAGCGCATTTCTACGCCACCAAGGGCAAGCACATCATCACCTCCAAGGTCGAGCACAAAGCCGTTCTCGACACCACGCGCCAACTGGAGCGTGAAGGTTTTGAAGTGACCTACATCGAGCCGGGCGAAGACGGCCTGATCACACCTGCAATGATCGAAGCTGCCCTGCGCGACGACACCATCCTGGTTTCGATCATGCATGTGAACAACGAGATCGGCACCATCAACGACATCGCTGCCATCGGTGAACTGACCCGTTCGCGTGGGGTGTTGTTCCATGTCGATGGCGCTCAGTCCACCGGCAAGGTTGAAATCGATCTGGCCAGCCTCAAGGTTGACCTTATGTCGTTCTCGGCCCACAAGACCTACGGTCCAAAGGGTATCGGCGCGCTGTACGTGAGCCGCAAGCCGCGTGTTCGCCTCGAAGCGACCATGCACGGTGGCGGTCACGAGCGTGGCATGCGTTCCGGCACGTTGGCGACTCACCAGATCGTCGGCATGGGCGAAGCTTTCCGTATCGCCAAGGAAGAGATGGCGAGCGAGAACGTTCGCATCAAGGCCCTGAGCGACCGCTTCTTCAAGCAGGTCGAAGATCTGGAAGAGCTGTACGTCAATGGCAGCCTGACTGCTCGCGTACCGCACAACCTGAACCTGAGCTTCAACTATGTCGAAGGCGAGTCGCTGATCATGGCGCTCAAGGATCTGGCGGTTTCGTCCGGTTCGGCCTGTACGTCGGCATCGCTTGAACCTTCGTACGTGCTACGCGCCCTTGGTCGTAATGACGAACTGGCACATAGCTCGATACGCTTCACTTTTGGTCGCTTCACGACTGAAGAAGAGATTGACTACGCCGCGCAGAAAGTCTGCGAGGCTGTTACCAAGCTGCGCGCTCTTTCGCCGCTGTGGGACATGTTCAAAGATGGCGTCGATATCTCCAAGATCGAGTGGGCGGCGCACTAATTTAAAGTCGCCGCCACACAGGCCGGGAGCAACCCCGTTGACCGGCCTGTAGAGCGACTCCCTGATGTGAGAGGAACATAATCATGGCTTACAGCGAAAAGGTCATCGACCACTACGAGAACCCGCGCAACGTTGGCAAGATGAACGCGGAAGATCCTGATGTTGGCACCGGCATGGTCGGCGCTCCTGCGTGCGGCGACGTGATGCGTCTGCAGATCAAGGTCAACGAGCAGGGTGTCATCGAAGACGCCAAGTTCAAGACTTATGGCTGCGGCTCCGCCATCGCTTCCAGCTCCCTGGCGACCGAGTGGATGAAGGGCAAGACTCTGGATGAAGCAGAGACCATCAAGAACACTCAGCTGGCTGAAGAGCTTGCTCTGCCTCCGGTGAAGATTCACTGCTCGGTACTCGCGGAAGACGCCATCAAGGCGGCCGTTCGTGACTACAAGCAGAAGAAAGGCTTGCTGTAAGAAGCGGTCTTTTCAGAGAAAGCTGGCGACAAGAAAGGAGTTCCGATGGCTATCAGCATGACAGAAGCTGCCGCTAACCACGTACGTCGTTCCCTCGACGGGCGCGGCAAAGGTGATGGCATTCGTCTTGGGGTTCGCACCACAGGCTGTTCAGGTCTTGCCTATGTGCTCGAGTTCGTCGACGAGGCGGGCGCCGAGGACAGCGTGTTCGAACTGCATGGCGTCAAGGTGATTATCGACCCGAAAAGCCTGGTCTATCTCGACGGCACCGAACTCGATTTCGTCCGTGAAGGTTTGAACGAAGGCTTCAAGTTCAATAACCCCAATTCGCGCGGTGAGTGCGGCTGCGGCGAAAGCTTCAACGTCTGAGGCTTTTATCCGTGGGTACTCCTTGTCACTTCGCCCTGTTCGACCTCAAGCCCGATTTTCGTCTTGATCTCGACCAGTTGGCGACGCGCTATCGTGAGCTGGCGCGCAGCGTACATCCAGACCGTTTTGCTGACGCCGACGAGCGTGAGCAGCGTCTGGCGCTTGAGCATTCCGCCCGCCTCAACGAGGCCTATCAGACCCTCAAGAGCGCCCCGAAACGAGCGCGCTACCTGTTGGTCATGAAAGGCGATGAGGTGCCGCTGGAAGTCACTGTCCACGATCCCGATTTTCTTCTGCAGCAGATGCAATGGCGCGAAGAGCTGGAGGATCTGCAGGATGAGGCTGATCTGGCGGGTGTCGCGGTCTTCAAGCGCCGCCTCAAAAGCGCTCAGGATGAACTGAACGAAAGCTTCGCCGCCTGTTGGGACGATGCTGCACAGCGCGAGCACGCCGAACGGCTGATGCGGCGTATGCAGTTCCTCGACAAGCTTTCCTACGAAGTGCGCCAGCTGGAAGAGCGCCTCGACGATTAACCCCGTGCCGCCCCGGCCGCACGCCTGTGATTATTCAGAAAAGCATGGCCTTATTGCAGATCGCTGAACCCGGGCAAAGTCCTAAACCGCACCAGCGTCGTCTGGCTGTCGGTATTGACCTGGGCACTACCAATTCGCTGGTGGCTGCATTGCGCAGCGGCCTTTCCGAGCCCCTGGCCGATGCCGACGGGCAGATCATTCTGCCGTCTGCGGTGCGCTATCACGCCGATCGCGTCGAGGTCGGGCTGTCGGCCAAGGCGGCTGCCTCTGTCGATCCGTTCAATACCGTGCTGTCGGTCAAGCGCCTCATGGGGCGCGGCCTCAGTGACGTGAAGCAGCTGGGCGAGCAATTGCCCTATCGCTTTGTCGAGGGCGAGTCGCACATGCCGTTCATCGACACCGTCCAGGGGCCGAAAAGCCCGGTGGAAGTGTCGGCGGATATTCTCAAGGTGCTGCGTCAGCGTGCCGAAGCTACGTTGGGTGGCGATCTGGTGGGTGCGGTCATTACCGTGCCGGCCTATTTCGACGATGCTCAGCGCCAGGCCACCAAGGACGCCGCCAGACTGGCCGGCCTCAATGTGCTGCGCCTGCTCAACGAGCCGACGGCTGCTGCGGTTGCCTACGGTCTGGACCAGAAAGCCGAAGGCGTGGTCGCCATTTACGACCTGGGCGGCGGTACGTTCGATATTTCCATTCTGCGCCTGACTGGCGGTGTTTTCGAAGTGCTGGCCACTGGCGGCGATACTGCATTGGGTGGCGATGATTTCGATCACGCGATTGCCAGCTGGATTGTGGCTGATGCCGGTCTGTCGGCCAGTCTCGATCCTTCCGAGCAGCGCAGCCTGTTGCAGACTGCCTGCGCGGCGAAAGAAGCCCTGACCGATACTGATTCGGTAGAAGTCGCCTATGGCGACTGGCGTGGTGTTCTGACACGCGAGGCCTTCAACGCCCTGATCGAGCCGATGGTTGCTCGCAGCCTCAAGGCTTGCCGTCGTGCGGTGCGCGACTCGAATATCGAGATTGAAGAAGTCGAAGCCGTGGTCATGGTTGGTGGTTCGACACGTGTGCCGCGTGTTCGTGAGGCAGTAGCCGAGCTGTTCGGTCGCCAGCCGCTGACCGAGATCGACCCCGATCAGGTGGTCGCCATTGGCGCTGCGGTCCAGGCCGATACCCTGGCGGGCAACAAGACAGATGGCGAAGCCCTGTTGTTGCTGGACGTGATTCCGCTTTCCCTTGGGCTTGAAACCATGGGCGGCCTGATGGAGAAGGTGATTCCGCGCAACACCACCATTCCCGTGGCCCGCGCTCAGGATTTCACCACGTACAAGGATGGCCAGTCGGCCATGATGATTCATGTCCTGCAGGGCGAGCGTGAGCTGATCAGCGACTGCCGTTCCCTGGCGCGCTTCGAGCTGCGCGGCATTCCGCCGATGGTGGCCGGTGCTGCGAAAATTCGTGTCACCTTTCAGGTGGATGCGGATGGCCTGCTCAGCGTGTCTGCCCGTGAACTGGGCTCGGGGATCGAGTCGAGCATTCAGGTCAAGCCGTCCTATGGCCTGACCGACGGCGAGATTGCTCGCATGCTCAAGGATTCGTTCGAGTACGCCGGTGACGACAAGGTCGCCCGGGTGCTGCGTGAACAGCAGGTCGATGCCCAGCGCCTTGTCGAGGCGGTCGAGGCAGCGCTTGAAGTCGATGGCGATCGTCTGCTCGATGCCGAAGAGCGGATGGTGATCGACCTGCAACTGACAGAATTGCGTGAATTGATGCAAGGCACCGATGGCCCTGCCATCGAGCAGCAGACCCGGCGTCTGTCGCAGGTGACCGATGCATTTGCTGCCCGACGCATGAATTCGACGGTGAAAGCCGCACTCGCGGGGCGCAACCTGAATGATATTGAGGAATAACTGATGCCGCAGGTGATTTTTCTGCCCCATGCCGAGCATTGCCCGGATGGGTTGGTTGTAGAGGTGGAGCCCGGTACATCTATTCTTGAAATCGCTCACGATAACCATATCGAGATCGAGAGTGCGTGCGGCGGTGTCTGTGCCTGCACGACGTGCCACTGCATCATTCGCGAGGGTTTCAACTCGCTGAACGAGGCGGATGAGCTGGAAGAAGATATGCTGGACAAGGCCTGGGGGCTGGAGGTGCATTCGCGCCTGTCCTGTCAGGCAATCGTCGGAAATGAAGACCTCACCGTTGAAATTCCGAAGTATTCGCTCAACCATGCTGCCGAAGCGCCGCATTGATTCAAGGAACGCTCATGAGTCTCAAATGGGTCGATGTGCTGGAAATCGCGATTCAGTTGTCTGAAACCAGGCCTGATGTCGATCCGCGCTATGTGAATTTCGTCGATCTTCGCAACTGGGTAGCCGAGCTGCCGGAGTTCGACGACGAGCTCAATCGTGGCGGGGAAAAGGTCCTGGAAGCCATTCAGGCGGCCTGGATCGAAGAAGCTGACTGAACCTGTAACGCAAGCAGTTAGGCAATACACCAGAACCCGCGTATAATTCGCGGGTTTAATTTTTCGCTTTAATCATTGTTTCTGGAGTTTCACATGGCTGTTCAACGTACTTTCTCCATCATCAAGCCTGACGCCGTTGCTAAAAACGTAATCGGCGAGATCACCACTCGTTTCGAAAAAGCCGGTCTGCGCGTTGTTGCTTCCAAGCTGAAGCAACTGTCCAAGGCTGAAGCTGAAGGTTTCTACGCTGAGCACAGCGCTCGTGGTTTCTTCGGCGACCTGGTTGCTTTCATGATCTCCGGTCCTGTCGTTGTTCAGGTTCTGGAAGGCGAGAACGCTATCGCTCTGAACCGTGAGCTGATGGGCGCTACCAACCCTAAAGAAGCTGCTCCAGGCACCATCCGCGCTGACTTCGCTGACTCCATCGACGCCAACGCTGTTCACGGCTCGGACTCCGAAGCTGCTGCCGCTCGCGAAATCTCGTACTTCTTCGCCGCTACAGAAGTAACCGCTCGCTAAGTCCTGCCGACTGACGAGTGAAGGGTGAATTCATGATTGCAACGACTGGTAAAACCAACCTCCTGGGCCTGACTCAGCAGGAAATGGAGAAATTCTTCGACTCTATCGGGGAGAAGCGCTTCCGTGCCGGTCAGGTCATGAAGTGGATTCACCACTTTGGCGTCGATGATTTCGACGCCATGACCAACGTCAGCAAGGCATTGCGCGAAAAGCTCAAGGCCTGTTCCGAAATACGCGGTCCTGAAGTCGTCAGCGAGGACATCTCCAGCGATGGCACCCGTAAATGGGTGGTGCGCGTAGAGTCCGGCAGCTGCGTCGAAACCGTTTACATCCCCCAGGGCAAGCGCGGCACCTTGTGTGTTTCGTCCCAGGCGGGCTGTGCCCTGGATTGCAGTTTCTGCTCCACCGGCAAACAAGGCTTCAACAGCAACCTGACCGCCGCCGAAGTGATCGGCCAGGTCTGGATTGCCAACAAATCCTTTGGCAGTGTCCCGGCAACCGTCGACCGTGCCATCACCAACGTGGTGATGATGGGCATGGGTGAGCCACTGCTGAACTTCGACAATGTCATTGCCGCCATGCATCTGATGATGGATGACCTGGGGTATGGCATTTCCAAGCGCCGCGTGACGTTGTCCACGTCCGGCGTGGTACCGATGATCGACGAGCTGTCCAAGCACATCGACGTCTCGCTGGCCCTGTCGCTGCACGCGCCCAACGACGCGCTGCGCAACCAGTTGGTGCCGCTGAACAAGAAGTATCCCCTGAGCGTCCTGCTCGACTCCTGCCGTCGCTACATGTCCAGCCTGGGCGAGAAGCGCGTTCTGACCGTCGAGTACACCCTGCTCAAGGACGTCAACGACAAGGTCGAGCACGCCATCGAGATGATCGAGCTGCTCAAGGACACCCCTTGCAAGATCAACCTGATTCCGTTCAACCCGTTCCCGCATTCCGGTTACGAGCGTCCGAGCAACAATGCGATCCGTCGTTTCCAGGATCTCTTGCATCAGGCCGGTTATAACGTCACTGTGCGCACCACCCGTGGCGAAGACATCGATGCTGCCTGCGGCCAACTGGTCGGGCAGGTCATGGACCGCACGCGCCGCAGTGAACGCTATATTGCAGTGCGTGAGCTCAATGCCGAGGCCGATGCGGCTCCAAACGCTGGCGCTCGAAACTGACCGAGAGGGACTCCATGTCTGTGCGTGCCTTGCTGTTGTCATGCTTTGTTATGTTGCTGGTAGGGTGCGTTTCGACAGGGCATGTCGATCCACTCAAGACGCCGCAAGGGCGTGACGAAGCTCGCAAGGCATACGTGCAGCTGGGATTGGGTTATTTCCAGCAGGGCCAGACCGAACGCGCCAAGGTGCCACTGAAAAAGGCACTGGAACTCGACAGTTCCGATCCTGACGCCAATGCCGCGCTGGCGCTGGTGTTCCAGGTCGAGATGGAGCCTGAGCTGGCTGACCAGCACTTTCGCAAGGCGCTGTCTTCAAGCAACAACGATGCTCGCATCGTCAACAACTACGGCAGTTTTCTTTACGAGCAGAAGCGCTATCAGGAAGCTTACGAACGTTTCCAGCAGGCTGCCGCAGACAACCTGTATCCTGAGCGGTCACGGGTCTTTGAAAGCCTGGGCATGACCGCCCTGAAGCTGAACAAGCGCGAGGAAGCTCGCGAGCATTTCACCAAGGCACTGCGTCTTGACCGTCAACAGCCACGTTCCTTGCTGGAAATGGCTGAGTTGTCTTACGAAGACGGGCATTATGTGCCGTCGCGTGACTACTACGACCGTTTCAGCCAACTCAGCGAGCAGAATGCGCGTAGTCTGCTGCTCGGCATTCGATTGGCCAAGGTCTATGACGACCGTAACAAGGCGGCCAGTTTTGGCCTGCAACTCAAAAGACTCTATCCCGGTACGCCGGAATATCAGCAATACCTGTCGGAGCAATGATGAAAGCGGCGCATCCCGAAGTTGTAGCAACCACTCGCTCTAACCCTGGTGAGACCTTGCGTCAGGCCCGCGAGAGCAAAAACTGGTCGCTGCCAGATGTGGCTTTGAGGCTGAACCTCACCGTGTCTTCCCTGACTCATCTCGAAAACGGGAATTTTGACAAGCTGCCCGGGCATACCTTCGCTCGTGGGTACGTGCGTGCCTACGCCAAACTGCTGGAGCTGGATCAGGCCGCGCTGGTCGATCAGTTCGATCAGTACACCGGCACCGATGGCAAGGGCAGTTCTGTCCATGCGCTGGGCCGTATCGAAGAGCCAGTGCGTCTTTCTCACAATATCCTGCGTATCGTCAGCCTGTTATTGCTGATGGTTCTTGTGGGTGGCGGCTTTCTCTGGTGGCAGGATCAGACGTCCATGCGCGGCAAGGATCAGACCGGCCTGAGCATGGAGCACGTCGAGGTCGAAAGTGCTGATGGCACCACCCAGATTCATCCACTGGACGAGTCCGAGGAGCAGGCCGCTGCCGAAAGCAGCAAGACTGGCAATGAGTCGCCACTGCCTCTGACCCCGAGCGCTCCGACTGAAGCGCCTGCCACTGCACCTGTGGCACCCGCTCCGGTTGTGACTGCGCCGGCTGCTGCACCGACCGCTCCGGCAGCCGCTCCAGCGCCTTCGGCACCTGCCGTTGCCGCGACGCACACTCCGTCTGTCGCGCCGGTTGCGCCTGCCGTGCCTTCGACTCCTGCCGAGCCCGTCGAATCTGCACCGATCCCTGCAGGTTCTGGCCAGATCAAGCTGCAATTTACCGCCGATTGCTGGACTCAGGTCACCGACGGCAATGGCAAGGTTTTGATGAGCGGCCTCAAGCGCAAGGGTGATAGTCTGGACGTCACTGGCAAGCCGCCTCTGACCCTGCGTCTTGGTTACGCTCGTGGTGCGCAGGTCAGTTATAACGGTGAGCCTGTAGACGTAGCTCCCTTTACCAGCGGCGAAACTGCTCGCCTGAAACTAGGGCAATAAGTCATGCACGGCGAATCTCCAATCAAGCGTCGCGAATCCCGCAAGATATGGGTCGGCTCCGTTCCGGTCGGCGGTGATGCGCCGATCGCTGTCCAGAGCATGACCAACAGCGACACCAACGATGTCGCGGCCACTGTTGCCCAGATCAACCGCCTTGAAGCGGCTGGCGTCGATATCGTGCGGGTTTCGGTTCCCGATATGGATGCGGCCGAGGCGTTTGGCCGGATCAAGCAACTGGTCAAGGTGCCACTGGTCGCCGATATCCATTTCGACTACCGGATCGCGCTGCGCGTAGCCGAACTGGGCGTCGACTGCCTGCGCATCAACCCCGGCAACATCGGTCGCGAAGACCGTGTGCGTGCGGTGGTCGATGCTGCCCGTGATCGTGGTATCCCGATCCGGATCGGCGTCAACGCCGGTTCCCTGGAAAAAGACCTGCAGAAGAAATACGGCGAGCCGACCCCTGAAGCGCTGGTCGAGTCGGCCCTGCGCCATGTGGAACATCTGGATCGTCTGGATTTCCATGACTTCAAGGTCAGCGTCAAGGCTTCGGACGTGTTCATGGCCGTCGCAGCCTATCGCCTGTTGGCCAAACAGATTGTCCAGCCGTTGCACCTGGGTATCACCGAAGCGGGCGGATTGCGCTCAGGCACGGTGAAATCCGCTGTCGGCCTCGGTATGCTGCTCGCCGAAGGGATTGGCGATACTATCCGCATCTCGTTGGCCGCTGACCCGGTCGAAGAGGTGAAAGTCGGCTACGACATTCTCAAGTCCTTGCGTCTTCGTTCCCGTGGCATCAACTTCATCGCCTGCCCGAGCTGTTCGCGGCAGAACTTCGATGTGGTCAAGACCATGAACGAACTGGAAGGGCGTCTCGAAGATTTGCTGGTGCCGCTGGACGTTGCGGTCATCGGGTGTGTGGTCAACGGTCCTGGTGAAGCCAAGGAGGCCCATATCGGTCTCACGGGCGGTACGCCGAACCTGATCTACATCGACGGCAAGCCTGCGCAGAAACTGACCAACGACAATCTTGTGAACGAGCTTGAACGCTTGATTCGCGAGAAAGCGGCCGAAAAAGCTGAAGCCGACGCATCCGTCATCGTGCGTGGCTAATCAAGATTGCTAAGGATTTTTTGTGAGTAAGTCTCTGCAAGCCATTCGTGGCATGAACGACATCCTGCCCGAGCAGACCCCGCTGTGGCGTCACTTTGAAGGCACTGTGGCGCGTTTGCTGGATAACTACGGTTATCGGCAGATCCGCATGCCTATCGTTGAGTTCACGGACCTGTTCAAGCGTTCCATTGGTGAAGTCACCGATATCGTCGAGAAAGAGATGTACACCTTTGCCGACCGCAACGGTGACTCCCTGACCCTGCGCCCGGAAGGCACTGCCGCCTGTGTGCGTGCGGTACTCGAACACGGGATCACCGGTGGCGGTCAGGTGCAGAAACTGTGGTACATCGGCCCGATGTTCCGCCACGAGCGTCCTCAGAAAGGCCGCTATCGCCAGTTTCACCAGATCGGTGTCGAAGTCTTCAACCTCGACGGTCCCGATATCGATGCCGAGCTGATTGTCCTGACCTGGCGCCTGTGGGGCCTGCTGGGCATCCGCAATGCCGTCAAGCTCGAACTCAACAGCCTGGGCACCAGCGAAGCCCGTGCGCGTTATCGCGATGCGCTGGTGGAGTTCCTGTCGGCGCGTCTGGAGCAACTGGACGAAGACAGCCAGCGTCGCCTCAAGACCAACCCGCTGCGGGTTCTGGACACCAAGCATCCTGACACCCAGGCCGTGCTGGTCGATGCGCCGAAGCTGGCGGATTACCTGGACGAAGAGTCGCGTATCCACTTCGAAGGCCTCAAGGCACGTCTGGATGCTGCTGGCATTCCCTACGTCATCAACCCCAAGCTGGTGCGTGGCCTGGATTACTACAGCAAGACCGTGTTCGAGTGGGTCACCGATCAACTGGGTGCCCAGGGAACCGTCTGCGCCGGTGGCCGTTACGACGGTCTGGTCGAGCAGATGGGCGGCAAGCCTACGGCGGGCGTCGGTTTCGCCATGGGCATCGAGCGTCTGGTGCTGCTGCTGGAGACCCTTGAAAAGGTCCCGGAAGAAATCTCGCGTCAGGTGGATGTCTACCTGTGCGCCTTCGGCGAAGCAGCCGAGCTGGCTGCACTGGCCCTCACCGAGCGTGTGCGTGACCAGTTGCCGAATCTGCGCTTGCAGGTCAACGCCGGTGCTGGCAGCTTCAAGAGCCAGTTCAAGAAGGCCGACAAGAGCGGTGCCCTGTATGCGCTGATCCTTGGCGATGAAGAGCTTGCCCGCCAGGAGATAGGCGTCAAGCCTCTGCGCGGTCAGGGCGAACAACAAAATATTGCCTGGGATGCTCTGTCCGAGCACTTGGCCTCCTGCGTCGTGCAGGGTTGAAGCTGATTAACAGCCGATTTAGCGAATAGGAGTATTGGGGTGTCGCGTACCGAAGATGAAGAGCTGGCGGTAATGAAGGACTGGTGGCAGCGCAACGGCAAACCCCTGGTAACTGGCGGTCTGCTGGCGTTGGTTGTGGTCTTTGGCTGGTACACATGGCAGAACTACAACAGCAAGCAGTCGCAAGGCGCCTCGATGCTTTATCAGCAACTGCTGGAAACTTCGCTGACGCCAAGCGGCCAGGCCGATACCGCCCGCGTTGCGGAAATCGCCGGCAAGCTCAAGAGCGAATTTGGTGGCACTGCCTATGCCCAGTTCGGTAGCCTGTTCGTCGCCAAGGTTGCAGTCGATGCCGGCAAGCTCGACGATGCCGCGGCAGAACTGAAAACCGTAGCCGACAAGCCGGCCAGCGCGACCCTGGGTGAAATCGCCCGTCAGCGTCTTGCTCGTGTACTGGCTGCGCAGAACAAGGCTGATGATGCACTGAAACTGCTTGCTGGCGATGCCGACAAGGCGTTCCTGGCCAGCCGTGAAGAACTCAAGGGTGACCTGCTGGTGCAACTGGGTCGTACCGACGAGGCGCATGCTGCATACCAAAAGGCCAAGTCCGCTCTGTCTGAAGACGCTGCGGTGGGTGGCCTGCAAATGAAGCTCGACGATCTGGCGAAAGGGGATGCGTGACGTGATTCGTTGGAAACATGCAGCATTGCTGGCTCTGGCCATTCTGGCCGCGGGTTGCAGCAGCAACAGTAAAAAGGAATTGCCTCCTGCCGAGCTGACCGACTTCAAAGAAGAAGTGGTCCTGCAAAAGCAGTGGAGCCGCTCGATCGGTGACGGTCAGGGCAAAACCTACAACATGCTGGTTCCGGCTATCGATGGCGACCGCATCTACGCTTCGGACGTGACCGGGGTCATCATGTCCCTGGATCGCATGAACGGTGACGTGATCTGGAAGAAAGATCTCGAGCTGCCTGTTTCCGGTGCTGTCGGTGTGGCCTATGGCCTTGTCACCATCGGTACTGAAAAAGGCGAGATCGTTGCTCTTGACGCTTCTAGCGGTGAAGAGAAATGGCGTGCCCGTGTCACCAGCGAAGTGTTGGCGCCACCTGCGAACAACGGCGACGTCGTCGTCGTTCAGACCCAGGATGACCGTGTGATCGGTCTGGACGCTGTCACAGGTTCCCAGCGCTGGATCTACGAAAGCACTCCTGCGGTACTGACACTGCGTGGTACTGGCGCACCGCTGGTCACCAACCGACTGGCTGTTGCCGGTCTGTCCACAGGCAAGGTCGTGGCGCTGGATATCAGCAACGGCGTACCGGTCTGGGAACAGCGTGTTGCCATTCCGCAAGGCCGTTCAGAACTGGATCGTGTTGTCGACATCGACGGTGGCCTGCTGCTGTCGGGTGGTACTCTGTACGTTGCCAGTTATCAGGGCCGGGTTGCCGGTCTGGATCTGGAAAGCGGTCGTGTGCTCTGGCAGCGTGATGCTTCCAGCTACTCGGGCGTAGCCCAGGGCTTTGGTAGCGTTTACGCGACCCTGGCCTCTGGCACCGTCGAAGGTATCGACGAGCGTTCTTCCACTGCACTGTGGAGCAACGAATCGCTGGCTCGCCGTCAACTGGGCGCGCCAGAAGTGTTTTCCAGCTATGTAGCGGTTGGCGACCTGGAAGGTTATCTGCACCTGTTGAGCCAGGTAGATGGCCGTTTCGTAGGGCGTGAGCGTATTGACAGCGATGGTCTTCGTGCGCGTCCGCTGGTAGTTGGTGACATGATTTATGTGTTTGGTAACAGCGGCAAGCTGGAAGCCCTGACCATCAAGTGATGATTGTCCAAGCTCGGGGCCAAGGCCCCGGGCGACCTTGCTTCGGCAAGGCTGTGGTGCCTGCGGGCACTGCTCCGAACTCCGGCCGCTGCCCTGCAGCGGCTTTTGTATTTTCTGAAATAACGAAGTGGAGAGCCGCATGGTTCCCGTAATTGCCCTGGTGGGTCGACCGAACGTCGGCAAATCCACCATGTTCAACCGCCTGACCAGGACCCGCGACGCCATTGTCGGCGATCTGTCCGGTCTGACCCGTGATCGCCAATACGGAGAGGCGAAGTGGCAGGGGCGCTCTTATATCCTGATCGACACCGGTGGTATTTCCGGCGACGAGCATGGCATGGACGAAAAGATGGCCGAGCAATCGCTGCTGGCTATCGAAGAAGCTGATGTCGTGTTGTTCCTGGTGGATGCCAAAGCGGGTTACACCGCGGCTGACCAGATGATCGGCGAGCACCTGCGCAAGCGCAACAAGCGTTCTTACGTGGTTGCCAACAAGATCGACAACATCGATGAAAACCTGGCGCGTGCCGAGTTCAGCCCGATGGGCCTGGGCGATGCGATCCCGGTTGCCGGTGCTCATGGTCGCGGCATTTCCCAGATGCTGGAAATCGCCCTGAAGGATTTCCCCAAGGACGATGACGAAATCGAAGAAGGCGAGGCCGAGGACGTCGCAGAAGGCGAGGAAGCCAAGCGCATTCCTGGCCCGAGCGAAAAAGACGGCATCAAGATCGCTATCATCGGTCGTCCCAACGTCGGCAAGTCGACCCTGGTCAACCGCATGCTCGGTGAAGACCGGGTTATCGTCTATGACCAGCCGGGCACCACGCGCGACAGTATCTACATTCCGTTCGAGCGTAACGACGAGAAGTACACGCTGATCGACACCGCAGGTGTGCGCAAGCGCGGCAAGATCCACGAGGAAGTCGAGAAGTTCTCCGTGGTCAAGACGTTGCAGGCCATCAAGGACGCCAACGTGGTGATCTTCGTGATGGATGCCCGCGAAGGCGTGGTCGATCACGACCTCAACCTGCTGGGCTTCGCACTCGAGGCCGGTCGCGCACTGGTCATCGCACTGAACAAGTGGGATGGCATGACGCCGGGCGAGCGTGACTACGTGAAGACCGAGCTGGAGCGCCGGCTGTTCTTCGTCGACTTTGCCGATATCCACTTCATCTCTGCCTTGCACGGCACCGGTGTGGGTAACCTGTATCAGTCGGTACAGAACTCCTTCAAGTCTGCCGTCACCCGCTGGCCAACCAGCCGCCTGACCCAGATTCTGGAAGATGCCGTCAGCGAGCACGCGCCGCCAATGGTCGGCAGTCGCCGTATCAAGCTGCGTTATGCCCACCTGGGTGGTGCCAACCCGCCACTGATCGTGATTCACGGTAACCAGGTCGAGAAAGTACCGAAGTCCTATGTCCGTTACCTGGAAAACACGTATCGCCGTGTTCTGAAACTGGTCGGTACGCCGATCCGTATCGAATTCAAGGGCGGCGAGAACCCGTACGAAGGCAACAAGAACACGCTGACCGACCGCCAGGTCAACAAGAAGCGTCGTTTGATGTCGCACCACAAGAAGGCAGACAAGAAGCGCCGCGACAAGCGCTGAGTCTTTCTCCTGAAAAGGCACCCTGCAGTCCGCACGGTGCCTTTTTTTATGCGCGCCCGATGGGCTATCCTGCCTGACCCGTGCCACCGTGATGCCGGGGGTATTGCAGGGAAGGGCCCTAATGATCGACAGCAAGTTGCCTAATGTTGGCACCACCATCTTCACCGTCATGTCTCAGCTCGCCGCCGAAACCGGTGCGATCAATCTGTCCCAGGGCTTTCCCGATTTCGACGGGCCGCAAGCGCTGCGTGACGCCTTGAGCCTGCATGTTGCTCAAGGCCACAACCAATATTCACCCATGACTGGCCTGCCAGCCCTGCGCCAGCAGGTTGCAGCCAAGATTGCCCGCAGTTACGGGCGCGAGGTCAACCCGGACAGCGAAGTCACCATCACGCCGGGCGCGACCCAGGCGATTTTCTGCGCCGTTCAGGCGGTCATTCGTCCTGGCGATGAAGTGATTGTTTTCGACCCTTGCTATGACAGCTATGAGCCTGCCGTGGAACTGGCCGGTGGCCGTTGCGTGCATGTGCAGCTTGGGCTGGACGACTTCTCCATCGACTGGCAGAAGCTGGGCGATGCCTTGAGCCCGCGCACGCGCATGATCATCCTCAACAGCCCGCACAACCCCAGCGGAGCCTTGATCAGTCGTGCCGAGCTGGACCAGCTGGCTGCTCTTATCGCCAATCGCGACATTTATCTGGTCAGCGATGAGGTGTACGAGCATCTGGTGTTCGATGGCGTCCAGCATGTCAGCGTACTGGCCCATGAAGAGCTGTATCAGCGCGCCTTTGTGGTCAGCTCGTTCGGCAAGACCTACCACGTGACCGGCTGGAAGACCGGCTATGTGGTGGCGCCACCGGCCTTGTCCGCTGAGCTGCGCAAGGTCCATCAGTACGTGAGTTTCTGTGGCGTCACGCCATTGCAGTGGGCGCTGGCTGATTTCATGGCGGCGCATCCCGAGCATGTAGAAGAACTGCCGGCGTTCTATCAGGCCAAGCGTGATTTTTTCTGCGACCAGCTGGCGTCCTCGCGTTTCAGCTTCGAGCGGGTGGGCGGCACGTATTTCCAGTTGGTGGATTACTCGCAGATCCGTCCGGACCTCAACGATGTCGACATGTCGTTGTGGATGACCCGAGAGCACGGTGTGGCCAGCATTCCGGTGTCGGTCTTCTACCAGAAGCCGCCTGAAGGCCAGCGCCTTATACGTCTGTGCTTTGCCAAGCGAGAGGAGACGTTGCTTCAGGCAGCGGAAAAACTATGCGCGATTTGAGTCAGTTGTCCGACCTGAAACTGGCATTGATCCAGACCACTCTGGTCTGGCACGACCGGCAGGCCAACCTCGATCACTTCAGCGCATTGCTGGAGCAGGTGAAAGACGTCGATCTGGTGGTCCTGCCGGAAATGTTCACCACCGGCTTCTCCATGGATTCCGAAACCCTGGCAGAACCTGAAGGCGGCCCGACATCCGACTGGCTGCTGGAACAGGCCAGGCGTCTTCAGGCGGTGATTACCGGCAGCGTGATCATTCGTGATGCAGAAGGCAATCATCGCAACCGGCTGCTGTGGGCGCGTCCCGATGGCGAGTTGCTGTATTACGACAAGCGCCACCTGTTCCGCATGGCCGGTGAGCACGAGCACTACAGCCCTGGCGAACGTCAGGTGATGTTCGAGCTGAACGGCTGGCGTATTCGTCCGCTGATTTGCTATGACCTGCGCTTCCCGGTCTGGAGCCGTGATGCCCGGGACACCGACCTGCTGCTCTATACCGCGAACTGGCCCGGCGCACGTCGTCTGCACTGGAATCGCCTGTTACCGGCCAGGGCCATCGAAAACCTGTGTTATGTCGCGGCGGTGAACCGTGTCGGCAGCGATGGGAAAGGCTTTGCGTACACCGGTGACAGCCAGGTGCTGGACTTCGAGGGTGAAAGCCTTGTCGATATCGGGGACAGGGATGGCGTCTTTCAGGCAACCCTGAGCGCTGAGGCCCTGCGCAGCTACCGCACGCGCTTCCCGGCCAATCTGGACGCCGACACATTCGAAATACAATAATTTATTAAAGTTGTATGCAGATGTGTCGATAACTACCCAATATAGCCAGGAGTTCGTCATGACTACCATCAATACCTCGTCGCTGAGTGCTTATTCCACTGCCTTGAAGCTGACGGTCAAGGACAAGGACGCAGACGCAGACGCGGCGACAACCGACAGCACGCAGAAGACAGATGGTGTGAGCGTTTCGCTTGAGGGTGCCAAGGTGGGTAAAGGTGCTGCTCCGGCGGGTGGTGCAGGTGGTTCTTCCACCGCTAACGCCATTGAAGAATCCATCGAAAAGATCAAAGAACAGATCAAACAGGCTCAGCAGCAACTGGTCCAGCAGCAGGCTCAACTGGCTGCGGCTCAGAGCAGCAAAGGCTCGGCTGAGGAAAAGGCTGCACGTGTCCTGGCCATCCAGGGACAGATCTCTCAGACTTCTGCAACGATACAAACCTTGCAGGGTTCATTGATGCAGTTGACAAACAGCGTTGGTATCAAAACCACTGCCTGACTGCACACAAACAAAAAAGCCTCCGCTTGCGGAGGCTTTTTTATTGCACGTGTCAGTACGAGCAATGCCGATCAGTCAAGGTACACGCAAACTTGTGGGAGGCAGCTTGCTGGCGAAAAAGGCTTCAAAACCCGCAGATATTCTGCGCCTGACGCTGAAGTCGCCAGCAAGCTGCCTCCCACACGGTCATGTATGGCCTTCACTGACTGGCATCAGTCAATAAGGCGTACTTACTCGTTCACATTCATGAATTTCCGGGCCCACTCAACGTAGTCTTCTGGTTGGGTGTAAGTGTGGGTCAGTTCGGTTGCGTTCATGTCGCTGGTGCTGCTCAGAATCTGGCGCTGTTCTCTCAGGCAGTCATAGGTCGCCTTGATCGATGCGAAATAGGCCGCATGGCCGTGTACGCAGATTCTGACGCCCATCTCTGCAAGGCGCTTGTTGTCGTGCAGCGCAGGGTTTCCGTAGGTGACCAGCATCAGGGGAATGGTCACGCCTTCCGTGATCTGTTCCAAGTGCTCGAAGTCGCGCACGCCCACGATGGTGATGCCGTCGGCGCCTGCACTCTGATACTGCTGAATCCGGCTGATGGCTTCCTGCACGGGAATGATCGCGGCATTGGTGCGCGCAAAGATCGACAGTTCAGGATCGACACGGGCTTCCAGCGCTGCGCGGATCTTGCCGACGCCTTCTGCGGTGGAGATCAGGTCGGTGGACTTGCGGCCAAACTGGGCGGGCAGCAGGGTGTCTTCGATGGTCAGCGCCGCAACGCCTGCACGCTCGAGTTCGATGACGGTGCGCATGACATTGAGTGCGTTGCCATAACCGTGGTCGGCATCGGCGATGAACGGAAGCTCTGCGACGCGGCCGATGCGAGTGGCCTGCTCGACGAATTCGCTCAGGGTGATCAGTGCGAAGTCGGGCGCTGCCAGGACTTGCAGGGATGCAACCGAGCCGCCGAGGATACCCACTTCAAAGCCCAGGTCGGCTGCGATGCGCGCAGACATTGGATCGAAGACCGAGGCTGTGTGATAGCAGGAATCTGAAGAGGTGAGTGCGCGAAAGTTGCGGCGCAGATCTTGATGGGAAGCCTTAGGCATAATCGCTCCAAATGTGATTGGATCAGCTCAGCGTTACCGAGGCCGATGGTTTTTTCAATGCACGGTTGGTCTGCCCGTGCATTCTTTTCGTCCGAAAATCAATGCAATAGTCATCGTGGCTTTTGGGAAAGGGTGCAGCTTCAAACAGGCAAGTTGAACCTGGCGCCGTTAGCTGAAAAAGGTGCTATCAGCAGGCCAAATCCATTAAAGGCAGCATGCTACCACAGCATAAATGAAAAGATTATGCCGAATATGCGCATGGTCATGCGGATTCTGAAACGAGGGTTTTAGATCAAAAAGCCCGTGTTAGAGCCTGTTGGAGGATGACGAACGGGCGTCCGTCATCCTCGTCATTCATACTCAGGCAGCCTTGGCTTGTGCCTGGCTCAGGGAGCGGTTCAGAGCACTGAACAGTGCACGGAAGCTGGCAGTGGTGATGTTCTCGTCGATACCCACGCCATGCACGGCACGGTCACCGTTGACGCGCAGTTCGATGTACGCAGCGGCCTTGGCCGTGGTGCCGGAACCGATGGCGTGCTCGTTGTAGTCCATGATTTCCACGTTGACCGGCAGGCCGGCAACCAGTGCTTCCAGGGCGCCCTTGCCCTTGCCGCGCCAGTGCTGGGTTTCGCCGTCGACATGCACTTCTGCATCCACCGAGCTGTTGCCGTTTTCTTCCTGCAGCTTGTGGCTGATCAGGGCGTAAGGCGTGTTGGCCTGCAGGTATTCGCGGCGCAGCAGCGAGTGGATCTGCTCGGCGGTCATTTCCAGGCCCAGACGGTCGGTCTCGCCCTGAACCACCTGGCTGAACTCGATCTGCATGCGACGTGGCAGGGAGATGCCGTATTCCTGTTCCAGCAGGTAAGTGATACCGCCTTTGCCAGACTGGCTGTTGACGCGAATCACCGCCTCGTAGCTGCGACCGATATCGGCCGGGTCGATTGGCAGGTAAGGCACTTCCCACAGCGCGTCTTCTTTCTGCTGGGCGAAGCCCTTGCGGATAGCGTCCTGGTGCGAGCCGGAGAACGCGGTGTGAACCAGGTCGCCGACATAGGGAGCGCGTGGGTGAACCGGAATCTGGTTGCACTCTTCAACGACCTTGCGCACGCCGTCGATATCCGAGAAGTCCAGGCCCGGGTTGATGCCCTGGGTGTAGAGGTTCAAGGCGACGGTGACCAGGTCCACGTTACCGGTACGCTCGCCGTTGCCGAACAGGCAGCCTTCGACGCGATCGGCGCCGGCCATCAGGCCCAGCTCGGTGGCAGCAACGCCAGTGCCACGGTCGTTGTGGGTGTGCAGGCTGATGAGGACGCTGTCACGACGGGTGATGTTGCGACCGAACCACTCGATCTGGTCGGCGTAGACGTTCGGGGTGGCGACTTCAACGGTGGCTGGCAGGTTGAGGATCACCTTGTTCTCAGGCGTCGGGTTCCAGACCTCGATCACGGCATCGCAGACTTCCTTGGCGAATTCGAGTTCGGTGGCGCTGAACGTCTCTGGCGAGTACTCGAAA
This sequence comes from Pseudomonas lijiangensis, assembly GCF_018968705.1. NCBI lineage: Bacteria > Pseudomonadati > Pseudomonadota > Gammaproteobacteria > Pseudomonadales > Pseudomonadaceae > Pseudomonas > Pseudomonas lijiangensis. Next base: position 1,269,873 of record NZ_CP076668.1, read on the forward strand.
GTCCACTGGGTTTCCGGCTGCTGGGCGGCGTATTTGACGAACAGCTTGGCAGCGTTGACCGCGATTTCTTTCACGCCGGCCTTGTCCTGGTTGAAGACGATGCGACGGAAGGAAGGGCTGGTGGCGTTGTACAGGTGAACGATGGCCTTTTTCGCGCCGCGCAGGGATTCGAAGGTGCGGGCGATCAGATCTTCACGGGCCTGGGTCAGCACCTGAATGGTGGTGTCATCCGGGATGTGGCCGTCTTCGATCAGGGTACGCACGAAGTCGAAGTCGGTTTGCGAGGCTGCCGGGAACGACGCTTCGATTTCCTTGACGCCTACCTGAACCAGCGTCTTCCAGAAACGCAGTTTCTTGACCGAATCCATTGGCTCGATCAGCGATTGGTTACCGTCGCGCAAGTCGGAGCTGCACCAGATTGGCGTCGTAGTGATGGCTTTGGAAGGCCAGGTACGATCAGGCAGGTCGATGGTCGGAAACGCGCGGTACTTCTTCGATGGATCTTTGAGCATGGTCATTTGATGAGTCCTTTGTACTGAGTAGGCCGAAAAGAGGCGGCCAGCCATTGACGCGCAAGACAGGGGCGAGGCACCGCAATCTAGCCTGGCAGTCGTGAACTGACCAGGCGAAGACACCGATGTTGGCGCAATAGAATGAGGGTTTGAGAGGTATTCATGAAGCCAACCGTAACGATTGAGGTGAAAGTTGGCAAGCACCTCGAAAAAATTGAGATAAGTTCTCGATTTTCTGTATATGACGAGCTTTTATCGCTGGTTTAGGGGATTTATTGCCGGGTTATTGTTTGGGGGCTTTCGCGAATGAATTCGCTCCTACACCCACACAGCCCGTGGGAGCGAATTTATTCGCGAAAAAGATCAGGGCTGAAACGCCCCGATGAATATCGCCGGGTCTACCCGCGCATCGTTCAGGCTGACATTCCAGTGCAGGTGCGGGCCGGTGGCGCGGCCTGTGGAGCCGACTTTGCCGAGCAAGCCGCCACGTGGTACCTGATCGCCGGTCTTCACGTCGATCTTCGACAAATGGCAGAACATGCTGATAAAGCCCTGGCCATGGTCGACATACACGGTATTGCCATTGAAAAAGAAGTTGCCGGTCAGGATGACCTTGCCGGCCGCGGGGGATTTGATCGGCGTACCTGTCGGGACCGCGAAATCCAGACCCGAATGGGGATTGCGCTCTTCACCATTGAAGAACCGGCGCACGCCGAACTTGCTCGACAGCGGGCCGTTGACCGGCTTGTCGAGGATCAGGTTGCTCGGCGTGCCCGGGCTGAACACCGCATAACCGCCCAGCAGTTTTGGCGTTTCGCTGTTGATGCGTTTGGTGTCCTCGGGGTTGGGGTTGACCTGACGCTTGTTCTGCAGGGTGATGTGCTGTTCCGGGTACTTCTTGCTGCCCACCGTGAAACTCAGGTTGCGACCGCCTGAGGCCAGTTGTTGCGTGCCGGGCTTGATCGTCAGCGGCAGGCCGACAATGGCCAGCCAGCGAGTACCTTGCTCCTTGACCACCAGCACCGGTTTGCCCTGGAAGGTGGCTTTGGGCGGCTGGTTGCTGGTGCCCAGATCAATCACCGCGACACCGCCGGGCACCGGCTTGTTGAGGGCGCGAGTGATGTAGCTGTCGGCATGGGCGGGAAGGCACAGGAGGAGGGCGAGCAGCGGTGCGATAAAACGTAGCATCGATCGGTCAGTCCAGAAGAGAGAGGGTCACGGGCGTCAGGTGGTTATCCTCGACGCGCACTTGCAATTCGCCTTCGCCCAGTCTGGCCGTGAGGCGCTGGCCGGGTCGGGTTTGCGCGGCGTTGCGGATGGCATTGCCGCGTTCGTCGAGCAGGATACTGTAGCCACGGCCCAGTGTTGCCAGCGGACTTACGACATGAAGTGTCTGAATCTGGCTTTGCAGTTGTAGTTTGCGGGTCTTGATCTGCTCACGCATGGCACGTGGCAGGCGCTCGGCCAGAACATCCAGCCGCTGGCGCAGGAAGGCCAGGGTGCGTCCCGGATGCTGGGCGGCGAGTCGGCTTTCCATGTGCGCCAGACGCACCTTCTGCTGATGCATGCCTTGTTCGAAGGCGCGGCGCAGGCGCATGTCCAGATCATCCAGGCGCTGGGCTTGCTGGCGCAGGCGTTCGCCGGGATGGCGCAGGCGGCGGGAAATACCGTCCAGACGCAAGCGCTCGCGCATCAGTCGATCGCGCATGCGGCTGATCAGGCGGCGATTGAGGTTTTCTACCCGGCGATGCAGGTCGCTGGAGTCCGGTGCCAGCAATTCCGCAGCGGCAGAGGGCGTAGGCGCCCGCACATCGGCCACGAAGTCACTGATGGAAACATCGGTTTCATGTCCGACCGCACTGACAATCGGCGTCACACAGGCATCGATGGCCCGGGCCACGGCTTCTTCGTTGAAGCACCACAAGTCTTCCAGCGAACCGCCGCCCCGGGCGAGGATCAAGGCATCGAAGCCTCTGGCGTCCGCCAACTTGAGTGCCCGGACAATCTGCGCAATCGCTTCGCGGCCCTGAACAGCGGTGGGAATCAGGGTCAGTTCCACTTGCGGAGCGCGACGGCGGAACACGCTGATGATGTCGCGTATCACCGCGCCTGTAGGCGAGCTGATAATGCCGATGCGTTGCGGATGCAGTGGCAGCGCGACCTTGCGTTCGGCACTGAACAGGCCTTCGTCGCTGAGCTTGGCTTTCAGGGCATCGAAAGCCAGTCGCAATGCGCCATCGCCCGCAGGCTCGACAGTATCAAGAATCAGCTGATAGTCGCCGCGGCCCTCGAACAGCGAGACTTTGCCGCGCACCTTGACCTGCAAGCCATCCTTGAGCGCCTGCCGCACACGCGCCGCGCTCTGGCGGAACAGAGCGCAACGCACCTGGGCGCCGGAGTCCTTGAGCGTGAAGTACACATGGCCGGAGGCCGGGCGCGACAGGTTGGATATCTCGCCCTCGACCCAGATGCTGCTGAACACATCTTCCAGCAACACCCGTGCACGGCCGTTGAGCTGGCTGACAGTGAGGACTTCCCGGTCCAGGCCGAGTCTTGCAAAGGGATCTTTAATCATGGCGGCATCATAAAGGGATTTGCCCGGCCACCACCACTGGCGGTTTTCGGGGGGCGCAGCTATATAAGCAGCGCGTGGTCAATTCAGGGAGAGTCGTGTGGCGGTCGAATGGTTCAACCAGTTGGGCTTTGCACCGCTGGATCTGCTGTGGATCGAACTGGCCGTGGTGGCTGCCTATATAGTGTTTGGCGTCGCCGGTTTCGGTACGGCGCTGGTGGCCGGGCCTGTTCTGATTCACTTCATGCCGCTGTCGCGGATCATTCCCTTGCTGGTGATGCTGGATTTCCTTGCGGCTTTCGGCAACCTGCTGCCTTCCCGGCAATCGGTGGTCCGCTCGGAGTTGCTTCGCCTGCTGCCCTGCATGGCGGTGGGCTGCACCTTGGGTGTGCTGTTTCTGCTTAATCTGAAATCCGATGTGCTGCTCCTGTTGATGGGGCTGTTCGTGACGGCGTATGCGCTTTACAGCCTGGCAGTCAAAGTGCGACCGACGCAACTGGCGGCGGGTTGGGCGATCCCCATGGGTACGATCGGTGGCCTGTTCGGTGCCTTGTTTGGCAGTGGCGGTTTTCTCTACGCGATCTATCTCAACAGTCGCCTGACCTCCAAGGAACAGGCGCGGGCCACGCAAAGCGCCCTGATCAGTTGCAGCACCATCGTGCGCCTCGGGTTGTTCTTGCTGGCCGGGGTCTATGCCGAAATCCCCTTGCTGCTTCTGGCGGTCTGCCTGTTGCCTGCGATGTTGCTGGGTTCATGGATCGGCCGATCACTGGTGACGAAACTGTCCCGTGAAGCCTTTGTGCGGCTGGTGACCTGGCTGGTGTTGGTCAGCGGTCTGGCGCTGATCGGTCGTTACATCGCCGGTTGATTGCCGGTTGATGGGGCGGCGTTCCGGGCTGACCTGTTAAACTGCCGCCCTTGATCAGCCTTCAGCGACACATTGCCATGAACACCCAGAGCATCATCGTCCCGCAAATCTCCAGTTTTCCCGGGCATGAGGCACGGGCGCGCCTGATCCTTCGCTGGCTGGTGAAACTCAATGTGGTCGAGCCGGAACTGAGTACCTGCGGGCGAACCTACAACAAGATGGCCTATGCCATTGCGCCGGGCGCGAGAAGGGTGGTGCAGAACCCCGACGCCTTGCCGTTCGGGCAGGCCGTCAATGGGCTTGAGGTCGTTACCAGGCGCTGCATCTTCACGCCGCTGAACAACTTTGCCGAAGAGGCCGGTTGCCCTGAGTGTCGCCGGGAAATCGGTGAGGCGCTGTTCGACAGCCTGGAAGACTGGATGCCCGGCCATACCGATAATTTCATCTGCCCGGAATGCCGGCATGAAGACGACATCAACGGCTTCCTGTTCCTGGACGCCTGCGGTTTTTCCAACCTGGGTTTCATCTTCAATAACTGGCTCGATGCATCCTTCACACAGAGCTTCCTCGATGACTTCGCCGAACGCCTGGATCGCCCGGTTTCCTTCGTCAAAGTCCGACTATAAGTTCGTTTGATATTAGGCTGAGGTTTGCATTGAGCCTGCGCAGGTGTGTAGGTATAATGGCGCGCTTCCAATTTTCCCGCCCGGGAGCCCCCGCGATGCTGCGTATCAGTCAAGAAGCCCTAACATTCGACGACATTCTCCTTGTGCCCGGTTATTCCGAGGTACTGCCTAACGAAGTCAGTCTGAAAACCCGTTTGACCCGTGGCATTGAACTGAATATCCCTTTGGTTTCCGCTGCAATGGATACCGTCACTGAAGCCCGTCTGGCCATCGCCATGGCTCAGGAAGGTGGTATCGGTATCATCCACAAGAACATGACCATCGAACAACAGGCTGCTGAAGTTCGCAAGGTCAAGAAGTTCGAAGCCGGTGTCGTCAAGGACCCGATCACCATCGAGGCTGACGCCACGGTACGTGACCTGTTCGAACTGACCCGCATGCACAACATCTCTGGCGTACCTGTCCTGCATGATGGCGACCTGGTCGGCATCGTGACTTCCCGTGACGTACGTTTTGAAAACCGTCTGGATATCCCTGTTCGCGAAGTGATGACGCCTAAAGAGCGTCTGGTCACCGTACGCGAAGGCGCCGACAAGAACGAAGTGCGCGAGCTGCTGCACAAGCACCGTCTCGAGAAGGTCCTGATCGTCGACGCCAGGTTCTCGCTCAAGGGCATGATGACCGTCAAGGACATCGAAAAGGCCAAGGCCTACCCGCTGGCGAGCAAGGACGACCAGGGTCGTCTGCGTGTCGGCGCGGCTGTCGGTACTGGCAAGGACACTGGCGATCGCGTTTCGGCGCTGGTCGCTGCCGGTGTTGACGTGGTGGTGGTCGATACCGCTCACGGTCACTCCAAAGGCGTGATCGACCGCGTTCGCTGGGTCAAGGAAAACTTCCCTGACGTGCAGGTCATCGGCGGCAACATCGCCACTGGCGAAGCAGCCAAGGCTCTGGCGGCTGCCGGCGCCGACGCGGTCAAGGTCGGTATCGGCCCTGGCTCGATCTGCACCACCCGTATCGTTGCAGGCGTGGGCGTACCGCAAATCAGCGCTATCGCCAACGTTGCCGCTGCCCTTGAAGGCACTGGCGTTCCCCTGATCGCCGACGGCGGCATCCGTTTCTCGGGTGACCTGTCCAAGGCCATCGTTGCTGGCGCAAGCTGCGTGATGATGGGTTCGATGTTTGCCGGTACTGAAGAAGCGCCGGGCGAAATCGAACTGTTCCAGGGCCGCTCCTACAAGGCTTATCGCGGCATGGGCTCGCTGGGCGCCATGTCCCAGGCCCAGGGTTCTTCGGACCGCTACTTCCAGGATTCGTCCGCAGGTGCCGAGAAGCTGGTACCGGAAGGCATCGAAGGCCGTGTGGCCTATAAGGGTTCGCTGTCGGCCATCATCCATCAACTGATGGGTGGCCTGCGTTCTTCCATGGGCTACACCGGTAGCGCCGATATCGAAGAAATGCGCACCAAGCCCGAGTTCGTTCGCATCACCGGCGCTGGCATGGCTGAATCCCACGTCCATGACGTGCAGATCACCAAGGAAGCACCTAACTATCGTGTCGGCTAAGGCCGACGATAGCTTCAAGCTTTAAGCTACAAGCGGTGGTTGCGGTGACGCAACTACCGCGACTCCGACAACTTGCAGCTTGCAGCTTAAAGCTCGCAACTGCTCATCAGAGCTCCTTCCATGGCCCTCGATATTCACGCCCACCGTATCCTGATCCTCGATTTCGGCTCCCAGTACACCCAGCTGATTGCCCGCCGCGTGCGTGAAATCGGCGTGTACTGCGAACTGCATCCGTTCGACATGGACGATGAAGCGATTCGCGAATTCGCCCCGCGCGGGATCATCCTCGCCGGCGGCCCCGAGTCCGTGCACGAAGCCAACAGCCCACGTGCTCCGCAAGCCGTATTCGACCTCAACGTGCCGATCTTCGGCATCTGCTATGGCATGCAGACCATGGCCGAGCAGTTGGGTGGCCGCGTTGAAGGTTCCGACCTGCGCGAATTCGGCTACGCCCGTGTCGATGTCGTCGGCAAGAGCCGCGTACTCGACGGCATCGAAGACCACGTGGATGCCGATGGCGTCCTGGGCCTCGATGTCTGGATGAGCCATGGCGACAAGGTCACCGAGATTCCGGACGGTTTCCACGTTCTGGCCAGCACCCCGAGCTGCCCTATCGCCGGCATGGCTGACGACACCCGTGGCTACTACGGCGTGCAGTTCCACCCTGAAGTGACCCACACCAAGCAGGGCGGTCGCATCCTGTCGCGTTTCATCCTCGATATCTGTGGTTGTGAAGCGCTGTGGACCCCGTCGCACATTGCTGACGACGCCATTGCCAGCATCCGTGCCCAGGTCGGTACCGACAACGTTCTGCTGGGCCTGTCCGGCGGCGTCGATTCTTCAGTGGTTGCCGCTCTGTTGCACAAGGCCATTGGCGATCAACTGACCTGCGTATTCGTCGACAACGGCTTGCTGCGCCTGCACGAAGGCGAGCAGGTCATGGCCATGTTCGCCGAGAACATGGGCGTCAAGGTCATCCGCGCCAACGCCGAAGATCAGTTCCTGAACAATCTGGCTGGCGAAAGCGACCCGGAGAAAAAGCGCAAGATCATCGGCCGCACCTTCATCGACGTGTTCGATGCCGAATCCTGCAAGCTCGACAACATCAAGTACCTGGCCCAAGGCACCATCTACCCGGACGTCATCGAGTCGGCTGGCGCGAAAAGCGGCAAGGCTCACGTCATCAAGTCGCACCACAACGTGGGCGGCCTGCCGGAAGAAATGAACCTCAAGCTGGTTGAACCCCTGCGCGAGCTGTTCAAGGACGAAGTCCGCCGCCTCGGCCTGGAACTCGGCCTGCCCTACGACATGGTCTACCGCCACCCATTCCCGGGCCCGGGCCTGGGCGTGCGCATCCTCGGTGAAGTGAAAAAGGAATACGCCGACCTGCTGCGTCGCGCCGACCACATCTTCATCGAAGAACTGCGCAAGGCCGACTGGTACCACAAAGTCAGCCAGGCATTCGTCGTCTTCCAGCCAGTCAAATCGGTTGGCGTCGTAGGCGACGGCCGCCGCTACGCCTGGGTCGTCGCCCTGCGCGCCGTAGAAACCATCGACTTCATGACCGCACGTTGGGCACACCTGCCTTACGAACTGCTGGAAACTGTCAGCGGGCGGATCATCAATGAAATCGACGGGATTTCTCGGGTGACTTACGATGTTTCGAGTAAGCCGCCGGCTACGATTGAGTGGGAGTAAGATTTTTTCTTAATGTTTTGATTTTTAAAGATAAAATCTGATTCTAGGCTGATGTGCTCTGTATTGTTAATGATCTTTCGCATGGCTCGAAAAGGCTAAGTCATAAGATCTATCTCGGTACCATGCTTGGTGGAGCGTTCTAGGCATGGTATCGGAGCCAGCTAAGTTCCAGGCAGGAGTTTGTGCCGGGGTTAGTGGCTGACTACTGCCTTTGGTATCCGGCAGCTAACGGCCAATTCCTGCCATTCGTGAAGGGCCGCTCACCATCCAAACCTGCCGGTCGCATACAGCGGGTGCTTTTAGGGGAATTGTCCCTGTATTGACTACTTCAATTCAGCATCTACAGTGATGGCTATACGATTTCACGGTAGGGACATCATGCGGATCGAGCGCGTTGAGATTCAAAATTTCAGACTGCTTCAGAACGTCAGTCTTGGCCTAGAAGACGGCACAACACTGATCGTCGGGCGCAACAATTGCGGCAAAACCTCCATAGCTGAGGTGTTCCGCCGGCTCCTTTCAGACCGGACTCCCTCTTTCAGGCTTGAGGATTTCTCTCTGGGGAGTCACGAAGAGTTTTGGACGGCATTCAATGCGTTTCACGGCGGAATAGCTCGCTCCGACGTTGCTGCCATGCTTCCCGTTGTCAGGGTCACATTGGACATCTCCTATGACGTGGATGCCCCAGACCTGGGGCAGCTCAGCGAATGCATAGTAGACCTAGATCCAGATTGCTCTTGTGCGCGCATCGTCTTGACGTATGGACCGCGGGCGACAGGCCTTGAGTCGCTTTTCGCAGAAACGAATGCCCCCGACACTGTGCAGGAGGATCAACGTCCTAGCTTCTTCAGCCTGATAAAGAAGCGTTTGGCGGGGGCCTACGAGCCCCGTTTGGAAGCGGTTGACCCCAATGATCCTACGAACCGCAAGGGCCTCGACCTAAAATCACTCACCACGTTGATCCGCGGCGGATTCATCAATGCGCAACGGGGCTTGGATGACGATACACACCGAGAGCGCGATGTCCTTGGGAAGGTGGTGGAGGTGCTGTTCCAATCGGCATTGACTGACCCCACAGATCCCGAGAAACGAACTACGGCGGAGCAGCTCCATGGAGCGGTGGAGAAAATTCAAAAGGAGCTGCATGACGGTTTCAACGCTGGACTGACTTCGCTGCTCCCTACGTTTGAGCTTTTCGGCTACCCAGGGCTAGAAGACCCAGGCCTCACCACTGTGACGACCTTCGATGTCGAGCGCCTGCTTAAAGACCACACGCAGGTCAGATACAGGGGGGTAAACGGCCTGACACTCCCGGAAAGCTACAACGGACTCGGCGTCCGTAACCTGGTGTACATCCTTCTGCAATTACTGAAATTCTTCAGAGAGTTTCAAGCTACGCCGGCAGCCGCAAGCGTACACCTCATCTTCATTGAAGAGCCTGAAGCCCACTTGCATCCGCAAATGCAGGAGGTCTTCATCCGACAATTGCACATGATCAAGGGCGCGTTCGAGCAGCAGCTGAATGGCAGCCGTCCGTGGCCAGTGCAGTTTGTAATTTCCACCCACTCTCCACACATGGCCAACGAAGCGCGCTTCGAAACCATGCGTTACTTTCTCTCTGTGAGCGGTGAAAACGGGATTCGGCAGTCCAAGATCAAAGACCTGAGGCAGGGCATGGGCCAGGCTCCTGCACCGGACAGAGATTTTCTCTATCAGTACCTGACGCTCACTCGATGCGACCTGTTCTTTGCAGATAAAGCCATCTTGATCGAGGGGACTTCAGAGCGATTGCTGCTACCAACCATGATCGCCAAAACTGACGCGGCTGCGGTGGGTGAACCTCAGTTGGCTAGTCAGTACTTGACGGTTATGGAGGTTGGCGGCGCGTATGCACACCGGTTTCATGATCTACTCACCTTCTTGGAACTGCGCACGCTGATCGTTACCGACATCGACTCCGTCAAACCGAATGCAGAAAGAAAGCGGAAAGCTTGTCTCGTTTCAGAGGGTCTGTTTACGAGCAATGCGTGCCTCAAAGACTGGTTTGAGGCCGAAGTCACTCCTGCCCAACTGCTGGCGAAAACGCCAGCAGAGAAGACCATAGGGTTGAGGCGCATCGCTTACCAAATTCCGGAGGGGAACGAACCCGGGCCTTCAGGCAGAAGCTTTGAGGACGCGTTCATCCTGGCGAACCTTGATCGATTTCAGCTGGGGCAGGGCGATGTCGCATCCCAAGCTTACGAGCATGCGGCGGACCAGAAAAAATCAGCTTTTGCGTTGAAGTACGCGATTGATGATACGAACTGGAACGTGCCTAGATACATTGCTGAAGGATTGCGTTGGCTAGCAGTTGGGGCGCCGGTCGTTGATGCCCAAATGGCTGCTCGGGCCATGGCCGCAGTTGTAGAGGTTGTTGGTGAGGCAGTGGCTGCTGAAGGAGAGCAAGGCGATGCCTGACAATCACGAAAGTCCCGCGGACAGAGCAGGGCGAGAAGCGCTGGAACGCATGTTCGCTTGTTTGGATGAAGGTCTAAGCTTTCGCCTGGAAGCAGGTGCTGGGGCTGGTAAGACCTATTCGCTAGAGAAGGCGCTCAGTCGATTGATTGAACACCGAGGTCCTGCGTTGATCCGGGAGCGTCAGCAAGTCGCTTGTATCACTTACACCAATGTGGCGAAAGACGAGATCATCTCTCGCTTCCAAGCGCATCCTGCAATCCGAGCCGAGACCGTCCATGGCTTTTGCTGGTCGTTGCTCAGAGATTTTCAAACATCACTGAGAGGATTTCTTGGCGCTGAAGCTTTTTGGCGAGAGCGTTTTGAGCCGGTGGGTGGCGTAGGTAACAGGCGCATCCATTACGAAATGGGTATTCCACGCGTATCGGAGGACGAGGTCTCGATTCGGCACGAAGATGTCCTGACATTGATGGTTCAGGCGCTTCCGTCTCCGAAGTTCAGGGCCGTATTGACTTCCCGATACCCGATCCTGTTTGTCGACGAATATCAGGACACGGATGAACATTTTGTCGGTGCACTGAAGTCGTGGTTTCTAGATCGCGGTGAGGGACCGATGATTGGCCTATTTGGTGACCATTGGCAAAAAATCTACGACGGGGGCTGCGGCCTAGTCGTGCATGACGCCCTTCAGCCGATCGAAAAAAATGCGAATTTCCGCTCAGCATCGCGGATTGTCGATGTGCTGAATGAGATGCGGCCAGGCCTGCACCAGGAAGTGAGCGATCCTGACTTGATCGGTGAAGCCCGAGTGTTCCACACCAACCTCTGGCCTGGAGAGCGACGGACAGGAAGCGGGGGAGGACACTGGACTGGCGACACCAGTCCTGAGGCTGCTAGTGCCTACTTCGAATACTTGAAAGCTCAGCTCAGCGTGGAAGGATGGGATTTCTCTCCGAAAACGACCAAAATCCTCATCCTGAATCACAAAGGCATTGCTCGTGAGCAGGGGTACTCCTCGATCCGTGAAATTTATGGGCAGTACAATGATCCGTGGCTGAAGAAGGAAGATCCTCACATCAAGTATTTGGCAGATCAGCTTGAGCCAGCGTGTGTCGCATACCAAAAGCGCCGATACGGTGCGATGTTCGGGCACCTGGCAAGCGATCGGCCAACGATTCGAAGGCACAGCGATAAAGTCGCTTGGGCTGAGGCAATGGATGCACTCCTCGAACTGAGGTTGACCGGTACCATCGGCGAGGTGATTGACTACATCATAGCCGTGCCGCAGATGCAGCTCCCCAATGCTGTGCTACGGAATGAGCAAGGGTTACAGGCCGCCGGTGTTGAACCAGGTGAGGACGAGCCACGCAGGATTACCCAGCTTCGAAAGCTCAGGGCAGTATCTTACACAGAGCTGATCGCGCTAGACCAATTCATTGATGGGCATACGCCGTTTGCCACAAAACACGGGGTCAAGGGAGCCGAATTCGAAAACGTGATCGTTGTGTTGGGGCGCGGCTGGAACCAATATAATTTCGCTGAAATGCTCGAGTGGTTTCAGCCGGGGCCACCGGCGAACAGGCGTGAAAAATTCGAAAGCAATCGGAATCTCTTCTACGTTGCGTGCTCTCGACCCAAGGTCCGTTTGGCTCTGCTTTTCACTCAACTGCTGAGCCAGGCAGCGCTTGCTCAGATCACCGCGTGGTTCGGCGCTGAGCATGTATTCGAGTTGCCTGCTAACCCTGGTTGAGAATTCTCGTGCAGCGCTCATTGTGTAGGTTAGTCGGCGCATGTCACATCCGACTAGCTGACTAGACAGGTGGATAAACCGCGATGGTTACTATCCGCCTGGAGAGGCCTGCACTCTGATGCCTCATTCCCGACCAACCTCACAAGCGTAATTCCAAGCACCGAAGCTGCCGACACGCGCAGTAAGATTATTAGCTCGCTGCCGCCATGAAGCCTGCGGCTATCAACACCATGGCTCCCGTAGTGCCATCGATCTGCCTGCGGCGATTGCTGCTCAACCCGCCTTCGCCGACTTGGCCAAGTGCGATTGAAATTGACGCGTAAACGATGGTGTAAAGGACGATGAATGCTGCGGATACCCTATCGACTGGAGAGAACACCTGGCGTTCGCAAGCTTGTAGGGTACGTTCAGGCCGCTACTGATATCATGGAAATCGCAGTGCGCCGGGGCGGCGACTGGGACCAGGACGGCAAGTCGAAAGATGAGCGATTCCTCGATCTGGTCCACTTTGAGCTTTGCTGACGTAACCTGACTTGCTATTCCTCGGATTTGCCCGGATTTTATGAGGCAGCCGTTGCCAGGTGGCACTTTGATGTCTAGATTCCTCTAGCTGGAATTCGAATTGAGGGAGCATTATGTCAAAGGTCGTTCAAGTCATCGGAGGCGTCGTAATCGCGGGACTCTCGATGGCAGCAGGATGGGTCGCCAAGAGCTGGGCTGACAGGCCTGTAAAACAGAAAATGAAGGATGATGTCGAGAAGGCCAATGCCGACTTCATGGCTCTGCTAAAGACCTTCGAGATGACGACCGAAAAAATGGAGTTCATCGTGGCTAGGGCCTCAGATGAAAGCATAACCAACGCTGAAGAGCTTCGCGAATTCCTCAAGGCATACGGCCTGAACGACATACAGGCAAACAGAGTGGTGCAGCTACGCTTTCCCGGCGAACAGCAAAGGGCAGCCTGATGGACGCCGAGATCAAAAAGCGTCTGGCAACATTGGGTGGTGATGACCTGATCAACACCTACGAAAGCGTGAAGTCATCGCAGCAGGTCATGCGACTGCCATCCTCCGAAACTGACAGCCTGAGCATCGGGTATGCCGTTATCATTGGCACTTTTGCTGCCATCGTTGATGTCATCATGGACAGCATGTTCCGCGAGGAAATGGAGAAGAAACACCGCGAGCGAACGCCTGAGGAGCAGGCTGTTCTTGAGGCTGAAGCCAAAAAAGCCATGGAGGAGGCCGGTGTAGAACCTGGGGGAGAGGGCGGCGATCCCGACTCAGCCATGGATTGGTACAGAACCCTCAATGAAGAGATGGAACTGAGACAAGGCCACAAGCTCAGGCCCAAAAACCACCGCATCCTTAATCATATGAATGAAGAGGCCGTCATTCAGATGCTGATGAAGGGCGAGGTTGGATTCGGCAAATTCAAAATCAAGCTCTATCCAGAAATGAGCTATGAAGCGGCCAAGAAAATCTACGACGCCCACATCAGGGCAGACCGGGGCACCAAGCAAAGCCTTCCCCTTGAAATAATGTCATGGCTTTGGGAGCAGGGCGTAAAAGCAGGCAATCCCGAGAAATTCGGTGAGGCCAATCCGCTCTATAAACTGCTCCATGCATATATGCCAAACATTGATTGGGCCAAGCTGCTCAACAAGGTTTTCCACAAGGAAGGGGTGAAAAACCCAATTCCAGAGGGCTCATCGCTTGGCGAAGCTATGCTCAAGCTTTACGAGACCGGCACTCTGAATGAACGCGTTTTCTGGACAAGCGATTTCGGGGCGGCTTTCGGCGGCGCTAAACGACGGATCTTCATCACCGCGCTCCTTGAAGTTGGCGTTGAGATCTATGCCTTCGCCGAAGGCATATCCCTAGGATTCATCAACCTCAAAGACGGGATTGGCTCATTGGTCACAAAGGCCAAAGAGTGGAGAGCACAGCCGAAATACATGGACATGCGCATAGCAGCGCAGTGCGTATTTTGCGCTGGCAGCTCGTTCAAGGCTCTTGTCAAAGGCGACCCATGGAACCTCAACTACTTTGCCTTTGCCGCTGCTATGAGGCATCTCTGGGTTTACCCAAGGGTCCAAAGAGAGCATTACGACAGGCTCATCAACCTTTCTCAAACCTACAGATCCAGAAACTTAGCTGAATTTACTGCACGCACAGGAATCAGAATCAGACCCACGCTGACCGTTATTGAAGGAGGCAAACTCATGCCAAAATCACTTGATGATCGCCTGCACAACGCAGGGTGCCAGTCCACACGCGTTCGAGTTCTGGCGTCGAGATACCCCGATAAGCTTGAGCCCCTCATCAATATCTATGAAGAGCTTGCCCTAAGGGCTGAAGAGGATGAGGACTTCATGCCCAAGTTCGACGCACTCTGCGAAGCTTGGTACCTGGGCAAGGTCGAAGATGACTACGAGGCTATCAAAAAGCTTGAGAAAGACCTCAAGGCTATTCGCTGAACGAAGCTGTAGACCAGCTTCGCTAAATGTCGCCAGGGGGTTGATGGTTGTTAGCACCCTGTAAGCCAAATCTCCTCTGGCCCATTTCTGCAACGTAGGTTGGACTACCCCCACTCCGGTAGACATTTCCCGGCCTCATAACGAGGCGCGTTCAAACGCCTCAGGACTAACACTGAATCGCCCTTGGTCTCCTAGACATTTTCCAAGCGGGACAGGCTCACAAAGGTGATTTTGATCCTCTATGGTATTTCTCATGGTTTTAAAGTTTTTCGTGCCTTGTCGACTTTGGATTTACTGGTCTATGCGGGGTTATTGATAATTGAGTGGGAGTGATGGGACGTCAGGCATTGCCCGGCACTATCTAGCAAAAAACACCCTGAAGCCCGCGTAACAGCGGGCTTTTGGCTTTTTGGGTCTGGAAAACTCAGATAGCAGAGCTTGCTACCGTAACACGAGCGCGAGTCGCGCCTCGTCCGATCAGCGAATTAAACCGCCTGCACCCTGGCCAGTTGCTCGCCTTCAAGCCAGGCGCTGATGTCGCTGGCGCGCATGGGTTTGGAGAACAGGTAGCCCTGGGCCCAGGCGCAGCCGAGGTTTTTCAGGGCGTCGAGCTCTGCGGCGGTTTCCACGCCTTCGACGATGCATTCCAGCTGCATGTCCTGGCACAGGGCAACCAGCGACTTGACGATCTTGAAGCTGGCCGGGTCGAGGTGGATGTTGGTGACGAAGGTGCGGTCCACCTTCAGTTTGGTCAGTGACAGCGCGTGGATCTGGCTCAGGCTGGAATAGCCGGTGCCGAAGTCGTCGAGGGAAATGCCGCAGCCCAGTTCGCGAAACCGGCTGATTGCTCGCTGGGTCTGCGGCAGGTCCTGGATGACCGCGGTTTCGGTGATTTCCAGATCGAGGCAGGCCGGGTCGAAATGGCTGCTTTTGATCAGCTCGACGATCTGCTGGGCGGCGTCCTCCGAACCGCAGTCGTGGGCGGACAGGTTGAATGACAGGCGGATACCCGCAGGCCAGCTCGCGGCCGTGTCCAGCGCCTTGCTCAGCAACGGCACCGTGAGGCGATTGACCATGCCGACGCGCTCGGCAATCGGGATGAACTCACTGGGCGGCACGTTACCCAACTCCGGGCTTTCCCAGCGTGCCAGGGCCTCGAACGCGACGGTTTGCTCACTGTGAATATCCACGATGGGCTGGAACACCACGTGAAACTCAGAATCCAGATCGGCCCTGCGCAGGGCCTGTTCGGTCAGCCCTTCGCGATTGAGCTGCTGGCGATGGGCTGCGCTGAACAGGCAGACCGTGCCGGGGCGGTGGCGCTTGCTCTGATACAGGGCGTAGTCGGAGTATTCATACACTTGCGTGGCGTCGGATGCCTGATCCGGGAAGGTCGCGATGCCCAGTGATGCACTGATCTGAATAGGGATGTCCACCAGCAGAAACGGCTCGCGCATGCTGGCGCAGATTCTGTCGCCAAACTCCCGCAACTGGTCGTCGCTCATGGCCTGAGTGATGATCAGGCCAAACTCGTCGCCTCCCAGCCGGGCCAGGTGTACATCTTCGTCGAGCAGCCCGGTCAGGCGCTGGCCAACCTGGCAAAGCAGCTTGTCACCAATGCTATGGCCATACAGATCGTTGACCGGCTTGAAGCCATCCAGGTCGATCAGCCCCACGGCAAGGCGAATCTCCTGCTCGCGGGCGCGGGACAGCAGCGTATCGAGGCGGGAAAAGAACTGCCGCCGATTGGCCAGTCCGGTCAGGCTGTCCTGATTGGCCAGGTGAAGGTTTTCCTCGCTGAGTTTTGCCGTCTGCGCCTGCATGTTCACCAGCCGGGTGAAGTCGGCGTACTGTGCCTTGAGAATGATCAGCATGGCGATGGACACCAGCAGGACGTCAATCGCAGTGGCAACAAAGGTCATGATATTGGTGGACGCGAAGAACACCACGAACGCTGTGTTGACCACTGCGGTGGTGGCCAGGGCTGCTGGCAGCAGGTGCATCATGCAAAAAATGCAGCCGATGACGGTGATCGCCATATAAAAGGCGACATGCGCCTGGGCATAGCTGTCGCCATAGGGAAACAGCGCCAGCGACCAGGCGGTGAACGCCACGGCGACAAACGGCGCGAGCATATTGGTGCGCTTCAGCGCCGCCAGCATCTGCTCAGGGGTGCGCGTCCGTCCGCGCGTGCGCATCCATTCCGCAGCACGAATCACGCCGAACAACGTCATGATCAACGGGCAATACACCACCAGCCAGCGCGGCGCGACCGCAAAGTGGGTGCCCGCCAGCATCAGGGTGTTGATCAGCAGGATGAAATACATCATGGGCAATTGGCGAGACAGCGCGATGTATTGCGCCTTGACCAGACCAGGATTGTCCTTGGGCACAGACATCAACGCTCGTACGCCGAGCAGTGTTTTCTTCATCAGACGACGCTCTGAAAATACAACCAGATAAATAACCGAACGGATTATCCTTTCCAGACCGGATCGAGCAGGGTTAGAAACTGCTCTCATGGGATCGTGTCGGCCAATCCTCTGGTTTCTACAATCTTTACGACTAATGGCACTTTGATTTCGTTCCGCCGACCGGTCGTAATAGTTGTAAGCGAGTCAAGCGCCGTCGAACGGCACCGATAATTAACGGCCAATGGGCTGTCATCTGCGACGATTGGCGCTTTTCCGGAGGTGAGACGGTTTTAATTTTTGTCTTAAGACTGTGCTGGTGGGGGGGTTAGTTTGGAGGTCAGGAACTTCAATCTCAACAATACATGGCCCCCTAAACCCCCCTCCCAGCCGCACTATCAAACTGCAACCTCGCCTCTTCAACCTCTGGCAATTTCAGCAGTGTCCATTTGTGCAGCTCACGAAATGGCTGTTGCAGGCTTTGGCCCAGCGGAGTGATTTCGTATTGCACTGCCACAGGCGACAGCGAGATGACCTGTCGGGAAACCAGTCCATTGCGTTCCAGTCGTCTCAGGCATTGTGTCAGTGCCTTTTGGGTCACGCCTTCCAGTCGGCGTTTGATGGCATTGAAGCGGCGTGGCTCTTCATCCAGAACAGCCAGAACCATCATGGACCACTTGTCTGCGATCTGATCAAAGAGTGCGCGGCTGGGGCAGTCCGACGAAAAACATTGTGGCTGTATTTCGAGCATCAGGTTTCCTCAGGTATACCTAGGCGATTCAAGGTGCCTAATTGACATTAAGTTTACAAAGTATACTTATATGCCTTCCGAAATCAATGGATTCAACTTCGATGTCAAACCTTGATACCAGCGTTTTATTCCGTCCTTTTTCCATCGGCTCTCTGGAATTGAAAAACAGGATTGTCATGGCTCCGATGACGCGCCTCTTCGCTCCGGAGGGCATACCGGGTGAGGCGAGTGCTGCCTATTATCGCCGCCGAGTGGAGGGTGGCGTTGGGTTGGTTCTGTCGGAAGGCACGGTCATTGATCGCCCGGCGTCGCGTAATGAGGCCAGCATTCCTTTTTTCCACGGTGACGCGGCGCTGGCCGGGTGGAAGAGCGTGATCGATTCAGTTAAAAACTCGGGTGGACGCATGGGGCCGCAACTCTGGCACACCGGTGCAGTACGTAGCGACAGAGGCTGGGAACCCGATGCGCCCGTTGAAAGCCCGTCTGGCCTCAATACGCCAAGTGACCCGCGCGGTGTGGCGATGAGCGAAGAGGATATTGCCGATACGGTGGCTGCATATGCCAAGGCCGCTGCAAATGCCAAACACCTGGGCTTCGACACCGTCGAGATTCATGGGGCTCATGGTTACCTGATCGATCAGTTCTTCTGGGCGGGCACCAATCAGCGCACCGACCGTTATGGCGGCCCGACCATCAAAGAGCGTTCACGCTTTGCCAGCGAGATCGTTGCTGCCGTTCGTGATGCGGTCGGCCCCGAATTCCCGATCATCATGCGTGTCAGCCAGTGGAAGCAGCAGGATTTTGGCGTGCGTGTCGCCGAGACTCCAGCGTTGATGGAAGACTGGCTGCTTCCGCTGGTCGAGGCCGGTGTCGACGTTCTGCACTGTTCGCAACGCCGCTTCTGGGAGCCTGAGTTCCCCGAGATTGATGGCGAAAACGGATTGAATTGCGCGGGCTGGGCCAAGAAGGTGACCGGGGCCGCGAGCATCAGTGTGGGTTCGGTTGGTCTGGACAACGATGTAACCAATGCCTTTGCCGGCAAGGGTTCGGCCCCTGCGCTTGCGAGTCTGGACCGGCTTGTCGAGCGCATGGAGCGCGACGAATTTGACCTGATAGCTGTAGGTCGCGTGCTGCTGAGTGACCCGGATTGGGCATCGAAGGTTGAAACTGGAGAACTTGAAAAGCTGGGCGGATTTAACCCCGCCTCTTTAGCCGAGTTGGTTTAAGCGTCTCGTGATGCAGCTCCCGTGTTACGGGAGTTGCTGCGGGCCGAACCACTACCGAGCGACTATAAGAGAAAGCCCCTGAACCCAGGGGCTTTCTCGCATCCACCCAACCCCCCTCTAAATCAATACTTCCAAGTCACCGAAGCCGTCAGGTTCCGTGGCGCACCATAGTTGGTGGACCCTGCCGATTGGTACAGCGACAGCAAGTATTTGCGGTCGGTGACGTTGTTCATGTTGAGCGATGTGCTCCAGTGTTCGTCGATGTCGTAGCTGGCCATCAGGTCCACCAGGGCGTAGGCCTCCTGGCTGACATTGCTGTTGGTGTCCAGCTCGGTTGCGCTTTGCCACTGAAAGCGGGTGCCGACTTTGGCCTTGGGCAGGCTGGGCAGGCGATAGGTCAGGTTGCCGCGCAAGGTATGAGTGGGGATGTACTTGCGAGCCTCTTCGCCATCGTCGTCTTCGATCTGTACAAAGGTATAGCCGCCCGCCAGTTCAAGGCCTGTCAACACTTCGCCGGAAGCGCCCAGTTCGATGCCGCGGCTTTTGACGTTGGTTCCGCGATACACGTATTGACCCCCCACGATTTCCCCGGTGAGTTCGGCGACGTTTTGCTGGTCTGTCTTGAATACCGCAGCGGTCACGGTCAGTCGTTCATCAAGCAGACGACCTTTCACACCGGCTTCCATGCTTTTGCCTTCCAGTGGCAGGATGACTCCGCCACTGGTGCTGCGTACATATTGGGGTTTGAAGATTTCTGTCCAGCTGGTGTAAAGGCTCCATTGCGGGGTGAGGTCATAAACCAGGCCGGTGTAGGGTGTGACCTTGCCGTGTACCCGGGTGTTGTGCGGCGAGCCATAGCCAGCACCTTCGCCGTCGGCGCTGAGCATGCGTGCCCCGGCGATCCAGTGCAGGTCGTCTGCAAGGCTGAAACGCGCCCCGGCGAACAGGCTTTTCTGGCGATCGGTGAACCGTTGGGTATTGAGGTCGTCGGTGTAGTTCAGTGCCGGTTGCACCACGTTGCCGGCCAGTGCATCGGAGAGGCTGACAAGCTGGTTGCCCGATGCGTCTCTGTAGTGCCCGCGCTCGTCATGATGGGTACGCCCGTAGTTGGCACCCACGGTCAATTCATGCTCCCGTCCCAGGAGTTTGAACGGGCCTGACAGCCGCGCTTCACCCGTCACCTGATGTTCCGTGCTGGTGGTGCGGTTGATATAGGCGTAGGCATCGGTGGCGGTTGCCGGGATGGCGTACAGCATTTTGGTATCGGAGTCCTGGCTCATCCCGGCCAGAGTCAGGGTGCTTTCCCAGCCGTTGTCGAAGGCGTGGGTCAGTTCGACGAAGGCACGTTGGGTATGGACGTCCCAGTAGGTCCAGGGTTGACCGACGCTGGAGCTGCGGCTGCTGTAGTGAATACGGTTGCCCGCGTAATCGGCGATCGGCAAGGCTCCCCAGGTGCTGCCATTGGAGTAGCTGTTCTGTTGGGTAAAGCCTACGGTCAGGGTGTCGGCGTCGGACAGGTCAAAGGCCAGCAAGCCCGCTGCCACGTTGACTTCGTGGCTGTACTGGTCGAGGTAGGAGTTGCCTTTGTCGTGGGAGGTGATGAAGCGTCCGCGAACCTTGCCGCTGTCGGTCAAAGGGCCGGACAGATCCACACCCAGCCGACGGTTATCCCATGAGCCGATGCTGCTGTCGACTCTGGCCTGGAAGGTGTCGGTAGGTCGTTTGCGCACGAGGTTGACCGTGGCCGACGGATCGCCCGTGCCGCTCATGAGGCCGTTGGCGCCATGCAGCACGTCAACCTGCTCGAACTCGGTCATGTCCTGATCGCCCACCAGCACGCCGCCCGAAAAGGGCAGGCTCATGCCATCGTATTCAAAGTTTTCGATCTTGAAGCCACGGGAGGTAAAGGCCGTGCGATCGGTTTCAAACTGTTCGACGGTGACTGACGGCGCATTGCGCAGTGCCTCTTTCACGCTGTTGAGTTTGAAGACGTCCATTTGCTCGCGGGTGACCACGGTGATCGCCTGTGGCGTGTCCTTGTCACTCAGGCCCAGGCGCGTGGTGCTGGAAACCGGCCTGCCTTGGTAGCCCTGGCTCAGGCCACCGTCTTGCATGGCTTGATACTGAATCCGGGTCGGGCCAAGAATGACTTCGTTGCCAGCGCTGTTTCGGTCTGTCGGGACAAGGTAAACGGTGACCGCGTCAGTGCGAGAGAAACTGTAGCCACTGCCTTGCAGTAATTTCACCAAGGCTTCTTCGGCTGAGTAGCTGCCGATGACTGCAACGCTGCGCAGGCTGGCATCCAGGTCGCCATCGAGTAGCACGTTTTGCCCGGACTGTCGGCTGAAGCTCAGCAGGGCCTGACGCAATTGTTGTGCAGGAATATTGAGCGACAGTTTTTCTACCGTGCTTGCAGCGGCCTGACCTGAAGCTCCATGAGCCTGAACGGTTCCGACGAGTAAGGTGCAGGCGAGCGCTGCACTCAGGCATTACGCTGCCAGCGGGTATCGTTTTTCAGGCTCGGGGTGGATTTTTTGGCCATTCAGGTCGCTTCCTGTGAAGTGTGCGCGGATATGCGAGTAGCAATCAGTCCCGTTAAGACGGATGAGCAATTGCGATTCCTGACGGTGTCTTGAATTATTTATGCACAAGTTTCAGGCGGGGTAGATCAGCGTGACCAGATCGGTATAGCGAGCCGTGCGCACGGACAGGGCTTTGGACAGGACATCCAGCATCTGCTCGGGCCTGTCGAGGTTGAGGATCAGGCTGACTCGCCGTGCTGCGAGTTGCTTGTCCATGATGAAGATTTTCCCTTCTCGCCAGCGCTGCAGTTCATCGACAACCGTCAGCAGCGGCGTGTCGAAAAAGGCCAGGCGGCCATTGCGCCAGGCGAGAATCTGCTCCAGCTCCGCGTGCTGAATGGCACCGGTCTGGTTGGCGCTGAAGCGCAGGGACAGGCCTTCTTCGAGGTCCGTCTGCTGAGTGGTAGTGACGACCCGCACGGTCTTGCGACTGACAGCCACACGTGCGGTTGTCTGATCGCATGTCAGGCAGAACTCGCTGTCATTGGCGATCACCATGCCTTCTTCAGTACTTACCCGGAACTCGCCGGCAGCGGCGGGCACCACGTTGAAAAACGCTTCGCCTTGAAGCAGCGTCACTGACCGTCGCGTCGCGGAGAAGTCCAGGTTCAAGGCGGTGTTGCCGGCAAGGTCGACCGTCGACCCATCCGGCAGGCTCACCTTGCGCCGTTCGCCCACGGCAGTGCGCACGTCGGCAAACGGTGATCCTGAACCCTTGAGCCAGAAAGACGTTGCGCCCGCCGTGACCGCCACGGCGCTGGCGGCGATCCCGAGCCCGACAAAGCGGCGCCGCGATAATTGAGGGCGAGCAGCGGGGCGCGCAGGTTGCAGCAGGAATGCCGAGGCGTCCCACAGACTTTCCAGTTCGGCATAGGCCTGTGCATGCCGAGGGTCAGCCGCGATCCACCTGGCCAGTTCCTCGCGCTCAGCCTCGGTCGGCGATCCTCCCTGGACCAAGGCAAACCAGGCGCTGGCCTGATGACTGATGTCATCATCCTGATGTGCAGGCGAGTTGTGGATGGGCGGTTCGGGATTCATGGGGTAAGCGATTCGACTGGAATGAGTACTGGCGGGCGATTGTACATTCACCGGGACATGCCGAGCTTCAATAAATCCAGAGCCCTGACCATGCGGCTGTAGGCTGTCTTCGGGGAGATGCCGAGGCGTTCGCCAATCTCGGCATAGGTCATGCCTTCGACCCGCACCATCAGGAACACCTCGCGGCAAGGCTCGGGCATGTTCTGGATCACCTCGTTCAAGGTGGCCAGTTGCTGGCTGGCAATGGCCGCCTGTTCGAGCGTCGGGGTTCTTTGCCCCAGGCTGATCATCTCCTGCTGTTCCAGCGGCTCGCCTTTGCGGTGTTCCTGGCGACGGGTGTGATCGATGAACAGGTTGCGGGCGCTGGAGAACAGATAGGCGCGGAAGTTTTCTATGCGCGTGCGGCCCATCTGTTCGGAGAGGCGAATGAAGGTGTCTTGGGTCAGGTCCGCAGCGGTCTCTTTGCAGCGCAAGCGACGATCCAGGTATTCCTGGATTTCTGCGCGATGGGCGAGATAGAGCGCCTTGAGATCGGAACCGGACATGAAGCTACCCTGGATGGCATGCAAGCGAGCGCGGGAAAATATCACAAACGAGAATCGTTTGTATTGGTGGTGAGTGTCAAAGTGAGTTTTCAACCGCTAGCGAGTGGGGATGGCCCAGAGCTGAGCTACGGCTATCCCCAAAATTGCGGATACAACCCCACAGGTTCTATCCGCAGCGTGTGCATGCACCTCAGCACCTGTTAAGTGACATTTTTCATCCCTATCACCGCCAGCGTATCGGCCAGTTGCTCCAGATTGTCAAAACGGCGGTTATTGAGGATTTGCCATCTGGGGCGCTCTATAAAGAACTTGCCTTGCCTGGTTTTGATAGTCGTTCGTACGATAGAGCCGTCTGTGGAACGGTGGATCAATATCGGACTGCTGGTATTTCTATCAATGACGAACATGCCCGGAGTGATCAGGCGGCTTTCTATCGTGGGTTGCAGATACGCTCTATCAATAATGGGCATCTGCATTCTGAAGTCGCTTTTGACGAGAGTGGGGCGCCTGCCAATCTCGCCATTCATCACTCGGCCGGGGTCAATCGAAAAGTTTTGAGGCTGATC
Source organism: Pseudomonas lijiangensis (assembly GCF_018968705.1). Taxonomy (NCBI): domain Bacteria; kingdom Pseudomonadati; phylum Pseudomonadota; class Gammaproteobacteria; order Pseudomonadales; family Pseudomonadaceae; genus Pseudomonas; species Pseudomonas lijiangensis. Next base: position 1,293,516 of record NZ_CP076668.1, read on the forward strand.
CAGACTGACATCCTCGGCTCTTATGCCGATGGCACCTTCCAGTTCGCTGATGCCGTGAACACCTTCATAGGTATTGGCGTGGGCATTGCCGACCAGCGCCAGCCATTTGCCCTTGGAGCCCAGGCTCGGTGCGTCGGCCTGGATGATGGTGTGGGCGAGATAGTTCATCACTTTGATACGTAGCAGCCCGGAGGGGTCAGGCATGCCGACCACTCGATAACTGGCCATGCAATCGATGGGTTGAATGCGGATGTGATGGTCATTGGCGGCTTTCACCAGTTCCAGAAAGGTGTACTGGCCCGTGGGGTCGGTACGGTGCCCGGCGTCGAGGCGCTCCAGGTAGGTTTTCAGATCACGGGGCATACGGCCTGATCTGGCAAAGGTTTTCAGGTCCTGCACATGGAAATCGGTAAGCAGATGCTCCATATACAGCGTTCTGACATTGAGTTTTCTCAACAGGCGCATGTTGTCGATCAGGAGTTTCTTGCTGCCTGATTCGAAGTGGCTCTCCCCGACAACCAGGCCGCGAGCATGGGCAAAGACCTTCTGCAGCATGGATTTGCAGGTGTCGGTGGCTTCAAGGGACGGCATCACAGGCCGGGGCGGCAATTCAAGCTGCTTGAAGAAGTCGAATGCATCGGTACGTAATCGCTCTCTGAGCACCCTGAAATCAACATAGGGATCTATCGAGGAATTGGTCCAGACCCAGTCTCCCTTCAGTACCTTGCGATCGTCACCATTAGCCGCCTGAAGGAGACCTGGCTTCGTGCTTTCCGGGACGTCATAGGCGCTGGTTCTGAGCGGATGATCGACTCGCCAAGGGCTCGGGCGTGATGCTGCTGGTCCGCCCCCTCTGAGGCCATTGGCCCTGAACGTTTCCCACTGGCCGGCCGCATTGATGCGTATCGGGGCATTGCGGTAGAACGAGAAAGGATTGGCCGGGTCGACGATGACCCAACCGTTCATCTCATTGATGAAGCGAACCCGGTAAGCCTCGCCCTTGATCGAAACGTAGGTACTGCCATCAGCCAGTTGATAGATGCCCTGCATGCGGCCACTTTGCGCTATTGGGGGGCCTTTGAGCGAAATGGTGCTCTTGAAGTCGTCAGGCAGCTCCGATGTCTCTGGTGCTTCTGCGGTGTCGGCGATTGCAGGAATCAGGTTTGACTCATCAATGTCTGTAACAGGCAGCGTTGTTTCCTGATCGATAACCGGGTGCTCTGTCTCCGCAAAACCGCCGATGAGGAACAGGCTGTTGAACAGCACATCCACACCGCTGGTGATTGCCCCGATGACGCCTGCCTTGCGTTCGGCGGTGGTATGGCCGTTGACCGCCTGATCGATATTCAGTCCCATGTCTGCCAGTCCGGCACCCACCACGGCCAGTGCAATGGGCCAGTCAATGGCCGCCAGAGGGCCTATGACATGGGAGAACGCATTGAGATAGCCGATCCACATCTGCTTTCGCAGGTCAGAATTGGAGCGCATGGACAGGTTGGCATCGGCATTCATGCGTTTGCGTGCGCTGTCCCGAAGCCAGGTGAAGGCATCCATGCCCAGGTCGCGATCATTCTGATTGATCAATGACTCACTGGCGGAGGGCAGCAGGTCCATCAGATGATTGAGGCCGACGTCATTGCCGATTTCAGTGCGCATGGAAAGCGCGAAGTGCGAGAGAAATCGCGCCCGGTCACCGGCTTTCGCCGTTTCGCTGACGACCCAGGCTTTCAGTTGCGCCTGTGTGTCGAAAACGTGGATAGGGGTGATTTCCCCGGGTATGTAGATAATCTGCCCGCCACGGGGCGTCACGATGCGCAGAATATCGCTGGCTTCATGACCACCGATATCAAAGGCCGTGACGCGCACTCCCGCAGGTACAGTGGTGGTAGCCGTCAGCATCGACAGCCGGATCGGTGTGTGGATATTGTTCGCCACCGCCTGAATGATCGACTGGGCCTCCCTGGCGGATAAATGACCGTTGTATTGATCTTCCAGGACCTTGGACAGGAAGTTGGCTTTGCTCAGGGTACGGAAGTCCTCGGCGCAGTGCTCCCAGAAGCTGGCCAGTTTTGCTTTGTATTGCGTGCTGAAATCGATGGCCCACAAATCGTTCATGACATCTGAAACGAGCATTTTCACTTCAGTGTGCTCATCGTAGGCACCGGCCTGCGGCCCGGCTGTATAAAAGCCGCCCATGGTTTGCAGTTCGTCTGCATAGTCCTGATCCTGGGCGTTGAATCGATGCAGGATCAGTTGCGGCAGGGTCATTGATTCGATGGGCGAGCCATGATGCTGCCAGCCACTGAAGGTGACATGACTGCTTACCGCTGTGGTGAAACGGTGCCAGTAGACGGTGTCTGGCGAGATCGTCAGGCCCGTGTGTTTTCTGAGGATATCCGCCGCTGTTTCCAGGGCTTGCTGGCGCATGTCGGGGCAGCTGTCGGCCAGGCGCCGGGCGATGCTTTTCAGCGTCATCTGGTCCTGGGAAAAGGGTGGTGCGTTTGAGGTGTTAGTGTTCTGGTTCACAGGGTGTGTCTCGTGTGTGGAATCCCCCAAGCGTGTCGTTAATCCTCAGAGCGCAAGCACTAAATAGTTAGTGCGATCTTGCCGCCCTTATCTTTCCCCAAATGCAGGTGTATCGTATTCGCCCCTCGCATCTGCTCTCAGGTGCATCCCGCAGTCGTTCTTGAGGTGTTTGCCCTTATGTCCTTTACCCGTCGACAAATTCTCGGAGGTCTGGCCGGTCTTGCCGTAGTGGGTCTGGGCGCGGGTGGTGCATCGCGTTACTGGCTGGGACGCAGCGGGCCGGGCGAAGGGCATGACTTCGAGCTGATTGCTGCGCCGCTGGATGTCGAGCTGGTGCCAGGTTACAAGACGCCAGCCTGGGCGTTCGGTGGCTCTGCGCCGGGCACCGAGTTGCGGGTGCGGCAGGGCGAGTGGCTGCGGTTGCGCTTCATCAATCAGTTGCCGGTGGAAACCACCATTCACTGGCATGGCATCCGTTTGCCGCTGGAAATGGACGGCGTGCCTTACGTTTCGCAACTGCCGGTCAAGCCGGGCGAGTATTTCGACTACAAGTTCCGGGTCACCGACGCGGGCAGTTTCTGGTATCACCCCCACGTGAGCAGCAGTGAAGAGCTGGGACGCGGGCTGGTGGGGCCGCTGATTGTCGAAGAACGTGAGCCGACGGGGTTTCTGCACGAGCGTACGGTCAGCCTGAAAAGCTGGCATGTGGACGAGCAGGGCGCATTCACTGACTTCAGCGTGACCCGCGAGGCGGCCCGTGAAGGGACGGCCGGGCGGTTGCAGACCATCAATGGCGTTCCCTTGGGCGTGATCGATTTGCCTGCCGGGCAGATCACGCGGGTACGTTTGCTCAATCTGGACAACACCTGGACGTACCGCCTCAACCTGCCCGATGCCGAGGCGATGATCTATGCCCTGGATGGCAACCCGATAGAGCCGCGCCCGATGGGCGAGGATTACTGGCTCGGGCCGGGGATGCGGATCTGTCTGGCGATCAAGGCGCCGCCTGCCGGTGAGGAAATCTCGCTGCGCAATGGGCCGGTGCGTCTGGGTACTTTCCGCTCGGTGGCCAATAACGACGCGCCGGGCCAATGGCCAGCCGCCTTGCCGCCCAATCCGATTCCCGAGCCGGATCTGGAGAATGCCGAAAAGATCAATTTCAACTTCGAGTGGGTCGGCTCCATGTCGGTCAACACCGACAATGGCAAGCCGCCAAGCCTCTGGCAGATCAATGGCGAGGCCTGGGATATCACCGACAAGACCTGCGCAGATCGGCCCATCGCCAAATTGCAGTTGGGCAAGAGTTACATCTTCGAGCTGAAGAACATGACTCAGTACCAGCACCCGATCCATTTGCATGGCATGAGTTTCAAGGTGATCGGCTCCAATCGGCGCAAAATTATCCCTTATTTCACCGATACCTTTCTGCTGGGCCGAAATGAGCGGGCGCGTGTGGCGCTGGTCGCGGATAATCCCGGCGTGTGGATGTTCCACTGCCATGTGATCGATCACATGGAAACCGGGCTCATGGCAGCAATAGAGGTTTCTTGATGCGTCAGCCGCAAATCATCGATCGCAGTCGCGATCAGGACTTCATGCGCGAAGCGCTGGCACTGGCCGCACAGGGCGCGCTACTGGGCGAAGTGCCGGTGGGCGCTGTGCTGGTGCAGGATGGCCAGATCATCGGGCGCGGTTACAACTGCCCGATCAGTGGCAGCGATCCCAGTGCCCATGCCGAAATGGTCGCCATTCGCGATGCGGCCAGGGCGGTGAGCAACTATCGTCTGCCGGGCAGTACGCTGTACGTGACGCTGGAGCCTTGCAGCATGTGCGCGGGCCTGATCGTGCATTCTCGTGTGGCGCGCGTGGTTTACGGCGCGCTGGAGCCCAAGGCCGGGATTGTGCAGAGCCAGGGACAGTTTTTCACTCAGGGGTTTCTCAACCATCGCGTGCTGTTCGAGGGGGGAGTGCTGGGGGAGGAGTGCGGGACGATGTTGAGCGAGTTTTTCAGGATGCGTCGGGCTGCCAGCAAGGCTTGAGCCTGTTCAGAGTGCCGGGTTTTCCTGGGGGGCATCCGGTTGTGGCGTTGAGGCGGGTTTGGTCTTGTCTACGGCAGGGACGTGCAGATTGCCTTCAGCCACCTGATTGCCTTCCAACTGTGGTTGCGTCACCCACGTCAGAATGTCGTAATAACGACGAATGTTGGCGACGAAATGCACCGGCTCACCGCCTCGGGCATAGCCATAGCGGGTCTTGCTGTACCACTTCTTCTGGGAGAGGCGGGGCAGCATCTTTTTGACGTCCAGCCACTTGTTGGGGTCCAGCCCCTCGTTTTCGGCCAGTTTGCGGGCATCTTCCAGATGGCCGCTGCCAACGTTGTAGGATGCCAGCGCCAGCCAGGTCCGATCCGGCTCTTGTATCTTCTCGTCCAGTTGATCCTTTACGTAAGCAAAGTACTTGGCTCCGCCCTGAATGCTTTGCTTGGCATCGAGCCGGTTGGTAACGCCCATGGCTTGCGCGGTGTTCTGGGTCAGCATCATCAGGCCACGAACCCCGGTCTTGGAGGTGACGGTGGGCTGCCACAGGGATTCCTGATAACCAATGGCGGCCAGCAGCCTCCAGTCGACCTGTTCCTTCTTGGCCGAGGCCTGGAAGTGTTTTTCGTATTTGGGCAGGCGTTCCTGCAGGTGCTGGGCAAAGGTGTAGGCACCCACATAGCCCAATACATCGACGTGGCCGTAGTAGCGGTCCTTGAGTCGTTGCAGGGTGCCGTTCTTTTCAACCTTGTCCAGGTAGGCGTTGATTTCGTTCAGCAGGCTGTTGTCTTCACCCGGCGCCACGGCCCAGCGCTGTTCCCGGGCTTCGCCCAGATCAAAGGCTACGCGCACGTTGGGGAAGTAGACCTGGTTCATGGCCAGTTCGTTGGAGTCCACCAGCGTCAGGTCGATCTGGCCTTCATCGACCATGCGAAGCAGGTCGACCACTTCCACAGCATCCGATTCTTCATATTCAAGGCCGGGGTTCTGGGCCTTGAGGGCTGCCAGTTGTTCGGCATGGCTGCTGCCCTTGAGCACCATGATGCGCTTGCCCGTCAGATCGCCGGCGTCGGTCGGTCGTGACTGGCCGTTGCGGTAGACCACCTGGGGTGTGACTTCAAGGTACGGATGAGAGAAGCGCGCCTGCTGCTTGCGCTCCTGGGTGTCGATCAGGCCGGCAGCCGCCAGAACCGGGCCGCCTGGCTTGTTGATCTGCTCGAACAGATCGTCGAGGTTATCGGCCGTTTCGATCTTGAGTTCTACCCCCAGATCCTCGGCAAAACGCTTGACCAGCTCGTACTCGAAGCCGGTTTCACCGTTACGATCCTGGAAATAAGTGGCGGGGCTGTTACGGGTTACAACGCGCAGGACGCCATCCTCCTTGACTCGCTCCAGTGTGCTGGGTTTATCCACACAGGCGCTGAGCATCAGGAAGAGTCCGGTTGCGACGAGCCATTTGGCGCAACGAGGGCGGAAATCTGCTAGGGAGAACATCGGTGCAGTATACGCAAAGCACCGGTGCCGCCATATCTCGACAGCAAGGCTCGCGTCTGATAGGCGATGGCTTTTTGGCAAAAAAGAAGGTGTTTTCTGCAAAGAAACGACATTCGGGCGTATTCCTTGTCGCCGTTTTGGGTGCTCAAAGGGTCGGTTTAGGCTAGAATGCGTGGCCTCAAAGCACACCCCCTTCCCGAGGCTGTCCCGAAGATGTTGATCCTGCGCGGTGCTCCTGCCCTTTCTGCCTTCCGCCACAGCAAATTACTAGAACAACTGAAACAAAAAGTTTCAGCTGTCAGTGGCTTGTACGCTGAATTCGCTCACTTCGCTGAAATCACTGGCGCTCTGTCCAGTGAAGAGCAGCAGGTTCTCGACCGCCTTCTGAAATACGGCCCGAGTGTGCCGGTTCAAGAGCCGAACGGTCGTCTGTTCCTGGTGCTGCCACGTTTCGGCACGATTTCGCCGTGGTCGAGCAAGGCCAGCGATATTGCCCGTAACTGTGGCCTGGCAAAGATCCAGCGCCTGGAGCGCGGTATCGCCTTCTATGTAGAAGGCCAGTTCAGCGATATCGAGGCTCAGGCCATTGCCGACAGCCTGCATGACCGCATGACCCAACTGGTTCTGGGCAACCACGAGCAGGCCGCCGGTCTGTTCAGCCATGCCGAACCCAAGCCGCTGACTGCCGTGGATATCCTCGGTGGCGGTCGCGCAGCACTGGAAAAAGCCAACGTCGACCTGGGCCTGGCCCTGGCTGAAGACGAAATCGATTATCTGGTCACCAGCTTCAACGGTCTGGGGCGCAACCCTCACGACATCGAACTGATGATGTTCGCCCAGGCCAACTCCGAGCACTGCCGTCACAAGATCTTCAACGCCAGTTGGGATATCGACGGCGAAAGCCAGGAAAAAAGCCTGTTCGGCATGATCAAGAACACCTACCAGATGCACAGCGAAGGCGTTCTGTCCGCTTACAAGGACAACGCTTCGGTGATCGTCGGTAATGTTGCCGGTCGTTTCTTCCCGGACCCTGAAACCCGCCAGTACGGCGCGGTGCAGGAGCCTGTTCACATCCTGATGAAGGTCGAGACTCACAACCACCCGACTGCGATTGCTCCGTTCCCCGGCGCATCCACCGGTTCCGGCGGCGAGATTCGCGATGAAGGTGCAACTGGCCGTGGTGCCAAGCCAAAGGCCGGCCTGACCGGTTTCACCGTATCGAACCTGCAGATCCCCGGTTTCGTGCAGCCATGGGAAGTGCCTTACGGCAAGCCCGAGCGCATCGTGACTGCGCTGGACATCATGATCGAAGGCCCGCTGGGTGGCGCGGCGTTCAACAATGAATTCGGTCGTCCGGCCCTGACCGGTTATTTCCGTACCTTCGAGCAATCGATCACCACGCCTCACGGTGACGAAGTTCGCGGTTACCACAAGCCGATCATGCTGGCTGGCGGTATGGGCAACATCCGCGAAGATCACGTCCAGAAGGGCGAGATTACTGTCGGTGCCAAGCTGATCGTGTTGGGTGGCCCGGCCATGCTGATCGGTCTGGGCGGTGGCGCTGCTTCCTCCATGGCCACCGGCACCAGCTCCGCCGATCTGGATTTCGCTTCCGTTCAGCGTGAAAACCCTGAAATGGAGCGTCGTTGCCAGGAAGTCATCGACCGTTGCTGGCAACTGGGTGACAAGAACCCGATCAGCTTCATCCACGACGTGGGTGCGGGTGGTCTGTCCAACGCCTTCCCTGAACTGGTCAATGATGGCGGCCGTGGTGGTCGTTTCGAGCTGCGTAACGTGCCTAACGACGAGCCGGGCATGGCCCCGCTGGAAATCTGGAGCAACGAGTCTCAGGAACGTTACGTTCTGGCCGTTTCCGCTGAAGATTTCGAGCGTTTCAAGGCCATCTGTGAGCGTGAGCGTTGCCCGTTCGCAGTCGTTGGCGAAGCCACTGCCGAGCCTCAACTGACCGTTACCGACAGCCACTTCGGCAACAACCCGGTGGACATGCCGCTGGAAGTGCTGCTGGGCAAGGCCCCGCGTATGCACCGTTCAGTAGCGCGTGAAGCTGAACTGGGCGACGATTTCGATCCGGGCACGCTGAGCATCGACGAGAGCGTGGAGCGCGTTCTGCGTCACCCGGCGGTAGCCAGCAAGAACTTCCTGATCACCATTGGCGACCGCAGCATCACCGGTCTGGTCGCTCGCGATCAGATGGTCGGTCCATGGCAAGTGCCAGTGGCTGACTGCGCCGTGACGGCCACCAGCTTCGACGTCAACACCGGCGAAGCCATGGCAATGGGCGAGCGTACTCCGCTGGCGCTGCTGGACGCCCCGGCTTCTGGTCGCATGGCCATTGGTGAAACCCTCACCAACATCGCCGCTTCGCGTATTGAAAAGCTGTCCGACATCAAACTGTCGGCCAACTGGATGTCGGCTGCCGGCCACCCGGGTGAAGACGCGCGTCTGTACGACACCGTCAAGGCTGTGGGCATGGAACTGTGCCCTGAGCTGGGTCTGACCATTCCGGTGGGCAAGGACTCCATGTCCATGAAAACCCGCTGGAGCGATGAGGGCACCGAGAAGAGCGTGACCTCGCCGCTGTCGCTGATCGTGACCGGCTTCGCGCCTGTCAGCGATATCCGCAAGACCCTGACTCCAGAGCTGCGCATGGACAAGGGCGAAACCGACCTGATCCTCATCGATCTGGGTCGTGGCCAGAACCGCATGGGCGCTTCGATTCTTGCCCAGGTTCACGGCAAGCTCGGTCGCTCGGCACCGGACGTCGATGACGCTGAAGACCTCAAGGCCTTCTTTGCCGTCATCCAGGGCCTGAATGCCGACGGTCACCTGCTGGCTTACCACGACCGTTCCGACGGTGGTCTGCTGGTCAGCGTGCTGGAAATGGCGTTCGCCGGTCATTGCGGTCTGAACCTGTACCTCGACAGCCTGGCTGAAACCTCCGCCGAGCTGGCTTCGATCCTGTTCAACGAAGAGCTGGGTGCTGTCATCCAGGTTCGTCAGGATGCAACCCCGCTGGTGCTGGCCCAGTTCAGCGCTGCCGGCCTTGAAGACTGCGTTTCGGTCATCGGCAAGCCGGTGAACAACGATGAAGTGGTCATCAGCTTCGCGGGTGAGTCGGTATTCACCGGCCAGCGCCGTCTGCTGCAGCGTCAGTGGGCTGAAACCAGCTACCAGATCCAGCGTCTGCGTGATAACGCCGAATGCGCCGATCAGGAATTCGATGCGCTGCTGGAAGAAGACAATCCTGGCCTGACCGTCAAGCTGGGCTTCGACGTCAACGATGACATCGCAGCGCCTTACATCAAGAAAGGTGTCCGTCCTCAGGTTGCGGTTCTGCGCGAGCAGGGCGTCAACGGTCAGGTCGAGATGGCGGCTGCGTTCGATCGCGCCGGTTTCAATGCCATCGACGTGCACATGAGCGACATCCTGGCCGGTCGTGTCGACCTGAACGACTTCAAGGGCATGGTTGCGTGCGGCGGCTTCTCCTACGGCGACGTACTGGGTGCCGGTGAAGGCTGGGCCAAGTCGGCGCTGTTCAACAGCCGTGCCCGCGATGCGTTCCAGGGCTTCTTCGAGCGTACCGACAGCTTCACCCTGGGCGTGTGCAACGGTTGCCAGATGTTGTCCAACCTGCACGAGCTGATTCCGGGCAGCGAGTTCTGGCCGCACTTCGTGCGTAACCGTTCCGAGCAGTTCGAAGCGCGTGTCGCGATGGTCCAGATCCAGGAGTCGCCATCGATCTTCCTGCAAGGCATGGCCGGTTCGCGTATGCCGATCGCCATCGCTCACGGTGAAGGGCATGCCGAGTTCGCCCACGACGACGCCCTGCTCGAAGCCGATATCTCCGGCACCGTAGCGCTGCGTTATGTGGACAACCATGGCAAGGTGACCGAAACCTATCCGGCCAACCCGAACGGCTCGCCGCGCGGTATTGGCGGCATGACCACCCGCGACGGTCGCGTCACCATCATGATGCCGCACCCTGAGCGTGTATTCCGTGCCGTGCAGAACTCCTGGCGTCCGGAAGAGTGGAACGAAGACGGCGCCTGGATGCGCATGTTCCGCAACGCTCGCGTCTGGGTTAACTAAACCCCGATGTACAAGCTTGCCTTCTTCGTGCCCGCAAGCCATGTGGAGCAGGTCAAGAACGCCGTATTCGCCGCTGGTGCAGGGCGAATCGGTGCTTACGATCACTGCTCATGGCAAGTGCTCGGCCAGGGCCAGTTCCGCCCGCTGGATAGCAGTCAGCCATTTATCGGGCAGGGTGGCGTGGTCGAGACGGTCGAGGAATGGAAAGTCGAGATGGTCGTGGCCGATGAGTTCATTCATCAGGCAGTGATGGCTCTCAAGCAGAGCCATCCGTACGAAACGCCAGCTTATGAAGTCTGGCGGCTGGAAGCGTTTTAAAATGCTGTCGCGGGCAAGCCCCCTCCCACGGGATTGAGTGTTTCAGGAAGTCGGACGTTAATCCAATTCTTGAGGCCGTCCATAACCAAGTGGGAGGGGGCTTGCCCGCGACGCGTTTACGGCCGGATCTCGATCATCGTGCCGTCCTTCACCAGATCCCAGACCTCGCGCATATCGTTGTTCTTCAGCGCGATGCAGCCATTGGTCCAGTCCAGGGTATGGAAATACCACTCCGGATATTCTTCGTCCACGGGCGTGCCATGCAACATGATCATGCTGCCGGGCTTGACGCCTTCACGGCGTGCGCGTGCCGCATCTGAAATGTTCGGGTAGGAAATGTGCATCGACAGGTTGTAATTGTTGCTGGGCTTGCGCCAGTCGATCCAGTAGAAACCTTCCGGTGTGCGCTGGTCGCCTTCCTGCAGCTTGGTGCCCTTGGGGTTTCTGCCCAGGGAAATGCGATAGGTCTTGAGCGCTTCGCCGCCGCTGATCAATTGCAACTGACGTGCGGATTTGAGCACCAGCACCTTGTCGATTTTCTTGTCGGCAAGGCTCTGGGTATTGATGACCTTGTGATCGATGATTTTCTGTTCGCTGCCCTTGGGCACGATGGTCTGGGTAAAGGCCGCTTGCGACAGCGGAACGAACGACATGCAGAAGAAAGCGAACAGCCAACGCATTGCGGTATCCCTGAAGGCACCTGAGTGCCGGATTGTTTATGTGTCCTGGATCGGGCGCGAAGCTGGCAGGGCGCTGGTGTGTACCGGGTAAACCTGCTGGCGTCTGTCCGCGAAGAAGTATTCTAGGGTACGCCTGACTGTCATGAAAGCCAGGTCCTGCCATGGAATGTCGGCTTCGTCGAATAATTGCACCTCAAGGCTTTCGACCCCGGCGGCGAATTCTGGAGTCGCCAGTTCGGCGCGGTAGAACACATGCACCTGATTGATGTGCGGCACGTCGATCAGTGCATACAGATGCAGATCGGTCAGCGTGGCGCAGGCCTCCTCGATGGTTTCACGTCGCGCTGCCTGCTCGATGGTTTCGCCGTTCTCCATGAAGCCGGCCGGCAAGGTCCAGAAACCCAGGCGCGGTTCGATGGCGCGGCGGCACAGCAGGACCTTTTCACCTTGTGTCACAAGGCAGCCGGCTACGATATTCGGGTTCTGATAATGGATGGTGTGGCAATGCTCGCATACATGGCGCAGGCGGCTATCGCCTTCGGGAATGCGCAAGATGACCGGGTTACCGCACTGGCTGCAGAATTTCATGGGTTCGTTCGATCCGTTAAAGCAGACGCTATCCTGGCTTGCGGCAGGGCGGATCTGCAAGTCTCGCGATTGTATGACCGTCCTGCAAGGGGTTGGGCAGTTCGTCGCTTTGGTGCATGATGCCAAGAGTGCAACAGATCGAGATTTCCCATGCTGGATGAGCTACTTCTGCGTGTCAGCAGTCATACGCCAGATATTCTTGAGTCGGATCGACGTTTCCCCGAGGCGGCGGTGTTGGTGCCGGTCACGCGCAGTGACGAGCCCGAGTTGATCCTGACCTTGCGTGCCAGCGGGCTTTCCACCCACAGCGGGGAGGTGGCGTTTCCGGGCGGGCGACGCGATCCGGAAGATCCCGATCTGGTATTCACGGCCCTGCGCGAGGCGGAGGAAGAAATCGGCCTGCCGCCCGGTCTTGTCGAGATTGTCGGCCCTCTGAGCCCGCTGATCTCCAAACATGGCATCAAGGTCACGCCTTATGTCGGCGTGATTCCCGATTTTGTCGAATACCGCCCCAACGATGCCGAAATCGCGGCGGTGTTCAGCGTGCCTCTGGAGTTCTTCCGCCAGGACACCCGTGAGCACACGCACCGGATCGATTATGACGGTCGCAGTTGGTACGTACCCAGCTATCGTTATGGCGGATACAAGATCTGGGGGCTGACGGCGATCATGATCGTCGAACTGGTGAATGTGTTGTATGACGCGAAAATCAGCCTGCACCATCCGCCCGAGCGATCCACCACCTGAGCCGTCATTCATAACGAACTGCACCCGTGAGTGCGGTCATCAGCCAGAGGAAACACCATGAAATATCGCTTGGGAGACTCCCGTGTCCAGACCGATCCACAAAGCTGGGTCGCGCCCAATGCGGTCCTGATCGGCAAGGTCAGGCTGGAGGCCGGCTCGAGCGTCTGGTTCAACGCGGTGCTGCGGGGCGATAACGAGCTGATTCATATCGGCGAGAACAGCAACGTGCAGGATGGTACGGTGATGCACACCGATATGGGGTCGCCGCTGAACATCGGCAAAGGCGTCACTATTGGCCATAACGTCATGCTGCACGGTTGCAGCGTCGACGATTACAGCCTGATCGGTATCAACTCGGTGATTCTCAACGGCGCAAAGATCGGCAAATACTGCATCATCGGCGCCAATTCGCTGATCGGCGAAGGCAAGGTCATCCCCGATGGCTCTCTGGTGATGGGCTCGCCGGGCAAGGTGGTGCGCGAACTCACCGATGTGCAGAAGAAAATGCTTGAAGCCAGCGCCGCGCATTATGTCCACAATGCCCAGCGTTACGCCCGCGACCTGGCCGTGCAGGAAGATTGATGAGCACTGAATCCACTCCGGAAAAACCCGTCCGTTCGCCCTGCGTGAGCATTTGCGCCCTGGACGAAGACGATATCTGCACCGGCTGCCAGCGAACTGTAGGCGAGATTACTGGCTGGAGCCGCATGAGCAATGACGAGCGGCGTGCGGTGCTGGGGTTGTGCCATGAACGGGCCAAGGCGAGCGGGGTGGTCTGGACGTTGGGATAGGGCGTACATGCGATGAAGTGGGAGGGGCCTTGGCCGCGACGACTTGCTTACAAACAACACATTTTTCAGCGCCTTCAAACTGGCTGTCGCGGCCAAGGCCCCTCCCACAGGGCTGATGTCTGCTACCATTGCCGCCCGTTTTTTCCCAAGACATCTTTTCCATGATTTACCTGATCGCGTACATCGGCAGTGTCGTGCTGATCAATTTCGCCTTTTCCACCGCGCCACATCTGGACATCATCTGGTCGGCGTGGGGCGGGCTGGTGTTTGTGCTGCGCGATATGGTGCAGACCCGGTTCGGCCATGGCGCGATTCTCGCCATGCTGGTGGCATTGCTGCTGTCCTACGTCACCAGCGAGCCGGCCATCGCGCTGGCCAGCGCCACGGCGTTCGCGGTGTCCGAATGCATCGACTGGCTGGTGTTCAGCATCACCAAGCGCCCGCTGCATGATCGCCTGTGGATCAGTTCGGCCCTGAGTATTCCGCTGGACACCTTTATCTTTTTCGGCCTGATCGATGCCCTGACGGCACCGGTGATCCTGACAGCCCTGGGTTCCAAGTTCGCGGGCGTTACTGCCGTCTGGCTGATCATGGCCTGGCGTATCCGCAAGAACGCTTGTCCGGGTTGAGCCCCTATTTGCAGGGCTTCGTGGTAAATTGCGCGCCTTTCTTCAAAGCGGTCGCTCGCATACGGCGGGTTGCCATCGATATCTGCTTCACGAGGACCTGAGATGACTCAAATCGGAACTCCACTGTCGCCTACCGCGACTCGCGTATTGTTCTGCGGCAGTGGCGAGCTGGGCAAGGAAGTAGTGATCGAGCTGCAACGCCTGGGCGTCGAAGTGATCGCTGTTGACCGTTATGCCGATGCGCCTGCCATGCAGGTCGCTCATCGCAGCCACGTGATCAATATGCTGGACGGCGCTGCGCTGCGTGCAGTGGTCGAGGCCGAGAAGCCGCACTTCATCGTTCCGGAAATCGAAGCCATCGCCACGTCCACGCTGGTCGAGCTTGAGTCCGAAGGTTTCACTGTCATCCCGACGGCCCGTGCTGCGCAACTGACCATGAACCGTGAAGGCATTCGTCGCCTTGCTGCCGAAGAGCTCAAGCTGCCGACGTCGCCGTATCACTTTGCCGATACCTTCGAGGACTACAGCAAAGCGGTCCTGGATCTGGGTTTCCCATGTGTGGTCAAGCCGGTCATGAGTTCGTCGGGCAAGGGCCAGAGCCTGCTCAAGAGCGCCGATGATATCCAGAAGGCCTGGGATTACGCGCAGGAAGGCGGTCGTGCCGGCAAGGGCCGCGTGATCGTTGAAGGCTTTATCGATTTCGATTACGAAATCACCCTGCTGACCGTACGCCATGTAGGCGGCACCACGTTCTGTGCGCCGGTTGGTCATCGCCAGGAGAAGGGCGACTATCAGGAGTCCTGGCAGCCACAGGCCATGAGCCCGGTTGCTCTGGCCGAGTCCGAGCGCGTTGCCAAGGCAGTGACCGAGGCTTTGGGTGGTCGCGGTATCTTTGGTGTCGAGCTGTTCATCAAGGGCGATCAGGTATGGTTCAGCGAAGTGTCGCCGCGCCCCCATGACACCGGTCTGGTAACCCTGATTTCTCAGGACCTGTCCCAGTTCGCACTGCATGCCCGCGCCATTCTGGGCCTGCCTGTACCGTTGATCCGTCAGTTCGGGCCATCGGCTTCGTCGGTGATTCTGGTTGAAGGCCAGTCCACGAAGACTGCTTTTGCCAACCTGGGTGCTGCACTGGCCGAACCGGATACGGCTTTGCGTCTGTTCGGCAAGCCTGAAGTGAACGGCCAGCGCCGCATGGGCGTAGCCCTGGCTCGTGACGAGTCCATCGAAGCCGCACGCGCCAAGGCGACCCGTGCTTCGGCGGCGGTCAACGTCATCCTGTAACTGCTCTGTGTGGGAGCGAATCGGGCGGCGCTCCGCTCATTCGCGAATGAATTCGCTCCCACTGGGTCTTCAGAGCTCTCTGTCCCGCGTCTCTTTCAGGCACAGCACAGCCAGCAGGCTGATCAGCGCTGCGGCCGACACATACCCGCCTACCCAGCTCAAACCGCCCATGGCCACCAGTTTCTGTGCAAAGAACGGTGCGACTGAAGCGCCGACAATGCCGCCCAGGTTATAGGCTGCCGATGCGCCGGTGTAACGCACCTGGGTCGGGAACAGCTCCGGCAGCAGTGCGCCCATGGGGGCGAAGGTCACGCCCATCAGGAACAGCTCGATACACAGGAACAGCGCAACGCCCCAGGTCGTGCCGTGGGTGAGCAGCGGTTCCATGAGAAAACCCGAGAGAATCGCCAGTACACCGCCGACAATCAGCACCGGCTTGCGTCCGAAGCGATCGCTTGCCCAGGCCGACAGAGGCGTGGCCGCCGCCATGAACAGCACCGCAAAGCACAGCAGCCCCAGAAAGGTTTCCCGGCTGTAGCCCAGTGTCGATACCCCATAACTCAGGGAAAAGACCGTCGAGATATAAAACAGCGCGTAGCACACCACCATCGAGGCGGCACCCAGCAGCATCGGTTTCCAGTGCTGGCTGAAGGTTTCCACAATCGGCATCCTGACCCTTTCATGGCGCGCGATGGCTTTGGCGAAGACCGGTGTTTCTTCCAGTTTCAGGCGTACATACAGGCCGACCATGACCAGTGCGGCGCTGAGCAGGAAGGGAATCCGCCAGCCCCACGAGCGGAATTGCTCGTCGTCCAGAGTCAGCGCCAATGCCAGAAACAGGCCGTTGGCTGCCAGAAAACCAATGGATGGCCCCAGTTGCGGGAACATGCCGAACCAGGCTCGTTTGCCTTTGGGCGCATTTTCAGTCGCCAGCAGCGCGGCGCCACCCCATTCGCCGCCAAGCCCCAGGCCCTGGCCGAAACGCAGCAGGCAGAGAATGATCGGCGCCCAGGCTCCGATGGTCGCGTAGCCGGGCAGCACGCCAATCAAGGTGGTGCAGACCCCCATCAGCAGTAATGAGGCGACCAGCGTCGACTTGCGTCCGATACGGTCGCCGAAATGGCCGAACAGTGCCGACCCTAGCGGACGAGCGAGGAAGGCGATGCCGAAGGTCAGAAAGGACGACAGCATCTGTGCGGTGCCGGAGGTCTGTGGAAAGAACACCGGCCCGATCACCAGGGCCGCAGCCGTGGCGTAGACGTAGAAGTCGTAGAACTCGATGGCGGTGCCAATGAAACTGGCAGTGGCAACGCGGGTTGGCGAGTTGGTGGGCGGTGTTTGGGTATCGTCGTTTTCGCTGAGAGTAGCAGTGCTGGTCATGCGGATATCCCTGACAGTCATCTTGCCTGCTGCGTGTGGCATGCAGCGGCAAATGTTCATTCTTGTGATTGTGGGCACAGCGCTGATCAGAGTGGCCCGGTTGGGCTGGAGGGCAATGGCAGCGCTCGTGGATGGGAGCGTGTCATGAAAGGTGCGAGTCGTTCAGGCTGAATGACTGGCCGTCTGCGCTGGGTGCGGGTAGCACGCGCTACGGCTGGCTGGGTAAGCGAAGGGATTATAGGAAGGGCTTCGCTTGCGAAACAAGTGGCAACATCTCGCGGGATGTCTACTTGAAAACCAGGCTCGGAGCGTTCTGCCACATCAGGACCCGCTTCACGCGATTGTCCTCGGTTTCCAGGATTTCCAGCCGGTAAGGGCCGATTTTCAGGCAGACCGGACCTTCGGGGATGGTTTCCAGGGCTTCGGTGACCAGGCCATTCAGGGTCTTGGGGCCGTCGGAAGGCAGGTGCCAGCCCAGGCTCTTGTTCAGGTCGCGAATCGAGGCCGCGCCTTCCACTTCAAGGCGCCCGTCCGCCTGACGGGTGACGTGAGGATTGTTGAGGCTCTGCTCGTTCTCGAATTCGCCGACGATCTCTTCAAGAATGTCTTCCAGGCTGACGATGCCGAGCACTTCGCCATATTCGTCCACCACCACGCCCAGCCGACGCTGCTGCTTGTGGAAGTTCAGCAGTTGCAACTGCAGTGGCGTGCTTTCGGGCACGAAGTAAGGCTCGTAGCAGACAGCCAGCAATTGTTCCTTGGTCAGCTCGGCCTTGGGCAGCAGATGGCTGATTTGACGGGTATTGAGGATGCCCTGCACCTGATTGATATCGTTGTGATAGACCGGCAGGCGAGTGTGTCGGGAAATGATCAGGCGTTCGATGATCTGTTCGATGGGGTCGTCGAGGTTGACGCCGTCCACTTCGTTGCGTGGTATCAGAATGTCATTGACCGTGATGCTGTCCAGGGCGTGGATGCCCGACAGCACATTGGCCCGTGGATGATGTTCCTGTACGCCGTCATGGCCGGATTTCTGGAGCGTATCATCCAGATCATGATCCAGGCCTGTCACTTTGCGAACGCCGAAAAGGCGCAGCAGGTATTTGGCAATCGCGCTGAAAACGCAGGCCAGCGGCCAGACGATCTTCATCGGGATGCGCAGTGTGCCGTTGCCCAGCAATAGCGTGGCGACAGGGTAGCGGGCTGCAAGGCGGCGCGGGATCAGTTCGGCAAAGACCAGCATGGCTGCAGCGGTGATGAGCCACGCGACAGTCGGGCCGTTATATAGCCAGCTATTGACGGCAACCAGTGTGGCGATGACGGTGATCAGGGTCTTGATCAGCGTATTGCTCAGGATCAGGCTGTTGAGCTCGAAAGCCAGTTCGGGAAAGGCCGCGGCTTCGTTGGGGCGTTTGCCGACACGCAAGGTCTTGAGCAGATGATGGGCGGTCTCGACTGCGGTCAGCAGACCGGACCAGAGCATCAGCAGGGTCAGCACACCCAGAAGTGGGCCGAGGGGCAGATTATCCATGATCGACGCCCGTCAGATATGCAGAATGAATTCACGTACCAGCTTGCTGCCGAAGTAGGCCAGCATCAGCAGGCAGAAGCCGCCCAGCGTCCAGCGAATGGCTTTGTGCCCACGCCAGCCGAGACGGTTGCGACCCCACAGCAGAACACTGAACACGACCCAGGCCAGACAGGCGAGCAGGGTCTTGTGTACCAGGTGCTGGGCAAACAGGTTCTCGACGAACACCCAGCCGGAAATCAGCGACAGCGACAGCAGGGTCCAGCCGGCCCAGAGGAAGCCGAACAGCAGGCTTTCCATGGTTTGCAGGGGCGGGAAGTTCTTGATCAGCCCCGAAGGATGCTTGTTCTTGAGCTGATGATCCTGCAATAGCAACAGCAGCGCCTGGAACACCGCGATGGTGAACATGCCGTACGCCAGGATGGAAAGCAGGATGTGGCTGAGAATGCCCGGTTCTTCAATGATCGGCTGCACGGTGCCGCTTGGGGCGTACTGGGCCAGCAGGGTGGTGATCATGCCCAGCGGGAACAGCAGCACCAGCAGGTTTTCCACGGGAATTCGCGTGGTGGCGATCAGGGTCAGGGCGATGACTGACACGGCGATCAGACTGGCGGAGTTGAAAAAGTCCAGACCCAGGCCTGCCGGGCGCATCAGTTGGGAATAAAGGCCGATGGCATGGGCAATGACGGCCAGGGTGCCGAGCAGTACAAGCAGCCGCTTGTCGGGTTTGGCGGTCTGATTCAGGCGTACGCCCTGATAGACGGTCGCAGCGGCATAGAGGCTTGCGGCGGCGAGGCTTGAAAGCAGACTGGGTGTTAGAGGGAACATAGATCCTGAAGGACGAGCCCGAAAGACGCTGAGTTTGGCATAGAACCGACATTTCACGAAAGACTACATAAGCAGTCAGCGTGGTGTCAGTTCAGCGGAGTCTTCGCTATAATCCGCGACCAGCTCAAGCCGAAGGCTCGCCGAGCGCCATTTTATTGCGGGCCGGGCCGCATCAACCGGGGTTCGACCAGAGCCTGAAAGGATCGCGCATGTTTGAAAACCTTACCGACCGCCTCTCGCAGACGCTGCGCCACGTAACTGGCAAGGCCAAGCTGACCGAGGACAACATCAAAGATACCCTGCGCGAAGTGCGCATGGCTTTGCTCGAAGCCGATGTCGCCCTGCCGGTGGTCAAGGACTTCGTCAATAGCGTCAAGGAACGTGCCGTCGGCACCGAGGTGTCGCGCAGCCTGACACCGGGTCAGGCGTTCGTGAAGATCGTTCAGGCCGAACTCGAAAGCCTGATGGGCGCGGCCAACGAAGACCTGGTGCTCAACGTCACGCCTCCGGCGGTCGTGTTGATGGCCGGTCTGCAGGGTGCGGGTAAAACCACCACTGCTGGCAAACTTGCTCGCTTCCTTAAAGAGCGCAAGAAGAAAACCGTGATGGTCGTGTCGGTGGACGTCTATCGTCCCGCGGCCATCAAGCAGCTTGAAACCCTGGCCAACGATATCGGCGTGACGTTCTTCGCTTCCGATATCAGCCAGAAGCCTGTGGACATTGCCCAGGCTGCCATTCGCGAAGCCAGGCTCAAGTTCATCGATGTCGTGATCGTCGACACCGCAGGTCGCCTGCACGTCGATGCCGAGATGATGACCGAGATCCAGGCGTTGCATGCCGAGGTGAAACCGGCTGAAACCCTGTTCGTGGTCGATGCCATGACCGGTCAGGATGCGGCCAATACCGCCAAGGCGTTCGGCGATGCGCTGCCGCTGACCGGTGTGGTGCTCACCAAGGTCGATGGCGATGCTCGCGGCGGTGCTGCGTTGTCGGTGCGTGCGATTACCGGCAAGCCGATCAAGTTCATCGGTATGGGCGAGAAGAGCGAAGCTCTGGAGCCGTTCCACCCCGATCGTATCGCGTCGCGAATTCTCGGCATGGGCGACGTCCTCAGCCTGATCGAGCAGGCCGAGCAGACTCTGGATAAAGAGAAAGCCGACAAGCTGGCCAAGAAGCTCAAGAAGGGCAAGGGCTTCGACCTCGAAGATTTCCGCGATCAGCTGCAACAGATGAAGAACATGGGCGGCCTTGGCGGCCTTATGGACAAACTGCCCAGCATCGGTGGCATGAACCTCTCGCAGATGGGCAATGCCCAGGGCGTGGCCGAGAAGCAGTTCAAGCAGATGGAAGCCATCATCAATTCGATGACGCCGGCCGAGCGTCGCGACCCGGATCTGATCAGCGGTTCGCGCAAGCGCCGTATCGCCATCGGTTCGGGCACCCAGGTTCAGGACATCGGGCGTCTGATCAAGCAGCACAAGCAGATGCAGAAGATGATGAAGAAATTCTCCGCCAAGGGCGGTATGGCAAAAATGATGCGCGGCATGGGTGGAATGTTCCCTGGCGGCGGCATGCCAAAAATGTGATTGCGTCGCGCGCAAGAGGCTTTGCGCGCATTCAATTCTGGAGGCCTGGCCTCCAGCAATCCCGCGTCATGCGGGACTCAACCTGCTGTCTCACGACAGTTTCATTGCAAATCTGGATGGCACGCCGGCCTGCGCCGGAAAAAGTCATTTGCAAAAGTCGGGATATTCCTTAGAATATGCGGCCTTTCGGGCACCCATGCCCGCTGTGCATCTTAGATTTGCAGCACCGACTACAGGAACGATGTTCAATGCTAACCATCCGTCTTGCCCTTGGCGGCTCCAAAAAGCGCCCGTTTTACCACCTGACCGTAACCGACAGCCGCAACGCTCGTGACGGTTCCCACAAAGAACAAATCGGTTTCTTCAACCCGATTGCTCGTGGTCAGGAAGTTCGTCTGTCCGTCAACGAAGAACGCCTGAACTACTGGCTGGGCGTTGGCGCTCAGACTTCCGAGCGCGTTGCCCAGTTGATCAAAGAGCACAACAAGGCCAAGGCCGCGGCCTGAAACCTATGAATGCGACGCCTGCATCTGCCGACGATCTGATCGTCATAGGCAAGATTTTCTCGGTTCATGGCGTTCGCGGCGAAGTGAAGGTTTATTCCTTTACGGATCCGATTGATAACCTGCTGGACTACACGACCTGGACGCTGCGGCGCGAAGGGCGGGTGGAAAAACAGGTAGAGCTGGTCAGCGGACGCTTGCAAGGCAAGTTTCTGGTCGCAAAGCTCAAGGGTCTCGATGATCGCGACGAAGCTCGTCTTCTGTCCGGTTGCGAAATCTGCGTGCAGCGTAGCCTGTTCCCTGATCTGGACGATGGCGAGTACTACTGGTACCAGCTTGAAGGCCTGAAGGTCATCGACACGCTCGGGCAATTGCTCGGCAAGATCGATCACCTGCTTGAAACCGGCTCGAACGATGTAATGGTGGTCAAGCCCTGCGCGGGCAGTCTGGATGATCGCGAGCGTCTGTTGCCCTATACGGAGCAATGCGTGCTGGCAATCGACCTTGACGCCGGCGAGATGAAGGTGGATTGGGATGCGGACTTCTGAATGCCATGGCTAGCCTACGCATAGAAGTCATCAGTTTGTTCCCGGAGATGTTTTCCGCCATCAGCGAATACGGCATTACCAGCCGTGCGGTGAAACAGGGGCTCTTGCAGCTCACTTGTTGGAATCCGCGGGACTACACCACTGATCGTCATCACACTGTGGATGATCGCCCATTTGGCGGTGGTCCGGGCATGGTGATGAAGATCAAGCCTCTTGAGGATGCTCTGGTTCAGGCCAGGCAGGCTGCAGGGGATGCGGCGAAGGTAATTTACCTGTCGCCACAAGGCCGCAAGCTGAATCAGTCTGCGGTGCGCGAACTGGCGCAGGAGGAAGCGATTATCCTCATCGCCGGTCGTTATGAAGGCATTGACGAGCGTTTTATTGAGGCTCATGTCGATGAAGAGTGGTCGATTGGCGACTATGTATTGTCCGGTGGCGAGCTACCGGCGATGGTGCTGATCGACGCGGTTACGCGACTGCTGCCTGGAGCTTTAGGGCATGTGGACTCCGCGGAGGAAGATTCCTTCACGGACGGTCTGCTGGATTGCCCGCACTACACCCGACCTGAGGTGTATGCGGATCAGCGTGTTCCCGACGTGTTGCTAAGTGGCAATCACGCGCACATCCGGCGTTGGCGTTTACAGCAGTCCCTTGGGCGGACCTATGAACGACGCGCCGATCTTCTGGAAAGCCGCTCGCTTTCTGGAGAAGAGAAGAAGCTGCTGGCGGAATACATCCGCGAGCGGGACGATAGTTAACGTATCGATGGTCGATCCAGACGGATTACCTTAGGAGCACCAGCATGACTAACAAAATCATTCTTGCCCTCGAAGCAGAGCAGATGACCAAAGAAATCCCTACCTTTGCCCCAGGCGATACCATCGTCGTTCAGGTGAAAGTAAAGGAAGGCGATCGCGCGCGTCTGCAAGCGTTCGAAGGCGTTGTAATTGCCAAGCGTAACCGTGGCGTGAACAGTGCTTTCACTGTTCGTAAAATCTCCAACGGTGTTGGCGTTGAGCGTACTTTCCAGACCTACAGCCCGCAAATCGACAGCCTGGCTGTGAAACGTCGCGGCGACGTTCGCAAGGCCAAACTGTACTACCTGCGTGACCTGTCCGGTAAAGCAGCTCGCATCAAAGAAAAACTGTCCTGATACAGTCTTTCGATGCATAAAAAAAGCAGCCTTCGGGCTGCTTTTTTGTTGTCTGTCGTTTCATCATGCAACTCATCTGTCGCCACACTGCTTACGAGTGAAAATGTCTGCTATCGACCACCCACTGATCGACCGTTTTCTGGATGCGCTCTGGCTGGAAAAAGGTTTGTCCGATAACACCCGTGATTCTTATCGCAGTGACCTGGCCCTGTTCAATGGCTGGCTGCAGGAGTGCAACGTTGATCTGATCGAAGCCGGGCGTGATGTGATTCTCGATCACCTGTCCTGGCGAATGGATCAGGGCTACAAGCCCCGTTCGACGGCCCGTTTTCTGTCCGGAGCCCGTGGTTTCTATCGCTACCTGCTGCGCGAGCGGCTGATTGCTGTCGATCCGACGTTACTGATCGATATGCCGCAACTGGGCAAGCCACTGCCTAAATCCCTGTCCGAAGCCGATGTGGAAGCCCTGCTGGCAGCACCTGATCTGAGCGAGCCGATCGGTGAGCGTGACCGGGCGATGCTGGAGGTGCTTTATGCCTGTGGCCTGCGGGTCACTGAACTCATCAGCCTGACTCTGGAGCAGGTCAATCTGCGTCAGGGTGTCCTGAGAATCATGGGCAAGGGCAGTAAGGAAAGGTTGGTGCCCATGGGAGAAGAGGCTATTGTCTGGGTCGAGCGGTACATGCGCAGTGCTCGGGACGAGCTGCTGGGTGGACGTCCCAGTGATGTTCTGTTTCCCAGCCTGCGTGGTGAGCAAATGACGCGGCAGACCTTCTGGCATCGCATCAAGCATCAGGCAGCGGTCGCGGGTATCAGCAAGTCACTGTCGCCTCATACCTTGCGTCATGCCTTTGCCACTCATTTGCTCAATCATGGTGCCGACTTGCGGGTCGTCCAGATGTTGCTGGGCCACAGTGATCTGTCCACGACACAGATTTACACCCATGTTGCCCGTGCTCGCTTGCAAGAGATGCATGCCAGGCACCATCCGCGGGGCTGATCCTGATTTAAGTTACGTTTGTCCGGGTCGGTGTTACAGGCCTTATGTGATAGGCTTTGGCGGTTTCACAGACTGAAGTCGGCGTCAGTGGTTTTCAGCGCCGCCGGTCTGTCCGCCGCTATAGGAGTTTTCATGCGCTTGCCTCATATTTTTGCTGCCGCCATTGTTGCTCTGGCCGGCTCTTTCAGTGCCTTTGCCGTGGCCGATGCAGTACCCGATCAAGCCATTCGCAAGACGCTTGAATCGCTTCAACTGGAGCTGCCTGTAGAAAGCATTGCAGCCAGCCCGCTCAATGGCCTCTATGAAGTCAAACTCAAGGGCGGCCGCGTTCTTTATGCCAGTGCCGACGGTCAGTTCGTGGTGCAGGGTTACCTGTTCCAGATCCAGGACGGCAAGCCGGTCAACCTGACCGAGAAGACCGAGCGTCAGGCGATCTCGAAGACCATCAATGGCGTTCCAGCCGCCGAGATGGTGGTTTATCCGGCCATTGGCGAAACCAAGTCGCACATCACCGTTTTCACCGACACCACCTGCCCGTATTGCCACAAGCTGCATGAGGAAGTGGGTCAGTTGAACAAGATGGGTATCGAAGTTCGCTACCTGGCTTTCCCGCGTCAGGGTCTGGGCTCGCCGGGCGACCAGCAACTCCAAGCGGTCTGGTGCTCCAAGGATCGCAAGGACGCCATGGACCGCATGGTCGATGGCAAGGACATCAAGGCGCCGAAGTGCGAGAACCCGGTGACCAAACAG
This sequence comes from Pseudomonas lijiangensis, assembly GCF_018968705.1. Taxonomy (NCBI): domain Bacteria; kingdom Pseudomonadati; phylum Pseudomonadota; class Gammaproteobacteria; order Pseudomonadales; family Pseudomonadaceae; genus Pseudomonas; species Pseudomonas lijiangensis. Next base: position 1,317,995 of record NZ_CP076668.1, read on the forward strand.
TTTGCAATGGGCCAGTCGATTGGCGTGAACGGTACGCCGGCCATTGTTCTGGCTGATGGCCAGCTGATTCCTGGTTATCAGCCGGCTGCCCAGATTGCCAAGCTGGCGCTGGGTGCCAAATAAATCCTGCATCGTCAGGACGCCTCATGGGCATGGGGTGACGCCTTGCCGTCATCCCGCTAAAAAATTGGAGTCGCATGGTGACATGCGGCTGTTTTCCACGGCCGACTTCGGGGCGGCCGTTTTTCGGGGAGTTCATCAGTGAAACCGGTCAAAGTAGGCATCTGTGGGCTGGGTACTGTCGGTGGCGGTACCTTTAACGTACTTCAGCGTAACGCCGAGGAGATTGCCCGCCGTGCCGGGCGTGGAATCGAAGTTGCGCAAATTGCGGTTCGTACACCAAACCCCAACTGCCAGATTACCGGTACACCCACCACCAGCGACGTATTCGCCGTGGCGGAAAATCCTGAAATCGATATCGTCGTCGAGCTGATCGGTGGCTACACCGTCGCCCGTGAGCTGGTGCTCAAGGCCATCGAAAACGGCAAGCACGTGGTGACCGCCAACAAGGCGCTGATCGCGGTACATGGCAATGAAATCTTCGCCAAGGCCCGTGAGAAGGGCGTGATCGTGGCGTTCGAAGCCGCTGTTGCGGGCGGTATCCCGGTCATCAAGGCCATCCGTGAAGGCCTGTCGGCCAACCGTATCAACTGGGTGGCCGGGATCATCAACGGCACCGGTAACTTCATCCTCACCGAAATGCGCGAGAAAGGCCGTACTTTCCCGGACGTCCTGGCAGAAGCCCAGGCCCTGGGTTACGCCGAAGCCGATCCGACCTTCGACGTAGAAGGCATCGACGCCGCCCACAAGCTGACGATTCTGGCTTCCATTGCATTCGGTATCCCGTTGCAGTTCGACAAGGCCTACACCGAAGGCATCACCAAGCTGACCACTGCCGACGTGAACTACGCCGAAGCCCTTGGCTATCGCATCAAGCACCTGGGTGTTGCCCGCAGCACGGAGCAGGGTATCGAGTTGCGTGTACACCCGACGCTGATCCCGGCCGATCGCCTGATCGCCAACGTCAATGGCGTGATGAACGCGGTCATGGTCAATGGCGATGCTTCGGGTTCGACCCTGTTCTACGGTGCTGGCGCCGGCATGGAGCCAACGGCTTCTTCCGTGGTGGCGGATCTGGTGGACGTCGTGCGTGCCATGACTTCCGACCCCGAGAATCGCGTACCTCACCTGGCGTTCCAGCCGGATTCGCTGTCCGCTCACCCGATCCTGCCGATCGAGGCGTGCGAAAGTGCCTATTACCTGCGCATCCAGGCCAAGGATCATCCGGGCGTGCTGGCGCAGGTTGCAAGCATCCTGTCCGAACGCGGCATCAATATTGAATCGATCATGCAGAAGGAAGTCGAAGAACAGGACGGCCTGGTTCCGATGATTCTGCTGACGCACCGCGTACGCGAGCAGCGCATGAACGATGCGATTACGGCGCTTGAAGCCTTGCAGGATGTGGTGGGTCCTGTTGTGCGGATTCGTGTTGAACATCTGAATTAATTGATAGCGGCAAGTAACAAGCTGCAAGCTGCAAGTCAGAAGCCCGTGTGCTCTTGCTTGTAGCTTGTCGCTTGAAGCTTGCAGCTCAAACCAAAGGTTTGAAAAAATGCGCTACATCAGTACCCGCGGCCAAGCGCCTGCGTTGAATTTTGAAGATGTGTTGCTTGCAGGCCTCGCCAGCGATGGCGGCCTGTACGTGCCGGAAAACCTGCCACGTTTCACTCAGGAAGAAATCGCTTCCTGGGCGGGCCTTCCGTATCACGAACTGGCTTTCCGGGTGATGCGTCCCTTCGTGGATGGCAGCATCCCGGATGCAGACTTCAAGAAGATCCTCGAAGAAACCTACGGCGTATTCGCCCACAGTTCGGTTGCGCCGCTGCGTCAGCTGGACGGCAACGAGTGGGTACTTGAGCTGTTTCACGGCCCGACCCTGGCGTTCAAGGACTTCGCCCTGCAATTGCTCGGTCGTCTGCTGGATTACGTGCTGGCCAAGCGTGGCGAGCGTGTGGTCATCATCGGTGCCACTTCCGGTGATACCGGCTCTGCGGCGATTGAAGGCTGCCGTCGTTGCGACAACGTCGATATCTTCATCCTGCACCCCAACAAGCGTGTTTCGGACGTTCAGCGCCGCCAGATGACCACCATCTTCGGCGACAACATCCACAACATCGCCATCGAAGGCAACTTCGACGACTGCCAGGAAATGGTCAAGGCCAGCTTCGCCGACCAGGGCTTCCTCAAGGGCACCCGTCTGGTAGCGGTCAACTCGATCAACTGGGCGCGGATCATGGCCCAGATCGTCTACTACTTCCACGCGGCCCTGCAGTTGGGCGGCCCGGCACGTTCGGTATCGTTCTCCGTGCCTACCGGCAACTTCGGCGACATCTTCGCCGGTTACCTGGCACGCAACATGGGCCTGCCGGTCAATCAACTGATCGTCGCCACCAACCGCAACGACATCCTGCACCGCTTCATGAGCGGCAATCAGTACGTCAAGGAAACCCTGCACGCCACACTGTCGCCTTCGATGGACATCATGGTGTCGTCGAACTTCGAGCGTCTGCTGTTCGATATGCATGGTCGCAGTGGTGCAGCCATTGCCGGTCTGATGGACACCTTCAAGCAGGGTGGCGGTTTCAGCGTCGATGAAGATCGCTGGACCGAAACACGCAAGCTGTTCGACTCGCTGGCGGTCAGCGACGAGCAGACCTGCGAAACCATCGCCGAAGTGTTCGCGCGCACCGGTGAAGTGCTGGATCCGCACACCGCAATCGGCGTCAAGGCCGCTCGCGAGTGCCGTCGTAGCCTCGACACGCCAATGGTGATCCTGGGCACCGCCCATCCGGTCAAATTCCCTGAGGCAGTGGAGAAGGCAGGCGTAGGAAAAGCGCTTGAGCTACCTGCACATTTGTCTGATTTGTTCGAGCGCGACGAGCGCTGCACTGTTTTGCCAAATGACCTCAAAGCCATGCAGGCCTTTGTCAGCCAGCACGGTAACCGCGGAAAACCGTTATAACCGAATCGTTGTGTAACAACTTAGGGCCCGCCACTTGGCGGGCCTTCTCGTTTTCCCGTGCCAAACTTTGGAGGTTTTCGAGTTTCTACGGATGAGTCAGTTGTTGTGAAACGGGCAAGTATGCAAGGTCTGGTCAGGGTGACCGGCAACCTGATCATTGAACGTGCAGGGCGCACGATTTTATTCCTGCTGTTGCTGTGTCTCGGCCAGATGGCGGGTGCAGCACAGAGTCTGCCTTTTACGCTGAGCGCACCTTTTGTGGTGCTGGAGGATCTGCGTCTGGAGGATGCGGATCGCCAGTGGCTGGACCAGCGCAAGGTCTTGCGGGTCGGCATCGCCATTGCCGACTACGAGCCTGTGGATATCACCAGCGACCGTAATCGCTATCAGGGCATCAGCGCCGATTACCTGAGTCTGATCGGGGACAAGCTGAACATGCCGATCCAGGTGACCGGTTTTGCCGAGCGCGAGCATGCCATTGCCGCACTGCGCAGCGGCGCCATCGATATTGTTACCAGCGCCAACGGTTTCGAGCGCGGGGTGAAGGGCCTGGAATTCTCCAGCGTCTACATGCCCGATCATTCGGTAGTGGTCACACGAGGCAGTGATCCGGTCCCGTCGCGCAGGCTGGAAGGTAAAAAAGTCGTATTGCTCGACGGATATGCCGACTCGAAAACCGTTCATGCCACCTATCCCGACAGCGAAATCATTATCGCTCCCAACCTCTACAGCGCCCTTGAGGCCTTGAGCCAGGGTGAGGTCGACGCCTTTATCGGCAATGAAGTGATCGTGCGTTCCTACAATGCCTTGCGGCCTTACCTGGGCTTGCAGGTCAAGTTCGAAAGCGCATTGCCGTCAGTAGGTTTTGCGTTTGCCGTGCGCCAGGACGAACAGCGGTTGTTGAGTCTGATAAACCGGGCATTGAGCAGTCTCGACCCCTCCGTGGGGCGTGAAGTATTGGGGCGATGGACCCAGGGGCTGGGAGCCGATGTGGTCGGGCAACGTATCACGCTCTCTGGCGCGGAAAGACGCTGGGTTGCCAAGCACCCCAGCGTAACGGTCTCGACCACCCAGCATCCGCCCTATATCTACAAGGACAACAACGGCAATTGGGTCGGCCTCAATATCGATGTGCTGGCGCGCATCTCGCGCATGACCGGCCTGCAGTTCGTTCACAAGGAAGTGCCCTCAACCCAGGAAAGCATTGAGGTGTTGAAGGCCGCAGAGGCCGAGATGAATACAACCCTGGCCGAAAATGCCGAGCGCAGGCAGTTTCTGGATTTCACCTATTCGTTCGGTGGCAATAGCTGGGTCTTTGTGGTGCGCTCCGACAGCTCTTCGCAAGTGTCCCTCAGCAGCCTGTCCGGGCGAGTACTGGCATTGCCAGCCAGGCATGCGCTGGAGGAGGAGATCCAGCGCAATTTCCCGAACATCCAGCTTCGACGGGTCCCCACTTATGCCGATGCACGCAAGCTGGTGGAAACCGGGCAGGCCGATGCCACGATCCAGAACGAAGCGGGTGCCTATCTCTTTCCGCCCGGCAGTTTGAAAGTGGCGCGCGGTGTCGACGGCAAATGGTCTCCCGATCAGTTTTCGGTGATCAAGTCGCAACCCGAATTGCTCAGCATCCTGAACAAGGCACTGGAGGCGTTTCCGGTAGCCGAGATGCGCTCCATCCGCATGAAGTGGCTGGGCTCTGTCCTGCCTCAGCCGTCGATCTGGAGCCGGATTCCACAATGGGTGTTCTGGTGGGTGATGCTTGCCCTGTTGCTCGGTGTGGTATCTCTGGCATGGAGCAGCCGCCTCAAGGTACAGATTCGCCAGCGTCTCAAGGCCGAGCGACAGCTCAACGACCAGTTGGCCTTCAAGCATGCGCTGTTCGATGGCATCCCCAATCCTATTTATGTCCGCGACCTCAAGGGGCGGCTTATCTCCTGCAACCGCAGCTATGAAGAAAGCTTCGGGATCAGCTTCGAGCAAATGAACGGTCGCCGCCTGATCGATATCGACCTGATTCCACGTTCGGTGTCCGAGCAGATGCATGCCGACTATCTCAGGCTTCTGGAAACCAGGTGCCCGATATTCGCCGACAGGACCATGGAGCTGTCTGGCAGGCAGGTCGATGCATGGCACTGGACCGTTCCTTTCTTTGGTGCCGATGGTCAGTTGCAGGGACTGCTGGGTGGCTGGGTCGATATCACTGAGCGCAAACGGCTGGAGGCGAGGCTTGAGGAAGCGCTTCGCCATGCGGATCAGGCCAGTGAAGCCAAGAGTGCTTTTCTGGCCAGCATGAGTCACGAGATTCGTACGCCCATGGGCGCCATCATCGGTCTGCTGGAGCTGGAGTGTGAACAGGCATTGCGCCGTGGCGAGACGCCTTCTCAAGGTGTGCAGGTGGCGTGTCGGTCGGCCAGGGAGCTTGTCGCCCTGATTGGCGACAGCCTTGATCTGGCGAGGATCGAGGCGGGCGGTATGCAACTGTCGCTGTCCGTGACCGGGCTTCACTCGTTTTTCGAAGGCATTGTTCAACTGTTCTCGGCCCAGGCCGCGCAGAAAGGCATAGCGCTGAAACTGGAGTTTGCAGAACAGGCCCATGGCGACTACTGGCTCGACCCGTTACGTCTGCGCCAGGTGATGCACAACGTGCTGGGCAATGCCCTGAAATTCACACAGCAGGGTTCGGTGGTGATTACCGTCGGCGTGCTTGAAGAACACGGCGAGTCGTCGCGAATCCACATCAGCGTCCAGGACAGCGGGACAGGTATCGATCCCCATCGCCAGGAGCAGATCTTCCAGCCCTTCATTCAGGCCAGTGACGATATTGCAGCCCGCTACGGCGGCACCGGGCTGGGGTTGAGCATCTGCCGACAGCTTGTGGAACTGATGAATGGCGACATCAGCCTGCACAGTGAACCGGGGCAGGGCACCCGAGTGACCGTCAATGTGCCCCTTGCCAGAGTGAAACGCCTGACGAGTGTGCAGAGTGAGCCCCGCCAGCAAGGCCGCAGTGTGGGGGAGCGGAGTCTGCATCTGCTGGTGGTAGACGATATGTCAGCCAATCGTCTGGTGCTGACCCAGCAACTGGAGTTTCTCGGCCATCAGGTCGTACCCGCCGAAGGCGGTGCCCAGGCTCTGACTCTGTGGCGCGAGGGCGCATTCGATGCGGTCATCACGGACTGCAACATGCCGGGCATTACCGGCTACGCACTGACTGAAGCTATCCGCACTATCGAAGGGCAGGAAAAGCGTGCACGTTGTCCGGTCATTGGCTGTACGGCCAATGCGATGACGGACGAAGGTGAGCGCTGCAGGCGCATCGGCATGGATGGGTTGCTGGTCAAGCCGCTGTCTCTGGAGCGATTGTCGATGAAGCTGGCAGAGGTTGTCCGCGAGCAGACATTCGATATCCATACCTTGCGGCGCATGACCCAGGCCAATGATGAGCAGATACAGCGCCTGCTGGGAGAGTTATGGAAAAACCTGCGTCATGAGCGTGAGGTCATGCAGCCTGCGGTCGGTGCCCATGACTGGAAGACCCTGAGTGCTTCGCTTCATCGCCTGAAGGGCGCCGCCTGTCTTGTGGATGCCGTACCGCTGGCCAAGGCCTGCGCCTCGCTCGACGCCAGTGTGAAGAGTGAGTCCGGTTCGACCTTGAGCGAACACTGGCCGGTGCTGGATGCATCCATCGAAAACCTGCGAGCGGATATTGAATTGCAGTTGGTGCAGGTGCCCTGATTTTTAGGACTTGTCTTATGGGGCACGTGCGATCGGCCCTCTAGAGTAAGGTCACTTTCACCTCGATGTGATCTGGAAAATGACCATGCGCGCTCTCAAAGTTCTGATCCTTGAAGACAACCCTTTTCAATTGATGGCTCTGCATCAGATGCTCAATGCCAATCAGGTGTTCCAGGTGTTGGCCGCAGACAGCGTCGAAGCGGCCCGGCAGTCGTTGCTCAATCGGGGAGGGGTCGATATCGCCATCTGTGATCTGCAGATGGATGGTGCGGATGGCCTGGATTTGATCGCTCATCTGGCTCGAAGTGGCCAGGCCCGTGCGCTGATCATTCTCAGCAGTGCTTCGAAGTCGGTGCTCGATGGCGTGGTTCAATTGGCCCGCAGCCAGGGGCTTGAGGTATTGGGAGGCTTGCAGAAGCCGGCTTCGGCAGCCCGGTTGTACGATTTGCTCCAGGCATATGGGCACTTGCCCCACACTCCGGCTCAAGGTGCATCGAAGCCTCAACATGTTTTCTGTGCCGGGCAATTGCTTGGTCCGCAAGCCGGCGATGGCAACCTGGATACGCTGTCACTGGCCGAGCAGTGGTTCGCCTACTTTCAACCCAAGGTCAGTCTCGATGGTGATGTGCTGGGCGTCGAGGCGCTTGTCCGCTGGCAGCATCCCGTGCATGGCCTGTTGGCACCCGGCAGTTTCATGTCGGTGATTGAAAGCGAAGGACTGGTCGTGTCGTTGACCTGGCGAGTGCTTGAACTGGCTTTGCAATTGTCTGCCGATGTCAGGTTCCGGGAGGGTGAGGCGTTGCCAGTGGCCGTGAATATTGCACCGCAGGTACTCGAGCAGACGGACTTTGCTACGCGAATCACAGGGCTTCTGGCCCTGTATGAGCTACCGGCAAGCATCCTGACCCTGGAAGTGCTCGAGCATGACGCCATGGAACCTCAGGACTGGCAACTTGAGGCGCTGCTGCGTTTGCGCATGCTGGGCTGCAAGTTGTCCATCGATGACTTCGGGATGGGAGCATCGAACATCCAGCGTCTGTTACAGCTCCCGTTCTGTGAGCTGAAAATCCCGACCGAGTTTGTGCGAGGCATGGCGGACGACGCTCGCAAGTCGGCTGTCGTCGCCGGGGCGATGTTCATGGCTCGCCGACTGTCGATGGACGTTGTGGTGGAAGGTGTGGAAACCATCGATGACTTTCACAGCCTGATGGTGCTGGAAACCCCTGCCATTCAGGGCTATTTCATTTCTCGGCCGTTGAGTGCGGCAGACCTGCTGAGCTGGCTTGCCGAGCGCAAGAGGAACAAGCCGCAGGCGGTAGTCCGCAAGACGGCGGGTCAGGACAGTCCATGTTCCTGCAGATAAATGAACAGTGCTGCCTCGTTGCCCAGACCCAGCTTGCGCATGGCGCTGACTTTCTGGGCACTGACGGTCTGCTTGCTGCGGTTCAGTTGCGTGGCAATTTCACCGACGGTGTTTCCGGCTGCAAGCAGGCGAACGACTTCCAGCTCCCTGGGTGACAATTGTTCGAGCGGCTTCAGTCTGTCAGTTCCATGATCCCCGGCCTCCAGCAAAACCCGGTGTACCGAGTCGGCCATGAACACTTCCTGTCGGCGGATACTCCTGATGGCGGCAGGCAACTCGCTCGCCACGCTGGCCTTGCTCAGTAACCCTTTTACATTGAGCGCCAGCATCGCCTGGAACAGTCCCGGATTGCTCAATGTTGTCACCACGATAACCGGCAGTTGCGGGAAGTCGCGATGAATGCGCTGCAGCAGGCGCAGGCCATCGTTCTGCCGTTCGGCAGGCATCATGAAGTCCGTGATCAGCACATCGCATTCATGGTTCTTGAGCATC